>NHEN01000032.1 GCA_002172625.1 Verrucomicrobiaceae bacterium TMED86 | reverse complement strand
CTTAATGAGAGGATGTGTACAGCGCCAGTGTTGGTGTTACCAAACTACAAAGCAGCGTTAGAAGGCACACAGCCCTTCCTGGTACAAACAGATGCGAGTGAAGCAGCCATGGGAGCAGTCCTAATGCAGGATCAAGGCAAGGGTTGGCAGCCAGTCAGTTTTGCCAGCAAGACCTTTTCACCCGCAGAGATCAACTACAGTGTTACGGAGAAGGAACTACTGGCGTTGGTGTGGGCGACAACTGAGAAGTTCCGGCATTACGTGCTGGGGACGCAGTATCAATTACAGGGCGATCACAAGGCTCTCGCGACCCTGATCCACCCGGGCAGGGCAGTGAACCGCAGGCAGGCACGATGGATTGAGATCCTGCAAGAACAAGGAGTGCCGCAAATGACATACGTCAAAGGCACGTCTCTAGTGGTGCCCGATGCGCTGTCCCGACGTCCTGACTACATGCAGAATATACCTACCGCCAGGCAGGGTTTGGAGGCGAGTTCGGAATGGAAGGAGTGGGCACAAATGTTGGACACTGGGGATGACCTGCAGAATGAGGAGCAAAGGTTGGAGTTCTTTACGTCAAAGAGCCGCGCGCATTCTATGCCAGACAACTCAGTGCTTTTACCACCTCGCCTGGTGAACGCGCCAAAAGCAATTTCAACACGGCGCATTGCTGCCTCCACAGAAACCATTCATGGAGACCCTACACTGCCGACAGGTGTGATGCCTCACGGCAGGGTGAATGTGGCGCAGGAGACAGACAATGGGGGGGACGACACTGGCACATATGCTTTTGCGCAAGAAGCAGACCTATGCCGCACGTGGACGGAGCTTAGCCAAGGGCATATCGCACCACAGTTGGAGGGCCAGACAAGCAGGCCACCCATAGTCCACACAGCAGCGGTAGCACCACCCATGCGCTTACTTGACGCGCAGGACTGGCAACTCGACCCGAAGGAATTCCAACGTTGGCACAGGTTTTATACCTTCACAGTAGATGCGTGTACCGATGCCTTAGGCAGGAACGCGCAACTATCCAAATATTGGACAGATTGCCTGCAGGAAGACTGGAGAGGAGAAGTGGTATGGTGCAACCCGCCTTACACAGCAAAGGACGGTTTCAGAATATCAGCACTGTTACAGAAGTTTGAGCAAGCGCGCCTGGAGAACCCAGACACAGCTGCATGTTTCATCCTACCGTACTTTCAGGGCGCAGAGTGGGAAGAGAAACTCCACTCAATGAGAGACGTAGAATGTGTGTACACCTATGCTACCGGAACACCACTGTTCTATGCGCAGGATGGTGGGAGACCACCTACTAAATGGCCAGTACAGGTATGGTGGTGTCCTCCGCTGCGGCCATCAGACAGAAGTAAGGAGAAGATGGCCTGGCTTCACGCGGCTACGACCAGGGCCACATCTGCGAGAACTACGTACCCTGCACCGACGGCATATACAGAGCTAATACGACAGAAACAGGCGAAGACTAGTTTGGTAGCAACAGAGGGAGCAACAGCACCACGCCTAGACACCTTTCTGTCAGAATTACATCATGCACAGCTGAAGGATAACCAATGTCAACAATGGAGAAAGGCAGCGGAAGGCAAACACACCAAAGAATTCAGAGTGTTGGGAAAGTTGTTATGGAGGCTGTACGACGGGCGTTATCAACTTGTCATACCAACACAACCTACCTGGCTGAAGAATGTAGTAATGCGGGAGTGCCACGATGTAGCTATGGCAGGCCATTTTGGGAAACACAAGACTCTAGCTACTGTCCGGCAAAGATTCTGGTGGCCTAATATGGTAGAGGAAGTCACAGATTACTGCAAGACTTGCGTCATTTGCCAGCGCATCAAGGTCAGCAGACAACGTCCTGCTGTGAGCCTACATCAATCTGAACCACCAGTACGACGATGGCAAGAGATTAGCATCGATTGGGTAACCGGTCTGCGAGCTACAGAAAGAGGGGTGGATGCTATTATGACAGTTACTGATAAACTGTCTAAAATGGTGCACCTGATCCCCCTTCACTTCAAAGGCAGCGATGCACAGAAAACAGCCAGACTGTTCATGGACCACGTCTGGAGATTGCACGGCATGCCTCAGAAAATATTCTCTGACAGAGATCCCAGGTTAACATCAGCTTTCTGGAAAGAGGTCACCCGACTGACTGGAATGATGTCTGGGATGACTACTGCCTATCACCCACAAGCGAACGGTGGAGCAGAGAGGAGCAATCAGACCATGGAGCAGGTATTAAGGGCTTATGTAGGAGAGATGGGTACCAATTGGGATCTCCATTTGAGCGCTGTAGAATACGCGATGAATAATACGGTGAGCCGAGCTACAGGAATGAAGCCTTTTGTGATGGTATATGGAGAATCTCCTAGTACTCAGCTAGACTTGTTCACACAACATGTATTAGACTCTGAGCGAGTGCATTCAGGCCACAGTCCACAAGCTAAGAAGTTTGTGACTACCTGGCAGAGGAATCTTCGAAGCGCTCAACGCATGATACAAGTCGCGCTAGAGCATGACAAAGCTGGCTTTGAGAGGCATACCTCTAAACCTCACATTTACAAAGTGGGAGATAAAGTGATGCTGTCCGCAAAAGCTATCACTAGTCCAGGTGATCGCGGTACCAAGTGGAAGATGCGTGCACAGTTTTATGGGCCTTTGGAGGTTATCCAACGGAAGAAAGATTCAGCAGGAAACCCGGCGGTGTATCAGCTACAGCTTCCACATCAGTGGAAGATTCACAACTGGTTTGCTGAGGATAAACTGAAACCCTTCCTGGAATCTGATATCCACAAGTGGCCAACAAGGGCAGCAGAAGAGCCTCCAGAGACTGTGATGGTCGATGGGAAAGAGGAACATGAGGTGGAACAGATCCTGGCGCATAGAGTGAGTTCTAAAGCTGGTCAACCTCCTCAAATGGAGTGGCTGATTAGATGGAAGGGCTTTGGACCGGTACATGATGAGTGGAAACGGATTGAGGACATCAACACTGGAGGTATGGAGCTGGAGACGTGGAGAGATTATGAAGCTATGCGTAAGCTGGATGTCTTAGCTTCTAATACATCAGAATTGGTAGGACAGATTCGAGAATGGGTGCATACCTCTCCTGAACAGATGCGACGTAAAGTCTCCGAATACTTGGAATCGACGGCAGGAGCCACTACCTCTTGGCAAGATCCCTCCAAACCATTCCGAGTGTTGGTGTTGTACAGTGGTACAGGCAGTGTGGAGAAAACATTGATGGAGGCCTATCCTAATACCGTAGCGGTGTCTGTGGATGTGAACCCCAAATTCCAGGCTACACATTGTTGTACTGTGCGTCAATGGATGGAAATGGATGGTGGTATGAATGCATATCCAACAGGTTATTTCGATGTCATCTGGGCTTCACCGCCGTGTACAGAATATAGCCGAGCCAAGACTACTGGTAAACCAATACCTTTTTGCTTAAATCCTCGACAGCCCCATAGAGATTTTATCACTGCAGATGATAACGTGAGGGCTGCGCAGGAAGTGATACAATGTTTGAGACCCCGATATTGGTTTATAGAAAATCCAGTGGGTCTATTGGCTACACGCCCTGTGATGCAAAGATTAGCTCACTTGAAACATACGTGTACGTACTGCCGTTATGGGACACAGTTTCAGAAGGCCACGAATATCTGGACCAATGCAATCCTTAGAGCTCCCTTAAAGCGTTGCACAAAAGATCAGCCATGCGTGGAAAGGGAACAGTATGGACATCACCGAGTCACTGCACAAAGTGGTAACAGCGGTACCGCTACTGGATCTGGTAGTGCAGAAGCAGTATATCCGATACCGGCAGATTTAGTACGAGAGCTCTTGGATGTTAAGGAAAGGGCTGGTGATATTGAGATGGGTGAGATTTCACTCGGGTTGATAGCCTCAATATGGGATGGAGACTTTCCCCATGTTAGTGAACCTATCTCACTTGACTGACTGACTATTGTGAGGATGATCGCGTACGCTGAGGGCGGAGGTGTCAGAGTCACCATTAGTCAGTAGATTAGTACAACTAGTTAGTATTAGTTAGTTAGTAGTGACTTGCAGTCACTACTAAAGGAGATAGAGAGAATAGCTCCGTCTTGAATACTGAACCCTGTAACACACTTTGGTATTCGGGCACTATAAATAGACAATAGCAATATACTCAGGAAAGATCTAGTCAGGTCCGACCCTGACAACTGGTATCAGAACCTTGTTCTGAGTAGGTAGAGCGAGACAAACGGATGAGGTGAAACTCCAGGTCTGTGACGTCTCGCAGTGAAACTCCTGCGCTGCGCGCGGAGTCGTTAGGGTCTGGGGAGTCAACAGCCGAGTTGACTTTGTCAGACGCGTAGCACGAGCCCAAATGGAGGGCTCAGAAAAAGTCGAAATTCTGAAGCAGGACCTTGAGGTGCTGCGAAGGAGACTAGCACAATATGAGCGCGCACAGCAAGCACAGCCACAGCAGCAAGGCGGGAGCTGCGCGCAGCCACAGCACCAGGAGTCACCAGCGCAGAAATTGACGCGACAGGACTCTATGGGGCTGACACAGGATCCACCGCAGCTTGTACCCAGCTCTGAGACAGCTACAGAGGTACGAAGGTCAGTGGACTCCTTCACGCCAGCTACTCTGAGTGAAATTGATGGAGAAATTGGCGAAATGGACGCGCCGGTACCACCGCAGAGCGCGTCCGACGATTCGATCGAAATGAGTCCCTCACGGCTGGTATTTTCATCCGAAGGGAGTCAAAACACTCCCTCGGATACTCGAAGCGAAGGAGGGACATTGGCGGGAGTCGAGGGACAGTCAGACACCTCGATGGACAGGGAAATTGGCGCTGCGCAGAGCGTTACTTTGGCGTTACATAGCGCCGTTACTTTTCCCATTTACAGTAACGCTAGAGGCGGGAGCCCTGGCGAAATTTTGGCGGAGGTCCCTCTGGAGAAAATGGAGGCAAATGGAAGCAGCAAAGGCCCTCTGACGCCGATGCTGACGTTCAAAGGACCAACAGAGTGTACAAAAGGAAATCAAGGGGATAACTTGGTCAACCCAGGTAACGAAATCACCACCGAGCGACTGGAAGCCGAAGTGAGTGCGGGAAATGTGTACGTAGTACGCGCTGGAAATGGACCACTCGCAGCATATGTGAGTGCAGCAGAAGACGTTCCTCGCCTGCAGAACTTTTTCACGCAGGCTGGCCTTATCCTGACGCAGTGCAGCTCGCCAGTGGAGTGTCGGGGTCTATGCGTGTGGGATCTGCAGATTTCTCACCACGAGCCCTCGGTGAGCGACATAGTTGCAGAGTGTACTGGACACTGGAATGAGCTCATCAGCATCGCAGCCCAACAGGACTCTCCAGAGTCTCAAAAGGTGACAGCAGCACTCCAGTATATTGCTGACAGAGAGGATGCAGGTTTTATCACTAAACTGGTGATCCTGTCACAAAACTGGGAGCGCGCCGCAGCTTTGCGAGAGATTGTGGGCAACTGGGCTTGCGACGCTGTGTTTGAGTTAGCCGTTCAACAGCTGCAGAGGACACGTGGACTGCGCCGTGATCGACAGCAGCGCAGCTTGCAGCTGATAGAACAACTGCTGACAAACAAGAGGACTAAGTGCAGTAAACGAAAACAGACTAGCAAAGTGAAGGCAAAGCTGAGAAGCCTCCTGGAGGACCCTGAGACGTCTTCGCTCGTGGATTCAGTCAGTGAGCAGATGGGCTCCCAATGGATGGCATTGACCACGGACGGCAACGGTTTCTGCCTGGCAGCAGCACTGTCCTGGGCGTTGGTTAACACACCCGGCTGCGCGAAGCACCTGGCCGCAGCACTGGTGGAGCTCTACGAGGACCCAGAATACGCAGATCTGTTGATGGCAGGACTCGACGCTTGTCACGCGCAGCCTGAGCAGTACCTCCAGGATATGTCAGTGGAGGACTTCAAGCAGGGCCTGCACGAAGGGACCATTTGGGCAGACCACCCTGAGCTGACAGCCTACAGCTGTGCCTACCAGGTGCAGATTGTAGTGTGGGTGTGGGACGCAACAGCGCAAAAGGCTGTCCCTACCTACAGCTCGGCGGCAGAGATGCCAAAGACGGTGCATTTGTTATTGCGCAACAAGCACTACGAGTGCTTGGTGCCGACGCAGAGAGTGCTGGAATTCCTGGATGCTCCAGACAGCGCTCCCGACGGCATTCCACCCCCTTTCTGGACTACAGACAGAATGGCAGACATCGCATTGGCGCAGGAGACCGCGCGCAAAGCTACTCGCCAGGATAAACCCCCGAATAGGGATGGGAACCTGGGGAGTACACTGGATACAGTCAGCAGCTCAGCTAAGCACAGTGCGCAGATGGAGACGCCGGCTCCGACGTGGACCAATAAGCATACGGTCTCCGCGCTGCGCACGCCACTCGCTGCAGTGAAACCAGCAGAGAAGGTTGCAAGTACAGCGCCACCCCAGTCTGTTCTCCCACCCTCCGGTGCGGGCAGATCCTGCAGGACAGGGGGTTCCCTGACCAGTTCTGTGCAGGGGGTGCATGGCTCAGTGGCGGCGTCGACTCGCAAGAAACCACCCGCAGCGCCTCCACTGCAACCGCCACCGAGTGGATTACGCGGCACAGCCACGCGCTCTCAACGCGGTGGGTTCAGCAAGGGCGGTCTCAGGAGAAGCGCTATGCGCGTCTCCGAAAACATCAACAGGCGCATCACCGACAAGCTGCAGCAGATCGCATCGTCGGATCCGGAGGCGGTGGTGTGGTTGCGGGCAAGTTGCGTAAATGACAATGCCGAGGTGGAGGGCAAGCTGACTGTGGAAGGCGAGCCCGACGACCTGGTGGAGGTGGCAGAGTTTCTCATCGATCACTGCCATTGCAGACTGGCGCTGTACTGCGCCAAGAGGGACCGCAAATTCTACAACATCCAAGTCCGCACTGGGCGTTGCATCGAAGGCGAACGCGCTACCATGCAGGCGCAAGGTCGTCAGCTCTGGGGCGCTGAAGAGGTCATGGAGTCCGGGCGGCAGCCTGGGTTTGATGTCCTGCTGCTATTTACACCGGAAGACGGAGGTGACTCGTTGACCAGCGGTTCGGAGCACGGTAGTGAAGACGTTGACCTTCCTGTGCAGTCGTTCCAACTGGTGGCCGAAGATCAGACGGAGTGGCCGGCGCTGGCAGGTAACCGCGCTTCAGCCACGAGCCGCGGCGCGTGGCTGGGGGGGAAGAAGAGTGTGCAGATAGCCCAGCAACCGACACAGCAGAAACAACTGGATGTGTACCAACAGAAGGAAGAGGCACAGAAACAGTGGGCAGTCGCGAACGCAAACGCAACACGGCTGCAGCAGCAACCGGCATCGCTAGTAGCGGAGGACACCCTGCAGCAGAATGCGCAGATGGCGCAGCAGCTGACACAGCTGGAGCAGTTGGACGCACAACAACAGCAACAGCAGGCAGCCAATGCCCAGGTGATGAGCATACTGGATGCACAGTATAGTCAACAGCTACAGCAACACCAACAGCAATTGCTACAGCAGCGCGCGGCACATGAGCGGACGGAGTTTCTGAACGGCCAGCTTCAGCAATTGCAACGGGACAAAATGGAGACTACCGATCAGCTCCAGAAATTGCAGCAGGACAAAGTAGAGATCACTGGGAGGCTTCAGGAATTGGCAGAACTAGTCCAGCAGCTGCACAGGGATACCAAGGAGGCCATGGTAGAGCAGAGGCAACAATGGCAGACTACGGTGTCGCAGAAGCAGCTTGCAGTTGCAGCACCACTGTGCATGCAGGATGGGAATGGAAAATCAGATTGCGTAAAACCCGCACTGGTACAGATGCCCCTGGTACAGCCACAAGATGCAGAAACAGTACGGAACAGTGCTAAAGGGCGTATTGGGTGGGCTAGCTGTAACCCCGCATTAACAATTGCTGAAAACCACATGGTGCAAGCCAAGGTATTTCAGAGCGCCTACCCGATGGGTTCTGAAGAGGATTTCCAGTACCTACAACACGAAACGGAAGTACTTGCGAAGACCAAATCGCCATTGAGCTACCGAAACGGTACGAGCGGCATGAAACCTGTTGCCGTGATTGGGACGGTGCATGTGCTGGGCTGGAAAGCATCGGCGGCATGTACCATCTGCGACTGCGAGTGTGATTCCATTCCTCGACGGCACACGACTTTCCGCCGTGGTGGACCAGATGCCGTGGAAGAATGGGGGCAAGGCCCGCAATATCAGCTCCAGCACAAATTGTTCAGCGGAGCACTGTGCGCCCGATGTACGGGAACGCAACATTTGGAAGGGGACTGGTTAGTATACGACCCAGCACTAGCGGCTTACAGGACCCCAACTCGAATGGAGTCCAAAGCGGGAATGGCAGCAGTCAAGGAACACTGCTGGGAGAGAGAGGCAGGCTTCTCAGAATTCGAGTCAATACCAAATCATGCGTCCTCGACCGCAGCAGTGGGAAGAGCTGGGGGTGCATGGAAGGAGAACCCACAGGGACTGCTACAGATTGAGCAGACAGGGTCAACTCCACGGTTCACCCCGCTGAGTCTCAAGCACACTGAGTACGCCAGTGCACAAGACGTACGCGAGCTCTCACCAAGCTACACGGAAGCCCAGGAGAGCAACCATCTGCGGACTTGTATCCAGGACACCAAGGAAGCGCGGAGGTCGACCAAAGCGACTAACAGTACTTCACGCGCTACGACGACCCCACAGACGCGAGATGACCCTGAACCTAGCGACAGCTCAGAGGAGTCCTCAGATAGTGGTGACGACAAACCGAAGAAGAGCAACGCGCCGGGAGGCGGCGATTCAGGCAGTGATCCTTCCAGTGGTGATGACCAAGGCTCACAAGGCAGGCGACGCAATAGACGACCCGAGCGCGTAAACCTTGATGAGGATCGGCGACAAGAATCACAGAGGAAGCGGGTAGAAAAGGCTCTAGAGCAATTAGCTCATCTCTGCAAGGATAACATTACTGTCATGGATAAGGAATCTAGTCAGTTGTCACCGCTGGATCAAGCGAAAGCAGTGGACCTAGCACGCATTCAAATCGAGAAGTTACTGGTAGTCTCAGTGACTCAACGAGAGACGCTGCAGTTGCTGCAGCCGGACTATGCTTATGTCTTAGTCTCCAAAATTATGAACAGGCTGCTGCCCAAAAATTCCGAGCTGGACCAAGCCTGGACCAGAGAGGTGTTAGATTCTCACAAACGCTCGTCCAAACGGTGGAGAAACCCAGCTAGCGTCATTCCCGCGTGGATCATCAAGGAGCTGCTGCGCTGTGAGACGGACCGCGAGCGATGCCTGGCAGACGCTAAAGCGGAGGCGGAGAAATTGCCTATGGGCTTAGCCCCAAAGGATGCGTTACGCCTTCTTCTCCAGCTCAGAAGCATAGTTACAGCCTTGGGCTACAGCAGCCAGCTCACGATCCCTATAGTGGGCGCAGCACTTCACAGGATACTGTCGACGTGGGTGAGATTCAAGCTGAAAAACTATGCCGAAACGCAGAAGTTAGCGCACGGCACAGCGGGGGCGCAGCTGAACAAGTTGCCTCACAACTATTCGGAGGCGAATCTGAAAAAGCTGGTGTCCCGCGCGCAATCATTTTACGAAGATACAGAGCAGAAGACAGCCACGCGCGCGCAGAAACCCGTTGGAACGACGAGCCAACCTAGGCAAAGGCGGGCACGTTATGTGCAGGGGAACTTGAGCCAGGTGCACGAGGCGAGTAACACATCGAATGTGACGGACTCTGGAGACTCAGATGACAGTGGATACCACAGCTCCCCGGGCGATAGCGCTTGCGCACTGCAGCCACCAAGAGGACTCCCTGGACCAAACGGCAAAGCTACCCACCAGGTATTGCAGGGAGGGCGGCGCAATGTGAGGTTCGCGCCACAAAATCCAAGATACCGGAAGCCTTTCCCGCATACACCAGTGCCAGGCCCACTCATGCATCGCACACCTGACAAAGAATCTGCTTTCCACCTGCGAGGGGAGCAGCTGGCCACACACAGCGACTCCAACGGTCACCAAAAGGATGCCGCGTGCAATGCAGTAGTGGGGCAGGCAGAGTATGAGGGTTGTTACAATTGTGGGAGCAAGGAGCACTACGCTCGTGACTGCCCATTACCACCCCAGCAGACGCCAATTGTGAAACAAGTGTGCGAAGTAAGAGACGTTGGCGATATCGTGCATTCGGCACTGGTACATGCTATAGGTACACAAGGAGTTAGTGACGCCACCTTGGAACAGCTACCGCCAGCGGCGCTGTCAGCAGTGCAGGATTTCGAAGCGGCTAGACATGGACCGTCGGCATATAGGTATGCCGTTGGAGAGAACCTCTGACGGGGCCAGCCCAGACCTGGGGAAGGGGGGGGTGTCCCAGCAAATATCACCCAGTCTGGGCCAAACTGCAGAGTACGGTATGGCACAGCTCGAGCCACACTCGTCACGCAGGTGAGCAAAAGTGAAGCGCACAGAGATCCGTTAGCGCGCAGAGTATACTGGAGGCATGAACGTACAGAACCCTGGTATTTACAGAAAGCACGGGAAACATTGCGCCTGAGGAGCGCCGGACCCGCAGCTCAGGAATGCATTGCGCAGATAGAGGGCAAAATGCAGAGCTCAAAGCAGAAGCTGACACGCCAACTGGAGGAATGGGTGCACTGCTTGACAGAGCGCATCGAGTGTGCAGAAGTACTCGATGAAGTATTAGACGACGCGTCAGATGACCTGACAGCTGAGGGGGGAGGCGATATAGAATCACCTCCAACTCCATGCACAGAAAGTGTTCCCACTGCTGAGGGGGGAGGTGATTCTACATCGCCTCCACAGAGACGCCCAATAGCTGAGGGGGGAGGTGTCAACCGCGAGCGATTAACACCTCCCAAACACACAAGCAGACAGAGATTACCGCCACAGTGCCCAGATAGAGACAATCCTGAAGCTATGGTGGACCATCTTCTAGCAACAGTGGTAGTCGACCAAGATCAACACGCACTGCGAAGGCAGCTACAAGGATACTTGGGCATGGTACGTACGTGGCCGGAAGAGATTCCAACACGGCACACACTACCTGTGTTACAGGCGGACAACGAGCTGGAGAGTAAAGAGGCAGTGGAGATGTGCAACTTGTTGCAAACTAGACAGAAGGCACAACAGATAGACGTTCAGCCAACTGAGGACATCATCACTGCTGAGCAAGGCAGACAGAATGACGATGACCAGGCACACAGATGCCTATTTCTCCAGACTCGCATACGGTCTCACGAGCAGTCCGGCACACAGAAATGGAGACCAGCAGTGGAGACTTTGATAGACTCCGGGGCAAGTCGGGACTTTGTGAACGAGGCAACAGTGCAACGACTGGGGCTGAAAGTGGAGAAGGCCAAACACCCGTTAAAGGTACAGGTAGCAGATGGGAGAATGCTACGCATCAATAAAGTAGCGTGCATAGAACTCAGTCTGGACCGGAAGCTAGGATACCGCACGCGTGCGTATGTGATGCCCATGGGTCGCTCCTGCGATGTAATTCTAGGCATGACATGGTTTGAAACCTTGAAGCAGAGTGAATTTGATGCCGTGAACAAGACAATTTCCACCGTTCACAAGGGCAACAGAATCACACTCAGAGGCCAAGGCGGCATGGAGGCGAAAGTAAGGGAACAAGCCAATGCTATCAGACAAGCGCGGCCTGACTTTCTGGAAGTCATATCCCCAGAAGAAGGTGCCCAGGACATGCAGGATCTCAAGCGCATCACTCGCAAGGCACTCAGAGAAGGAATTCCCGCTCCAGATTTCGCAGAACCTACAATGATAGCGATGCAACTGAAGGAGCCGACCCCACAGGAGAATACGCAAAACTGGGATCACATGGCAGCACGGCTGCATGCAAGAGTACAGTCAAATGGAGTGTATCGCGCACAAATCACAGGCATATCAGACGTACTGGCGCAGGAAGGAAAGCGCATGTCGCTCTGGGTAGACACGCGGACGGAGCCTGCGCTAGTGCATTTAATCCATGCAGATGAGAGAGACTGTCTCTATCCTTTTGGAAACAGTAAGACAAAGAGCGAGCAGCAGGCAGCACCCAATCAGACGCCAAAGGTAATACAAAGTGCTGGTCACCAGAGACTAGTCCAGGACATCTTGGACGGTACAGTACAGGCAGGCCATGCTGTCAGTGTGGAGAAGTATGAATTGAGTGAACTGGTAGAGTTAGCGAAAGTAAAGAACTCCACAGCAAAGCAACTTACCAGCCTGTTTGAGCAACTAGTACACAACGGAGAGACCTTGGGGGAGACCTTCTGGACCGAAGACTTGCGCAGTAAGTTAACTGCACAACTCACAGCTGAGTACGACACTGTGATTCGCCAAGAACTCCGTTTCGCGGACAAGTTAAACGAGTTCCTGGAGCCAGCCCCAATTCGCCTACAGGAAGAATGGGATGGGCGCGCTCCTTATGAACGAAGTCGGCGTATGAGCCCGCAGGAACTGGAAGTGGTTAGAGAGCAATTAGCAGAATTGTTAGAGCTGGGCATGATTCAACCATCTGCAAGTCCATTCGGTGCTGCAGTCATGGTCATACCAAAACCTGGACAACCGGGGAAATTCCGTATGGTAATCGATTATAGACGATTGAATGCCCTCACAGTACCGGATAAGTGGCCACTTCCAGATATAGGAGAACTCCTGGATGACGTAGGAGGAAAAGGACATCGGTACTGGTGTACCTTCGACCTATGCTCAGGGTTCTATAACGTACCTATCCTACCAGAACACATAGAGCGCACAGCCATTTCCACCCCGCTTGGTAACTACGAGTGGAGAGTGCTGCCTATGGGGCTGAAGAATGCACCTAGCATCTTTCAAAGGAATATGCAGAGGGTATTCAAGGATGTTCCTGAGGTGAGGATTTTCGTGGACGACGGCATCGTGGGTGGTGCCACAGTGGAGGAATTATACCTGAATCTCAGAAAAGTCCTCGACAAGTTGCGGGAGAACAACATGGTAGCCAAAAAGAGTAAGCTGCAGTTTTTCAAAGACGAGCTCAAATTCTTAGGTCATGTCATCTCGAGAGAAGGGATATCCCCTCAGATAGAGAAGGTCGAAGCAGTGCGCAGCTGGCCTAGGCCCACGTCCAAGAAGGATCTTAGAGGCTTCCTCGGATTGGTGGGCTATTACGCCACCTTCATCTACAATGCAGCGAATGTCATGAAACCTCTGCACAACATGACCAAAGACAATGGGGTAGTCCCAGCTACACCAGAGGAATGGGAAACAGAGCCGGAGGCACTAGCAGCGTTTGAAGGTCTTAAGGAGAGGATGTGTACAGCGCCGGTGTTGGTGTTACCAAACTACAAAGCAGCGTTAGAAGGCACACAGCCCTTCCTGGTACAAACAGATGCGAGTGAAGCAG
>NHEN01000031.1 GCA_002172625.1 Verrucomicrobiaceae bacterium TMED86 | reverse complement strand
TTTGCGGGTGGGTTGGTGGTGAGTGAGTCGATCTATTCGCACAAAGTGCTGGCAGATGTGCTGCCGTTTAAAGACCTTTTCTTGACCGTCTTTTTTGTGTCAGTGGGCTTGTTGATTGATCTGGAGATTGTGATGCAATTCTGGTGGATTATCGGGTTGGGGGTGCTGGGAATTGTCGCGGTGAAGGGATTTGTGATTGCCATGATTGCCAGACGCCTCGGGCTTCGCTTGAAGCAGGCATTGATGGCCGGGGCCGCTCTTTCGAGTAGTGGGGAATTTTCGCTGGTTCTTTTGGGCCGGGCTTCGGAGTTGGGCGGGGTGAGCCCCGGGGTCGAGCAGATGTTGCTGGCGTGCACGGCAGTTTCGATGGCCTTGGTTCCCACCTTGATGCGTCTGGCGGGGCCGGTCTCGAAGCCCCTGGAATCACTCAAAATATTTCAGCCATCCAAATGCTGCGATGAGCTCCGTCTGGGATCCCAAGTGGAGTCGCTTCGGGATCACGTTGTTATTTGCGGATACGGTCCGGTGGGACAGGCGCTTCATGAGGCGATGGATCGGCTGTCGGTTCCGGTGGTTGTGATTGAGATGAACGCGGGGACGGTGAAGACGCTTCATGAACGTGGCGTGCAGGTTCTCTTTGCCGATGCGACAAATGTCGAGACAATGAAGTTGGCCCGGGTGGAGGATGCCCGGGCGATTGCCTTTACTTTCCCTGAACCACTTTTAGCGGTTGAAGGTGTCCGTGCAGCGCGGACTTTAAATGGTGGAGTGGTGACCTACGCCCGGGCTAAGTTTGGCAGCGGAGTGGAGTTGCTGAAGAAGGAGGGAGTGCACCATATCTTCCACGATGAAGCGACGAGTGGCAAGGCGATGGTGACCGCCGTGCTTGGTTGCTATGAGGTCGAATAAAATGCGCTATTCCGGGAGGTCAGGGAGGTCAGGGAGATCCGGCAGGTCGATCTTTTCTGGAAGAGGAGTGCCGGCGGGAATCTTTGGAGCGGGGGCTTCAGGGGTCGGAGCCGCAGGAGTGCCGGGCCTATCGGGAATGAAAACGGTGGGTCTGACAGGAGCCGGAGTATAGAGATCGGGTTGGGGAAGTTCGGCGAAGATTTTGTTGGTGGATGCGACGGTGGGTTCCTCGGGTCTCTTTTTGTTCTTGGTAAAATACTTGTCGGAGATGCTCTTACCGAATTTTTGAGTGGCAGAGGCCGCGCGCTTGGTGGCGTCGACGGTGGCGGAGCGAGCCTGTTGCACGATGCGGGTTGGCGTTTCGAGCAGACTGCAGGAGGTGAGCAAAAAGCAAATCGGGAAGAGTCGGAGCATGGAGGGATTGTTCCTCAAATTGTGAAGAGAGGCAGTAAAAAAAGCCCGCAGGAAAATCCTGCGGGCTTTGAGAGAGGTGGGAAAGTGATCAATCCTTTCGCTTGAGCTGCGGGAAGAGGACGACGTCGCGAATGGTCGGTGCTCCGGTGAGGAGCATGATCAGGCGATCGATACCAATGCCGATGCCTCCAGCGGGGGGCATGCCGTGCTCGAGGGACTCGACGAAGTCTTCGTCGATTTCCTGGGCTTCGCCTCCGGATTGCTCCTGGAGACGCCGGCGTTGGACGTCGGGGTCATTGAGCTCGGAGTAACCGGGTGAGATTTCCTGTCCGTTGATGATCAGCTCGTAGACATCGATCACTTTCGGATTCTCAGGATTCTCCTTCGCCAGCGGGATGAGCTTGGAATCGACGTGTGTCACGAAGCAGGGATCGAAGGTATGTTCCTCGACAAGCTTTTCGAAGACTTGTTGGGTCACTTCGTAGTCTTCGAGGTGGTCGTGAATCTCGAGCTTGAATTCGGACTGGGCTTTAGCGCGTCGCTCGTCGGGAGAAAGGTCGAACCAATCGTCTCCGGCGACGCCTTTGATGAGATCTTGGTAAGGAGTGCGCTTCCAGGGGCGGGAGAGGTCGAGGGTGCGGACATGTTCTCCGTTTTCGTCTTGGTGTTCGATCTGCAGGGTTCCGAAGAACCTCTCGGCAAGGTGGCAGACCATCTCTTCGACGAGGTCGGCCATGATTTCGAAGTCACCGAAGGCCTGGTAGGCTTCGAGCATGGTGAATTCGGGATTGTGACGGCGGGAGATTCCTTCGTTACGGAAGTTTCGGTTGAGTTCGAAGACCTTGGTCAGGCCGCCGACGAGGAGACGCTTCAGGTGCAACTCGGGAGCGATACGCATGGTGAGCGGCATATCGAGAGCATTGTGATGCGTCTGGAATGGGCGGGCTGCCGCACCACCGGCCACGTCATGCAACATGGGTGTTTCGACTTCGAGGTAGCCGCGTTCGTGGAGGAAGTTGCGAATCTCCGCGACAATCTGTGAACGGATGATGAAGAGATCGGCGCTGGGCTGATTTGACATCAGGTCGAGGTGGCGCTTGCGGTACTTCGTTTCACGATCGGAAAGTCCGTGCCACTTGTCGGGCATGGGGCGAAGGGCCTTGGAAAGCATGGTGAGGGAAGAGACCTTCACGGAAGGTTCGCCTTTTCCGGTGGTGAAGGTCGAACCGGAGACGCCAACCCAGTCGCCGAGGTCGAGAAGCTGGTAAACGGACCAGTCCAGTTCGGGGACTTCCTTCTTATTAATGTAAATCTGAATGCGGCCATGGGCGTCGCCGAGAGTGGCGAAGACTGATTTGCCCATGTCACGGATGGCGAGGAGACGACCGGCGATGGTCACTGATTTGTCATCAGAAAATTCGGCTTTGAGTTCGCCGGGGGTGGTGGTGACTTCGAATTTGGCGCCGTAAGGGTCGATGCCTAATTCCTTCAACTTACCGAGCTTTTCGCGTCTGACCGCAATGAGTTCCTCGGATGTGGATTGTGGAGACGGGTTTTCGTCGCTCATTTCGGGCGGGACTTTAGGGCTCCGGAGCCGCTTGAACAGGTTAATTCCGGGTATCTGAACAAGCTTCTCGGTAAAAAATGAAATGTTTCATTTTTTTACTAGACGGATTCGGAAATCCAGATGATCATATGTTTAGTAGTAATTCATATCATTTGGGGGGAAGGCGGCCTTGTTTGATTTTTCAGTAAGTCGACAGGGCCGCTGTATTTTCGGTCATGAGCAAAAGTTTTCGCGATTGAGGAAGAGTTCTGGATAGTGATTTCCTGCTTAAAATCAGAGGGTTAGGATGAAATCCGGTAATAAATTTAAAATTTCTCCGATTTCCACTAGCCAAAAGTAAAAAGTGGGTCAGGTTCCCCACATAACATTTTCAGACCATTTGGGGGGGACAGCAGCCCTGTTTGATTTTTTACTAAATCGGCGGGGCTGCTGCATTTTGTATGGGAGCCATTTTTTTCGAGAGTGTGTTTGAGGCGTGAATTTGTAAGGAATCACCCGTGAACGAAAAGGACACAGTGGAGAGGTTGCGGGAAGCCATTCATCAGGCGAGAGCCCGGGTGTATCGAGTGGGAAAAAGGACTCCCCTAGAGCAGTTGCCGCTGGAGGGGCTTCCAAAGCAGGTCTGGGTAAAGCGGGAGGACCTTGGGCCGGTAAAGGCCTACAAGTGGCGTGGGGCATTTAATGCCATGGCTTGTCTATCAGAAGAAGAACGTAAAGGGGGAGTCGTGGCAGCCTCGGCGGGAAATCACGCTCAGGGAATTGCCATCGGGGCCAGGGAGTTGGAATGTCATGCGACGATTTTCATGCCTGAACCCACGCCCTTGGTGAAGCGCAAGGCAGTGATGGCCCACGGAGGAGAGAGTGTTACAATTGAATTGGTTGGGGATAGTTTTTCGGAAGCGCAGGATGCGGCCCTGGCTTATGCCGGACAAACCGGGGCGGTGTTCATTCCTCCTTATGACTCCATTGAGGTGATGGCAGGGCAGGGGACCTTGGCGGACGAAATTTTTTCATCGGGTGAGGGACCGTTTAACCGGGTGTATGTTGCGATCGGAGGAGGTGGGCTTGCAGCATCAGTCGCGACTTGGCTGAAGAGTTATTGGCCGGAAGTGAAAGTCATCGGGGTTGAGGGGGTGGATCAGGCCTCGATGTCGGCGGCTTTTGAAAATGGTGGGCCCACCGCCCTCGAGTATGTCGATATTTTTTGTGATGGGACGGCGGTGACCAAAGTCGGGAAGTTGACGTACGAGATTTGCCGTCGTCAGCTTGACGAGATAATCACGGTGACTAATCAGGAAGTCTCGGCGGCGATAAAATTGCATTGGGATGGCTTGAGGGTGATTCCGGAACCCAGCGGCGCGATGAGCCTGGCTGGTTATCTTCAACAACAAAGAGAGGGTTTGGTGGCCGCAGAAGAGAAAGTTCTTACTATTCTCTGTGGTGCGAATATGGATTTTGCCAAGTTGAGTGATATTTCCCGGCAGGCGGGAGTCAACCCCCGGCGGGATCGAAGCTGGCGATTCACGATTCCGGAGGAGAATGGTTCTTTGGTAAAGCTTCTTACAGATCTCCCGGGTGGCGTCTCTATCACCGATCTCCAATACGGGCGAAGTGCCCGGGACCCGCAGCTCCCTGTGTTGACCTTGGCGGTGCCGGAAGATGAGGAAGTGGAATTTGGGGAGTGGTTGTCAGAGCAGCAGGCCCAGGCAGTGGATGTCACGGGAGAGGCCGAAGTTTCCTACCGGGTGATTCGTTATTCTCCTTCTTTGTTCCGGGCTCCTCTTTTTGTAGAGGTGGAATTTCCGGAGCGGGCGGGAGCTTTGCGGGCCTTTATGCGGGAGGTGAGTCCTTTAGTGAGCCTTTGTTATTTCAATTACACCTATTCGGGGGAGCGAGTGGGGCGGGCCTTGCTGGGGCTGGATTTTCCGGATGCTGAAAGTCTTCGAAGCGGCCGTGAGCTTGTCATAGCCTGTGCCGGGAAGACAGTTCGCGCGGTGAAGGAAGTTTCTTTGGATCACCTCGGCGGGGCGAGATAGCTGATATAGGGAGCGGGCTGCTTTGAATGAACGCGATGGTGTTCTTGAAGAATGTCTCAATCTTGCTACCTCTTCGGGGTGCAGAACAGTTTCTATCAGGCCTTCGATACCGAGAGGGCGTCGGGATATCGTGCGGAGGGAGATTTTCGCAGCCCTTTTCAAATCGACCGGGATCGTGTTCTGCATACGCCGGCCTTTCGCCGGCTTCAGAGCAAGACCCAGGTTTTTTGGAGCGGAGAGTATGATTTTTATCGCACGCGTTTGACGCATTCGCTTGAGGTGGCGCAGATCGGTAAGTCGATTTGTCGTTGGTTGTTGCACTCAAGCGATGACCTCGATGAGAGCTTTCACCTTGATGAGGATTTGGTGGAGGCGATTTGTTTGTCTCACGATTTGGGGCATCCGCCATTTGGACATGCGGGTGAGCGATCGCTGAATCACTTCATGGCGGAGTATGGCGGTTTCGAGGGAAATGCGCAGACGCTGCGCTTGCTTAACGAGCGGATCTTTTCGCAAAGCCGGAAAGGGATGGATCCATCGCGTGCTTTTCTCGACGGGGTGCTCAAGTATAAGTCGCTTTGGACGGAGTTGAAGACAGCGAAGGGGAAGCTGCCAAAAAACCATTTTCTTTATGATGCGCAGGTGAACCATTTGAGCTGGGCGATGGGGGAACAGGATTTTCCGGTGGAGTTGGTTCCGGGGGATGTGCGCGATGGATTCAAATCAATCGAATGCCAGGTGATGGATTGGGCCGATGATACGGCCTACTCTTTGAATGATCTTGCGGATAGTGTGCGGGCGGGGTTTTTGACGATTGAACGCATCGAGCGATGGGCGGAGCAGCGAGAGGAATCAGTGGAGGAAGGAAGTCCCCTGGCTGAGCTGATCAAGGCGCTTCGGGGGCAGCGAATCGAGCCCTTCATCGGGAAGCGAATCGGTAAGTATATTCAGTCGGCGCGTCTGGAGCGAGACACCAATTTCCTGAGTGCGACCAGTCATCGCTACGCCTTTAAAGCGGTCGTGGATGAGGAGACGAGGGCAGAAAGTGAACTCTTCAAGAGCCTGGCGTATGAGGTAGTGTTCCTGTCTCCACAGCTCAAGCAATTGGAGCACAAGGGAAGCTACATGTTACGGCGTCTTTGGGAATTGTTAGAGAAACGCTACGTTTTTGGTGAAGCGATCGATGGACAGGATTTCCAACTTCTTAATGAAGCGGACTCGCAGGAGATTGATGAGTGTGAGACTCCGGCTCAACGGGCTCGCTTGGTTTGTGATCATCTCGCGGGGATGACCGATGGCTATGCCGCGCGGACTTTTCGTCGACTTTTTGAGCCCGGGTTTGGAAGCATCGGAGATTTGGTTGGGTAGGGATTGGTTATGAAAGTTTTGTTGATGCTGATCATTTTGGTAGGAAGTCTCTCCGGTCAAAATCTTGAGAGTATTCTGTTGCATCAACGAGATTCAGGAGGATGGCCGAAGAATAAAGATTATGAGGCCAAGATTGATCGAGAAAAGCTGCGGCAAGAAAAGGGCCTGAACGATTCTACTTTCGACAATGGGGCGACGACTTCGGAGATGCGGATTCTGGCAAAGGAATTTCGAAAGAATGGCGGGAAGAAGTATCATGAGGCTTTTCACAAGGGGCTGAAGTTTTGTCTCGATGCGCAAAATGAGAATGGCGGGTGGCCGCAGTATTTTCCCAAAGCGAAAGGCTACCGCACGCATGTCACTTTTAACGACAATGCCATGGTGAAGGTGATAGAGTTACTCCGGGAAGTGGCGTCGAAAGATGATTTTTCTTTCGTTGAAGAGGGTTTGCGGAAGCGGGCGGGGGAATCGGTGAAGAAGGGAGTGGCGTGTATTCTGAAATGTCAAATCAGAGTGAATGGTAAGCCGACGGTGTGGTGTGCCCAACATGATGAGGAGACCTTGAAGCCGGCCAAGGCGCGGAGTTATGAGTTACCGAGTTTCAGTGGAAACGAGTCGGTAGGGCTTGTGAGGTTTTTGATGTCGATCAAAGAGCCCTCAGAGGAAGTGAAAGCTTCAGTGGAAGGAGCGGTGCAGTGGTTTCGGGATCACCAGATCACGGGGTATCGTCTGGAGAAAAAGAAGGGTGATTTTCCGAAGGGGTATGACCGGGTAGTGGTGAAGGATGCGAATGCCGATCCGCTTTGGGCGCGCTTTTATGACTTGGAAGAAGGCCTCCCGATTTATTGCAGTCGCGATGGGGTGCCCAAGCGGAAGCTGGAGGAAATATCCTACGAGCGTCGCAACGGATACAGCTGGGTTGGCACCTACGCCGCCCGCTTACTCAAAACTGATTACCCTAAATGGAAAAAGCCCGTCCGGAAGTGATCCGAACGGGCTTTGGAAAGGAATGGCTGGCTCAAGCTTTCGACCACTCGTCAATGCGCGACTGATGAGCCGCGAAGAGTTCGTCGGTTGATCCGTGAATGGTGATGGAGTTGATTTTGTCTCCTCCGACGATCGCGTTGATGACATCCTGTCCCTCGGTGGTCTCTCCAAAGACGGTGTGCTTGCCGTCGAGGTGTGGAGTGGGGAGGTGCGTGATGAAAAACTGCGAGCCGTTGGTGTTGGGTCCGGCGTTGGCCATGGAGAGGATGCCGGGCTTGTCGTGGCGACGGTGGGCCTTGCATTCGCACTCGAACTTGTAGCCGGGGCCACCCGTGCCGGTGCCGGTCGGGCAACCGCCCTGGACCATGAAGTTAGGAATGACGCGGTGGAAGTTGAGTCCATCGTAATACCCGTTTGAGGCGAGGTTTAAAAAGGAAGTGACGGTGACCGGGGCATCGTCGGGAAAGAGAGTGATGTTGATGTCGCCCTTGCTGGTGTTGATGGTGATGTTGATGTCGTCCATGAGTTTTGAGGAGAGTTTTCTATCGGCAGTTTTTAAGGAGCTGGTCGACGAATGAAGTAATGTCGATGAGCGCGTCGCGGGACCCGGAGTCTTCGAGGAGGTCGAGGGATTGCCGCGCTTCGGCAACCATCACGCAGGCGGTTTGGATGGCGTCGTCAATCGCTCCTTCGTAATCGGCGATGCCGACGAGGACAGGAAGGTCGATTTCCTTTTGCTCGATGATGCGTTTGGTGAGCTTCTCCCTTTGCGAAGGTTTGGCCCGCTCAAGAAGGTTGAGAATGGGAAGGGTAAGCTTTCCTTTTTCGAGGTCGGTGCCGAGGGTCTTGCCGCTTTCGTCTTCGGAGCCGATAAGGTCGACGACGTCGTCGTAGATTTGGTAAGCGGTCCCAAGCTTCATGCCATAGTCGTGCATGGCTTGGCACAGTGATTCGTCGCGCTTCGATAGCTTGGCGGCGAGTCCGCTGGCGATGGCGAAGAGCGCGCCGGTTTTCATCTCGATCATGCGGAAGTAATCCTTCTTCGTGATGGTGAGATCGAATCGGCGTTGGGTTTGGAGAACTTCTCCTTCGCAGACTTCGCGGGAGGCCTGACTGATGGCCCGGCTGAGGTCAAGGTCGTCGAAGTTGGTGGAAAGTTTCAGCGCGTGGGAAAAAAGGGCGTCGCCAAGAAGAACGGCCAAGCCATTTCCCCATTTCGCGTTGGCCGTGGGAACGGCGCGTCGGGTGGTCGCTCCGTCGATGATGTCATCGTGAACCAGGGTCGCCATGTGAATGAGTTCGATGGTGACGCCGAGGCGAATGTGGTCTTCGCAAAGTTCGCCGGTGGCTCCGCCGACGAGAGCGGCGAGGGCGGGGCGGATTCGTTTGCCTTTGGTCTGGCAGATATACTCCATGTATGGCTCCACGCCGGGGTCGAAGGCGCGAACTTGCTCGCGAATAAGGGATTCGACCTTGTTGAGGTGTGGGCGGACGAGTTCGAAAGGGAATTGTCCGGTGGGCGTTTTGGTCTCTACCATAGCGAGAAAGGAGCTTGTGATAACTTTCACAAAGTCAGGCAATCCGCAACCGGAATGATCGAAAAAGAGGTAGAAAGTCTCGAGTTGGATGGGAAATATCCGAGAGCGTCAAGGCATCCGAGGTTCCGCAATGAATGAGGTGAAGGCTCTAGCTCGTCGGATGTTGCTGGGTTCCCAGCTAAATAGGGGTCCGTTTCCCTCTCTATCGAAGATTTTGGACGATGCAGGCCATATCGTCCGATATCTGCATCCCGAGGGAATTTCCGTGCGAAGATCACATCAGCCCTGAGGGGGGCTGTGGAAATTTTAAAATCCGACATGAAGATGCCCCGCAAGCAGCGCCATAGCGCGAGGAGGATTTGTGCTCGGTTAACGACCTATCCCAAGAATGATCTCGAGAGAGGCTCAATTAGTCTGCAATGGCACGGTGATCCTTTTGAATTCCGTAATATTCAGATTCGTAAAGTAGGAGACTGCGATGAAAAATAATCCTAAATTCATACTGAGTCTGGCATTGCAAATGCGTAAGGATATTATAACAGACCCCTAACGGTGACAGTATTAAAACCGTTCCTGCTTATGAAACTGAAAAAATTACTCCTCCCATTAGTTGCTGGTGGTTCTCTTGTTTTTCTCTCATGCGGAGAGAAGAAAGACCCCGCTGATTCTCCCACCGATGGCGGGAATGATGAAACCAAGAGCACGACAGCTTCTGCAACTGCAGCTAGTCCCTCTGATCCGGCCGGTGATACACCGGCTCCTCCGGTGCCTGAAGTGACGATCGAAAAGCTAGCGGCAAGCGCAGGTTTCGCGGCTCTGGCTCCCAAGAATACCGAGGGCTATCTCTCTGTTCGCGGGGCATACGAAATGTATGAGAGCTTGCAGAAGACCGAACTCGGCAAGCTAATTTTGAGCACCATGGCCGAGCAGGGTATGGAGCTGGGCGAAGCGGAGCAAGCTGAAGAATTCCAGATGGTGAAAGCCGTGATCGGAGAAGAGCTTTTTGCGGTATTCGGTGACGGATCCGGAGACCAGCTGACCAATCTCAATGATCTCGGAAAATCATCGAATTACCACCAGATGAAAATGATGGTGGGGTTAATGTCTTCAGAGTTGAATGGCGAAGATAACGGCGCAGGTCCGGAAGGAGCCTTTATGTCGATGTTTGCGGGAATGCTTCAGGATCCCAAGGGTGGAATCGACCTCGTTGAAAAATCCGAAATGCCGCCACTGCTCTTGGGTTTCAAGGTAAGTGATCAAGCGATGCGTGAGCAATTTTCGGGCATGATCGCCGGAGGGATTGGTGAGATGCTTGAGGCTGGTGATGAAGCTCCGATCGCAGAGCTCGATACTGAAGCTTCTGGCGTCAAACTCACTGGAGTGAAGATCGACGGAGCCCGTATTGCGGCAATGGTTGACGAAGACACTCGTGAGCAAATGACGCAAATGTTTGGCGCCCGTGAGGACGTTGACCGTTTCATCAAGGCCATCGAAAAGAAGAATCTCTTCCTCGCCACCGGAGTGAAGGACGATTATGTCCTGATTTACCTTGGTGGAAGCATGGATGGATTCCAGTTGGCCGCAAGTCCCGCCGACTCTTTGGTCGCCAAGGATGAGATGGATTTCCTCAAGCACTACGCTGACAAGGATGTGCGATTCCTTCTCTATGGAGAAAAAGAAGCCTTCAGCAAATTTGGAGAAGGCAATGAAGCCTTCGCATCAATGGCCCGAGGGATCAAAGACGGTCTCGCTGAATCCGACGCTTTTGGAGATACTCGCGACGTGCAGACTCTTCTCGGAGATGTCGCCAGACTCGATAAGGAACTCTTTGGCATGATCAACTACGGTCGAACCGGATTAGTTGGATTTATCGAAGATGGATTTAAGATCGAAAGCCACAGCGGGGGCAATATGCCCTCCTTGGACCTGAATACACCGCACTCCTTTAGCGCTTTGGGTGAGATGGACGATGTAGTTCTCTTTACCAACAGTGTGAGTAATGCCGCATTCAACGGCAAGGTTCTCGACATGCTCGACTCGCTTGGAGAAGCCTCTTATCTGATGGCCGCTCAGATGGCCAAGATGGACGTTGATGACGCAGACTTCCTCAACTTCCAGGAAGGATTTGGAATGTTTGATGCCGAAATGAAGACTGACCTGACGAATATCTGGAAGGCCATTAGCTCGGATTGGGCTGACGGGACCGGAAATGAAGCGTCAATTGTCATCGATCTCAAGGGAACCCTGCCCAAGATCCCGGAAATTCCCGGACCAATTATCGAAAACGGCCTCATTCCCCGGCTTGCCTTTGTGACTCCGATTGAGGATCGCGAAAAATTGAGCAGTGCCTGGACCAGTATTGAAGGTTCGCTCACCAATTTGTTAAAGACAGCCGCAAAGTTGGGTGCTCCCGAGATTCCCATGCAGGAAATTGATGAGAGCGAGAAAGGTGGAATCGCGACCTTCTGGACCGCTGTTCCGACTTCGACCAAAGATGCCCGTCCTGTCGTGTCGCTGAGTGAAAAGAACTTTTACTTCTCCACCTCCCCGAAATTTGTTGGGGAGATCGAAGCTGCCATTGCGGCTGGAAACGGCCCCGAGCGCAAAGGATCCTACGGGGTGGTGAATTTCACTGCGGTGCAAAAGCTCGCAACCCACTGGGTTGATTTGATGAAAGCCAATGGTGACGTGATCTTCGAAGGAAACGATTTCGCCAAAGACGACTTCATGGAGAATGTTCCTATGATTGAGTCTGTCATTAAGGCTTTCGGAGAGCTTGACGACCTGACCTGGCACGTTCGTAACGAAGGCGGAGAGGTTCGGACTTCGATTCACTTCGACCTGAACTAAGGTTTCGTTTACGATTCAATCTCAACCCCGTCTGGTGTGATGCCGGCGGGGTTTTTTGTTTTTCCGGATAAGGAATGCTTCCCCGTGCGAAATCAGCTGGCCATGGTGGTTTTACCCGCGTAGTTTAATTGAGCACGCATGAAAGAGATTTTTGTCACTGATGCCGATGACAGCCACATCGCCGCGAACCAAGTAGCGGTGAGGCAGGCGGTTGCCAATCAACGGCGGAAGGAAAGCCTGCAATCGGTCATAACCGGCTTGATTGGATTTTTCTGCGTTCTGGGAATTCTTGCGGTGATAGCTCTGCTTCCCGTCAGTAACGAGGTTCCCGCGATTGTGTCCTACAATGTTCCGGCGGAAGAGGATGATCCCAAGATCGAAATGAAGGAGCTGGCACAAAATGCCAAGCCCAAGCCGCCGGGAGCGAGTGCGTCGATGGCCCGAGTGATTGCTTCCACCGAAACGGCTCCGGTTTCCGTTCCCATTCCTGAGATGCCCTCTCCCGATTCCTTGTTTGGATTGGAAGAGTCATTCGGCACCGGATTTGGAACCGGTGATGGAGATGGCGACGGAGGAGGTGGAGCGACCTTTTTTGGCGGAAGGCGAACTGGAAAGAATGTCGTTTATATTGTGGATTTCTCGGGGTCGATGAATGACTCGGTGGAGAAGGGAGGCACGAGGATTTCCGCACTGAAGAAGGAACTTACCAGATCGATTAACGCGCTCTCCAATGGCATGTCCGTTTCGATTGTCTTCTTTTCAACGGGAGGGTGGTCTCTGGCATCGAAGAAGGAAGATATTGGGATCAACGGATGGAACGGACTTTTGAAAACTCCTCCGGTGCCATGGTATCCTGTAAACGACAATACGAAGAGTATCATCACCAAGCAGATTGCCACGATGCCGATTGATGGTGGAACCAACTGGTACCCTCCCTTGATGATGGCTCTGCATGGCACGAGTCCCCAACCAAACATTGTTTACCTTCTTTCCGACGGATTGGGTCGTGATGCCGGAATGGTGATTTCCGACATGAAGGAGATCAATCCCCGTGGCATTCCCATCGATACGATCGCCTTCGAAACCCCGGGATCGGCGGCGGCCCGACTGATGGATGTCGCCGAAGCAACCGGTGGAAGATTCAGTATGGTTTATGAGGGGAGACTTCTTCGAGGGAGTTTGGCTGAGAAATATACCAGCTCGCATTACGACGACGAATGAAGCTTCTTGTTTTTGATATCGACGGGACCCTGACCCAGACCAATGAGGTCGATAGTCGTTGCTTTGAGGAGGCGCTTCGGATCGTGTTGGGAGTAGAGGAATTTGATACCTGTTGGGAGAATTATCAGTTCGTCACCGATAGTGGAGTCGCTCAGGAAATCTCCCAACGATATCGCGACCGGCCCATCAACGGAGCCGAGATGACGGCCTTGCATGAGAAGATCGTCGAATTGTTGAAGAAGAATCCCGCGTCTGCATTTGCCGAAATTCCGGGGGCCGTGGATTTTTTCCAGAGCCTGGTTGATTCGGAGGACTTTGCGGTGGCCCTGGCGACGGGGGCGAATAAATTATCGGCTCGCTATAAGTTGGAGACGGCGGGGATTGATTTTGAGGGAATCCCACTTGCGACTTCGTCCGATGCCGTAGTTCGGGAACACATCATGCTCCATGCCATGGATCGTGCGTCACAGAAGCACGAGAGGGCATTTTCCGAGATCGTCTATTTTGGAGACGCCGTCTGGGATGTGAAAGCTACGGAAAATCTTGGATGGCAGTTTATTGGCATCGGAGGAAAGGTTCCCGATGGATTCATCGACTATCGGAATCCTGAAGAGATTCTCAATTGTCTTCGCTAGTCACAAAGAGGGGGATTTTCCTTGTCGGATTTAAAGATGAGAAAATTATTGTCCTAAGCACGTCGATCAGAATGCCGATGGTGAGAGCGGGTTCCGATTTGGATGACATGACCTGTCAACTATGAAGGGCTTAGGGATGGCGTTCTTTTATAAAAAGAGCAGCTTTTTCGGGACCAACCCCTACAGACTGAACCACCCCAGGGAGATGACTTCGGCCCCAGGGGGGTGAGTTCGGTCCCAAGGGGGCCGAACTGACCCCCAGGGG
>NHEN01000030.1 GCA_002172625.1 Verrucomicrobiaceae bacterium TMED86 | reverse complement strand
ATCCGCGAAAATCACCCAAATGGTCGAAGAGATGGGTCGGATCATTCGCGGTCAAGCGATCCACCGGGTCATAGCCGGTGGCAACAGCCACGGAATCCACCCCGCCGTGTTTTGCGGTGTGCAGATCATGAGCCATATCCCCCACGAACGCTGTCGTTGATCTGTCGAGTTGATGAGTGTCCAGGATCTCGCCAATGCGGTCCCGCTTGTCGATCACTCCCGCGTAGATCGATTCAAAATATCCCGCGAACCCGAACTCGCCGAGTTGCTTGTAAAAAATCCCCCGATCCATACTCGAGAGAATGAAACAACGAATCTCTCTCTCCTGACACCATTCGAGCATTTCACGAGCATGAGGCAAAACCGTCACACCCTCGGGTGACTCGCCGAAAGAGGAGCGAAAAGTCTCCTCCAAGTCCGCAATCGGAACGCCGGGAAGGACATCCTCATAAAATTCCGGATACGGCAGACGAAAACGGCGACGAAATTCCTCTCTCCCCATCGGGGCGACCCCGAACTTTTCCAGCACCGCATTGGTAGCATACAAGGTCGGAGGCAGATCATCCACCAAGGTCCCGGACCAGTCCCAAAGAAACGAACGGTATTTCATCCTTATCCAATAGTCAGGCGGAGTGACTTGATATTGTCCTCGCCCAATTCAGCCTGTAATTTGCGAAGCAGCCCCGGCTTGAGCTGTTCCAGATGGTAACGCATTGAGGGCTGCAGCACCTTCAGAGTAAGACAACCCTTGCGGAGACTGGCCGGTTCGGTCTGCTTGGCGACCAGCTCTCCGGCCAAGGTCCGCCAAGTGGCTTTGACTTCCTCTTCATCGAGCCCCCCCCGAATCCCAATTGATTCGAGAATAGTCTCAATATGATCTGCCGCCGGACTAATATTTTTATTCAGATCCAGTGGTCTGGGCGCACCAACCCACTCACGCGTCACCTGCGCTCTCATGCTGCGACGACCACGCTCTTTCTTGGAGCCCGGTTTGCGTCGCATTATTTCATGAGGGGATAAGTTTACTCTCCGTCGTCGCCAATCGCCTCGACAGGGCAACCTTCCATGGCCTCAACGCAGTGCTCCTCCTCTTCAGGAGTCTCGGGTTGCTTGAAGAGATATGAGTAGCCTTCGTCATCAGAACGCTGGAAATTCTTGGGAGCAGTCTCACGACAGAGATCACAGTCAATACACTGGGAATCGACATAATACTTACCGCCTACGTTTTCGGGATTTTTATCTTCGAGGTCAGCCATGGCTTTGTGCCGAGTTCTTTCGCCCAGCCGACTCAAAGATGCAATCTCTTTTTCCACCCCGATTCGCTCTTTTCAAGTGGCCTCCCACCCTGTTAGCTACCCGCAATCACTCATCAGCCATGAATAACAACAATTCTTCAGAGGATTTCTGGGATCTCGACGACGACGATCTCGACCTCGATCCCCCCTCTCCCGAAGAGGAACCGCCCCCGCTACCGACCCCTGAGCCTGTCGAGCAAGCAGCCCCGGAGCCTGCCGCCGCCTCGCCAGAGCCCGCTCCCACACCGGCAGCCCCGGCTGAGAAACGGGTAAGGAAGAAGGAAAAAAGTAAAGCATCCAAACTTTCGATCATCGAAAAGATCTCCCTCCTCGTCGTAATCACCTTTCTCGGTGGAGTAGCCGCCTGGGGTATCTCTCTCTACTACGATCATGCGCCGGAGGGCGAATTGATCACCTTTGACACCGACTTCCCAATTCAGGGGGATTCCGTCACGGTGTCCGAAGTCGAAACCTGGTGGCGATCGCCGGTGCGCGAAGGAGACGACGCCGACCGCGGGGTCCGCCTATCGATCAACCTCATCCCCTGTGCACGTATCAAAATAGAGGATACCAAAGACGCCCTCCTCTGGGTTACTTTCCGCAATGGCGACAAAGACCTGATCGGAGACCCCATCAACCTGGCGATCTCAAATGGCAAATTCATTGAATCGGGATCAGAGGAAATTGAGATCCATTCCACTTCCGGATTCGTAAACGCTTCAAAAATCAACGCCTACACCAATGGCGACATTGCCCCCTGGTCTGTCGTTGTGATAGAAGCGAACGCTGACGAAGAATTCAGCAGTAAATCCGATCCCTTCTTAAAAGTCCGTATCGAGGCGAAAGTTCCCGAAGAAACCGAAGTAGATTAACCCATGTCAGAAACACCTACCGCTCTGGTGCCCGCCGAAGGCTGGCACGTCATGCATCTTTTTTATCAGATCGATCACGGACAATGGAGCCTCCTCTCGGACAGCGAAAAACGCGAAGCCAAGACCCAACTCAGTGAGTTGGTTCAAGAAATCCGCTCCCACAAGGACACCCAACTCCTGACCTACGCCATCGCCACGCCCAAGGCCGACATCGGCTTCATGCTGCTCACACCCGACCTTCATGATCTGACCAGTTTTGAAAAACGCCTCACTCTTGGTCTCGGAGTCGACATACTCACTCCGACTTATTCCTATCTCTCGCAAACCGAGCGCTCGGAATATACCACCACCAGCGAGCAATACGGCAAAGACACTCTCATCGGCGAACAAGGCCTCACCGAAGGCAGCGAAGAATACGAGGCCGGGCTCAAGGAATTCGACGAGCGCATGAAGCACTATCTCCAGCACCGCATGTATCCCGTCCTCCCCGACTGGCCCGCCATTTGCTTCTACCCGATGTCCAAACGCCGGGCTACTCACGACGAATACAACTGGTATTCCCTCGAGTTCGAAGACCGTGCCAAGCTGATGAAGGGGCACGCCACTACGGGCCGCCGCTACGCCGGTAAGATCCTCCAACTCATCACCGGTTCGACTGGTCTCGATGAATACGAATGGGGCGTTACCCTGCTGGCCAAGGACACTCTCGACATCAAAGCCATCGTTTACGAAATGCGCTTCGATGAAGTCTCCGCCCGCTACGCCGAATTCGGTGACTTCTACATTGGAATGCAATTGCCTCTTAACGAACTTTTCAAACGAGTCTGCCTCTAGTGTCATGAAATCTGCCCTGACCTGCCTGCTTCTTGCCGTCCTCGTATCCTGCTCGCAATACCAGCGGGATTTTCAAAAAAAGATGAAGAAGGAAGCTCCCGCGAACTCTGTCGAAGGGCCGTGGAAGGGGGAATGGAAAAGCGAAGTGAACGGACACCACGGGCCGGTCTGGTGTCTCGTTTCAAAAACGCCCAACAAGGAAAAAGAGTGGATCTTTCGCTACCGTGCCGGGTGGGGTTTCTTCCAATTCGGAGACTACAAGCACGTAGTTGAGGCTAACAAAAAGGACAAGACTCTCCCGCTCAACGCTTCAATGAAACTCCCCGGGAACTTCGGCACCTACCACATCAAGGGAACTCTCACGCCCGAGAAGTTTTCCACCCGGTTCAAAGGCAACGGCGACAAGGGCACGATGGTTCTGGCCCGACCTTAATCAACTCTCGCACCAGGGCTCGGCCGAACGAATCTCTTCGTTTATCTCCACTGCAGCGTCTCGGAGCTCTCTGGTGGCAAAGAGAACCGCAACATAGCCACCGTGTCCCCCACCGCAGTATTTCTGGGCCAAGGCACCTTCGACCCTTGAAAGCTCATTCATCCCCTCTCTGAGCTGAACCTGATAAGACATCTCCACTGCTTCAGCCAACATTTCGACGGACTCTTCCATCACCGCCTGACGTGCTTTCGCCCCGGCGGCCTCAATTAGATCGTAGTCCCGCTCAAGATCAACCGACCCCGGCGTGTCATGCTGACTTCCGGTCCAGACGAGAGCCATCAACCCGTCTAGGAACGATCCATCACGCTTGAAGTCAAGCTGCGGTCTTTGCCCGCTTTTCCAGACACAAATTCCCGTTTCCCGAATGACAGCCGGGTCCTGCCAACCCACGCCCAAATTCAATTCCGCCTCAACGGAATCCCGACCCTCTAATAAGGCCCAAGCTCCACTCCCGCCCAGTCCCGCCCTCTTTTCGTAGGGCCAATCATGCAAGCTCACCTTGGGCGAGATCGCGCAATTAACGATAAATCCACCCTTCCGTGAATGCTTGGGCACATCGAGCCAGCCACCCGCAAAATCAATTCTCAGCGGCACCTCCCTCGGCGCGGCAATCCGCTGCACGATTTCCGTCGTCGAGATCGGTTCGATCTGCGGAGGCGTCTTCGGAAGAATCACGTAGCGACATGCGATCTCGTCGCAGAGCGCCCTCTTAATATCGCCATAGCGATCATCTTCCGTCACCGCCAAAATATCCGGCCTTAGCTTCCTGAAGATTGGCTCGAAATCCAACCCCTGCACTTCCCCGTCCCCACTAACCACTTGATCAACCATCGGCAAAGCTGCCAATAAGGCCGCCTTATGATCATCAGGAAGAGATGGCCTCCGGGTTTTATGAGACCAAAGAATCCCCTCATTGGCAAAAGACACCGTGAGGTGATCCCCTAAAGCCCGAGCCTCGTCAAAAAACTGTAAATGTCCTGCATGCAGGAGATCATAGCAACCGGAAACAAAGACGCGGACCATCGTGCGCCTACTCAAGCAGGCCCAAATAAGCCGACAAGTATTTCTATCCTTTGCCGCTCAATTTCCTTCTCATTAGCCCACATTTGCATAGAGCCCCAAACTGGCTAAACACAGCAACAAAGCCCCCTCAACCCTCAAGGTGTTCCTACGCCTCGGCGTCGTCCTATTGACTGGCGCAACAAGTAGTCACGGACTCGACATTATTGATAATTTCGACAGCACGAAACTGGTTGGGGATCTGGAGACCTCTCCACTCGGAAGCGTCTTTTCCTTCGTTCTCCCGGTGAAATCACCGCCTTCGAGTGGACTTTGGGACCTACTCCGATCACCAGAAGCCGAGTGAAGAAATACATCATGAGATCCTCTCTACGCCGTATATCCGCAGACTTGTCGAAAGAGATTTAATTACCCAAGGTATCCAGCACATGAAACTTCTGGTCGCCACCATTTTCCTCTCGTTCACTTTAGTAGGATCGGGGCAGGCTCCTCCGGCCTTTCGCTTTCAGATCGACACCCTCCACGAAGGCATCCCCCAGCCGATGCATCTGGAGTACGGTCCTGATGGAAAAATCTACTTCATCGAAATCGCCGGCAAACTCCAACGCTTCAATCTCAAGTCAAAATCTCTCACCACCCTGGGTAAAATTGTCATTACCAATGATCAGGAAAACGGCCTCATCGGAATGGCTCTCGATCCCGACTTCCTCAGCAATCAATGGATCTACCTCTACCACTCACCCGTCGATTTCAAGGGACAGATCCTAAGCCGATTCACCATCACCGAAGACAAACTCGATCACGCCAGTCGTATCGACATTCTCAAAGTCGATGAACAACGAAACCAATGCTGCCACCACGGTGGAACGATTCGATTCGGCCGCGATGGCAACCTCTTCATCTCAACCGGAGACAACACCAGCCCCTTCGCCTCCAATGGATTTTCTCCAATCGACGAACGAAAAGGCCGCGAACCATTTGATGCCCAAAAATCCTCTGGAAACACCAACGACCTCCGCGGAAAAATCCTTCGCATTAAAGTGAAGCCAGACGGCACCTATGAAATCCCGAAAGGCAATCTCTTTCCCGAAGGCATGAAGAAAACCCGCCCGGAAATCTATGCCATGGGATTCCGAAACCCCTGGCGATTCTCCATCGACCCCGTCACCAACTGGCTCTACGTCGGCGACGTCGGCCCCGACTCGGGCAAAGACGATCCCAACCGTGGCCCGCGCGGTCACGATATCCTTTACCAAATCCGCAAGGCTGGAAACTTCGGCTGGCCCTACGTTCGGGCCAAGAAGGCGTATCACGATTTTGACTTCGCAACGAACAAGTCAGGCGACGCCTTCGATCCCAAAGGCCCTCTCAACAAAAGCCCCAACAATACCGGTCTCGAAAAGCTCCCGCCCGTTTCCGACCCCCTCGTCTATTATCCCCACGCGAAGGTCGATCAGTTTTCCCAACTCCACTCCGGCGGACGAACCTCTTGCGGCGGACCGGTCTTTCACTTCAAACCCGAATTCAAAAACACCGGCGGCTTCCCCCAATACTTTGACAAAGCCGCTCTCCACTTCGACTGGCAACGCCCGTCCCTCAACTGGGTGCGCCTCGATGACCAGGGAAATTTCTCCAAACTCGAACCCTTCACCGATGCCGTCAAGATCGGCCAGGGCAAAGACAGCCCCGGACAGCCCATGAAAATCCGCCGCCCCGCCGACATGATCTTCGGACCCGACGGAGCCCTCTACATTCTCGACTACGGCGAAACATGGGGCGTGAACAAGGACGCCCGGCTCCTTCGCATTTCCTACCGGTGGGGCGAACTCCCTCCGGTCGCAAAAGCCAGCGCTTCCCCTTCTGCTTCCTCAGCTCCCTTGAAGGTAACCCTCTCGGCCAAAGGATCATTTTCCCCTGAAAAGAAAACCCTCTCTTACAAATGGACGCTCCTCCCCTCCGACACCGAACTCGGAAGCGGAGAAACCCTCACCGCCACCATCGCCGAGCCCGGAAACCACTTCGCCCGCCTCACCATCACTGACCCCGACGGTGGTAAAGCCTCTCTTGAAATCCCCCTCACCGTCGGTAACGCCCCTCCGGTCGTCGAGGCTGTCCATCCCACCGAAGGAAGCCTCTTCAAACCCGGACAAAAAATCCCCTATCAATTCAAGGTCACCGATGCCGAAGAGGGATCTTCAGAAACCACTCCGGACAATTTCTCCTCCCGCACCCTCGTCACCGCCAGGTGGATTGGGCGCGACGGAAAGAACATTGCATCCAATCCGGGACTCGCCCTCATGAAGCAATCCGACTGCTTCAACTGCCATGCCATCGACCAAAAACTCATCGGACCTTCCCTCATGGAAATTGCCGAACGCTACCGGGGACAAAAAGGAGCCCAACTGACCGCCACCGAGCGCGTCATCAAGGGATCCGCCGGAGTCTGGAGTGAACTCCCGATGCTCCCCCATCCCCAACACAGCATGGACGAAGCCCACCTCATGGTCTCCTGGATTTTCTCCCTTGATCCAAAAAAGCCACTCACCGCGATGAAGCGGGGACTTTCTGGTGAAATCACTGCACCGAACAATCCAAACATCGGGTCATGCGTCATTGAGGCCACCTTCACCGATTTCGGGAAAGCCCCCGCCAATCCCCTCACCACCTTCAAAACCGTCTCGCTCCTTCACCACCGGATCGAAGCGGAAAGCGGAACGCTCGTCGGGGGCACCACCCTCGCAGCCCAAAGCGAGGCCTCCAATGGCACCTCGGTCAACCGAATCGAACCCGGAAGACAAGTCATCCTGCCCGAATTCACTGCCCACGGCTTGAGCAAGGTCACGGTAAGAGCCACCTCGGGAAATGATGGGGGCGGAACCATCGAATTCCGCCATGGTGCAAAGGATGGGCCGCTCCTTGCCACCGTCAAAGTTAGCCATACCGGAGGCATCAAAAACTACCAAACCTTCTCAGGCACCTTTAAGGCCACCGAAAAAAGCGGACCCATTCACCTCGTCTTTACCCACCCAAGAAGAGGTCGTCTCATGTTCCTCGACTGGGTTCAATTCGACTAAATCCCTGTAATGTGACAAAACCCGAGGACCTGGCGCTCACTAAAAAGAAGCTATTCATCGCTTGGTCTTTTATCAAAAAAGCAATATCGTCACTCCCCCGGTTGAACTTTACCGTTCCCCTTTTAGACCGTTGTCCAATCCACCATGAGAGTCGCTATCATCTCCGATATCCACGCCAACCTTCAGGCGTTGCAGGCT
>NHEN01000029.1 GCA_002172625.1 Verrucomicrobiaceae bacterium TMED86 | reverse complement strand
TGCCAGGGCGAACAACGTCGGATGGAGAATCGACTATTGGTGTGTCTCTGAGCTACTTACGCCAAAGATCCAATGCGCAGGCATCAATGCCGACGTCCTCGGCTCCGATCACTGCCCGGTCACCCTTGAAATCGATCTTTAAAGAGCCGAGATCCCAGCTTGCACCAAAACCTCCTTCCGCTAGTTTTCCCCCGTTATGAAACGAACCATCATCGCTCTCTGCGCGCTCGCTGTCTTCACTCCTGCCTCTATCTCCGCTCACTGCCAGGTCCCTTGTGGTATTTACGCTGACGATAACGTCATCGGAAAAATGCATACGGATTACGAAACTATCGAAAAGGCCTCGAAGCAGATCATCGAACTTTCAAAAGACCCGGCTAAGAATGCCCACCAACTCACTCGCTGGATCCTAAACAAGGAATCCCACGCTCAGTCTATCCAGACCACCGTGACCGATTACTTTCTCGCCCAGCGGATCAAACTTGGCGAAGCATCAACCGACAAGGAGTCCTATCTAAAAAAAGTCACCTCCTGCCACCGCGTCATCGTAGCCGCCATGAAATGCAAGCAGTCCACCGACGCCAAGGCCGTGGAAACATTGCATAACGAACTCCACACCTTCATGGAGCTCTTCGGAACTAAAATTGAGCACTGATTTTCTCCTATTTCTTAAGGGCCGTAGAGTTTACTCTGCGGCCCTTTTTTATATCCATACTCCAACGAAACATCCACTTCAGTCTCGCCCGACACTGGTGAAATGGGAGTCTCGCGAGGGAGTGTTGGAATACTACCAAGTATCCTCAAACAAGTTTCCAAGAATGGGCATCAGTTAAGGAACCGCGATTTCTTTTACACGAAGTCGGAAGAATTGCTGATCCCTGCCAGAGACTGGAGTGGCACTTCGCCAGACGATGGTCACTGTTCCGTCTCCGTTGAATTGCTGGTCATGCACCACGACATCGGCAGGCAGATTCGACCAGTTTTCAAGGTCCGTGGAAATGTAAGCTGAGAACTCAAGCTGATCGGCTCCCACTTTGTATGTCGTCCCGAAGGTCGGGTAACTTTCACCACCAAGAGGAACTGATCCAACCTGAAAAGCAGCCGCGGCATTACTGGAGTCGCCATCCGACCCCCCAAGGAAATACTCAATCAGGGCGGGAATACCATCCTGGTCGAGATCGGAATTGGGGTCACCTACGAAGTCAGGACATTCGTCAGAGCTCCCCGGGCTTCCGCCAAACTGGGAGCTTAATCTCCAGCTCACCGCCAAACTATGGTCGGGAAGAGAATTCGGATTCAGAAGCACGAGACTAAAGTCATCCCCATCGGCACCTTCGGGCCATGGTGCGTCGTCACTATAGTCGAACGATCGCACCGTCCCTCCGGCTCCGCTTTGGATTGTGATTAACTCGCCATCGTTACTGAGAGCGGTTCCGTTTTCAAATTCACCGGCAATTGTCAAGCCGGCCCCAAATACGGCTTCGAAAGACACCTGATTAGCCACGATTAAAATACGCTCTCCCGGAGCAAGAGTGGTGCCAGCACTGAAGGTGAATTCAATTCCGTCCGTAAATTGCGTTCCTCCGAGGTCGAGATTCGCTCCTCCGACATTGAGAAGCTCGATGTATTCCGTCGATTCGTCCTGCCCCGGAGGATTGTAGTAAATCTCCGACACCACCAGGTTGCTGGAGGTTGGAATATCCAAACCTCCAGTACGAGTAATCTGAATACTGTCGGTTCCCAGAAAATTCCCCAGCCGGTCGAAGGCTTCAAGGGTGATTGGGTTCACGCCTTGATTCAAGCTCAAGGAAAACTCCCAGTCATCATTACTCGACCAGGAAAGATCCATTACTGTGCCATTCGAGAGACGTATCTCATGAATATCGACCCACCCGACACCATTCAAGACAACGGGATTGGTCGGGGTTGAAAAATTGTTTCCGCCATTAGTCGAGATTGCGAAGGCCACCGGAGCGACCTGCGCATTCACCTGTCCAAGAATGTAATTCGACCGTTGATTGATGTAGCTGAGATCGTCGGAAAAAACATTCCCGCCCGGAACGCATTCATCAAAATGCGCCGTCCAGGGAGCCATCCAGGCTTGATTGTAAACCGTGCTACAGATGTCGTAGAGATGGCTCAGATAGTCACGGCGGTATGAAGGATTGCTGATAATGCGATTGAGTTCCGAATTCACAAAGATCCCCCGGGTCGCACTGAAGGCGAAGTCCACATCGTGGGGAAAGTAGAGGACCTTACCATCGGGTCGCCCGTAGAACTGGCCGTTGTGGTTCGAGTTGGGATAAAAGGAATCCCCTGCTCCCGTCGCACAAGAATAAGCCAGCGCGCGGAGCCATTGATCGACATCCAACACATCGTCGACGCTGGCGTTAAATTCCGCCGTGGATTTACTAAACTGCTTTCCGAGCGTCATCGCGGGAACGTAGTCATCGAATTCCTGATTATTTTTAATGAGGTAAATCCAGCGGTAATCTTCGTGATTATCGCCCATGTTGTTAATGTCACGACCAACGACGCTGTCGCCTTGAGGAATCTTGTAACCACCCCCGTCGGTATTTCGGGGATAGTAAATCAGCTCGTATTCATAGACGGTCCCATCGGAACCATCTTCAAACTGGTCATCCAAAAACACGGAACCGAAACGAGCCATTTGCAGGATAGCGGCGCTTGTGTGTTCGGACCTGGGCGCGATGACATAGGCTAGATCATTAAACTCTCCCGGCACTCCACCTGAAGAGGTCGCCATGAGATCAAATAGAAGCTCTCGTTGACCGACGACCTGCCCCTCGGATCGATCAATCGCAATCGAACGGTGGACATTTCGAAAGAGCTGGTCGGATGGGAAACCCACATTAAACCCGACACGACTGGAGCTGTACCGGGCCCGCTCCGAACCCTTGATACGAACCGCCGCATCGTAGTAAATAGTGTTCTCCCGATCGATGACAGTGCAGGGAATACGACCGTTACTCATGAGGTTACGATCAGTGTGCATCCAAATATCGTCGGCGGGGTCCATGATGATGCGGAAGTTATTGATGCATTCCGTGGTCGCCGCGCGACCATCTTCAACTTCATACATCGCGCGTGAATCGGGACCATCGGCCGGGATAAGTGAACTGGCTCCGAGAAGGTCGGTAGCGGTAAGATAGAACTGCACCACGTTTCCAGTGCTCTGCCCGGGGATCGTTCCCTGCCAGGTAGGACTCGACCCGACCTGCGTCATTGGGCTCGTTGAAAACGCCCCTCCTTCGACACGATAATGAAGCGTCAAGGAACCAATGTCGTCGGGATCGGTGGCATCGACACTAATCGTCACCGATTCACCGGAAGCTGGCACGACTGGGAAGTGAGTCAGGTTCTCTGAGGTTGGTCCGGCATTGGCAAGCAGAGTTGAATTTGGCGCACCAGGAGTCCCGAAGATTTCGGGACGCTCAAGATGGAAGGTGTGTGGAATGCGATTGAAATAAAGCCGCGTGTGCAAAAGGTGATTTCCACTCAGCCAACGAGCTCGGAAGGACACCTCATATTCCTGACCGTTCACGACGGCCTCATTATTACGGAGTGTGGTTTCGAGATGGTTGTGCATATGCCCCGTCGAACCGATGGCATTGAGTCGGAGAACATTCCCTCCGCCGTCGGGATCTGGAACAATGGTGGCATCGCGGTGAGTCCCCAAGACACGCCAGCTATTGAGATTGCCACTTTCGAAAGTCCCGTCCGTGATGAAAGGCACCGCAGAGCCGTCGGGATCTTCGGTAACGGCGAGATCATCAATGAGAACCTCCCCGTCCTCCAACATGCCGAGGACAAACTCGCGCCACTGATTATCGGGACCCACGGTGCTGGAACTCGCAGTGGCCCGGAAGGTGTAGTTTTGCCAGGAGGTGCGGGAAAGCTCGTCACTGCTCGCCCACGCTCCGGGTAGCGAGTTATCGGCCTTGGGATCGATGAGTTCCATTGTCGAACCTCCGGCATCGGCCTTGGAAGGCCACTTCCCTCCATCAAAGTATCGAAGAGTATCGGCCGGGTTATTGAACTGATCACGAAGAGTGACCGTTTCACTCCGACGACTTAACGAACCAGTAAAGGGGCCGAGAATTGTGATACCGGGATGTTGCGCGGCGAGAGCGTTTGGGTCATTGGCAATAACGAGATAGGCATTGGAAGCGAGGGAAGTCCCGTTGGGGAAAGTAAAGTCGATCCCTTCGCCGAAATCCCACGCCGACAACTCGACGGGCTGGGCTCCGCGATTGTAGAGTTCGATCCACTGTGTATTACCGGGTCGAGATTTCGTGGGCGGAGACCCGGGATCGATGATAGACTCAGTTTTAGCTTCGAAGTCAAAAGTAATATCGCTGCTGCCCAGGGATACCTGGTGAACTTCGACTGAAATTCGGTTCGTTCCGGCCTGAGCAGAACCAGGCGGGACCGAGACAGAATAGTCCCCGCTCCAGACGGCCTCTCCACCGGAATTGGCAAAGGTGCTGGAGACGACTACTCCGGGATCCATCTTGAAACGATCAAGTTCCACTCCGTTAAGGTAGAAGACCGCGCCATCGTCGATGCGATGATTCAGAATCATGTTTTCGAGACCCGCGGCCTCTTGGGCGGTCAGAGTGAAGTCGGTTTCGAAATAGTAAGTGATGACCGTTGGGAAATTGGAGGCCGGGTTGGTCAGATTGGTGATACCGAGATCGGGATCGTAAGCGAGAGTCGCATTGCCCGACTGCCAGTTCCCTCCGATGGCGTGAGCCTGTGTTGCCCAGTCGGAAGGAAGAGCATCTCCTTTTTCGTTGTAACGCCAACTTGAGCCAGCAGCGACCAGCGATAGAGTATTCACGGTAGGCGGCACTCCGGGATCGGCTGCGAGAATGGGCGGATTGTAGCAAATCTCGTTGATGACAATGTCAGTGTTCAACGCGAAAGAATTAGCAACTCCGGGAGTGGCGGCATTTGGAAAGATCCACTCATCGGGATAGTCGGGGCTCCGCCCACGAAGGCGGTTGGTCACTTCACGACCATCGGCAAGAGTAGCGCCACCCGGGGAGAGGAGAAAGAGCTTGTCGCCATCAGATGGGCTTTGTCCCAGAGTTGCCTGATCGAGCAACAAGATGTCTCCCGGATTCAAAGTGATCACGGGAAGATTGATGACGTCAGGAAAATTCCCATCGATCTCCAGCGTGTAGCCGTCGGCGCTCACCGGAACGCTTCCCGGATTGGTGATCTCGACGAAGAAACTCGGATCTCCGGCGAACGAAACTTCGTTCAAAGCCAAATCGGAATTGGTGCTGGGATCGGGAGGAGTTTCCGTTCCTTCGAGGGTCGCGGCAAATGACACCGAAGTATCTCCCGACGCGGGATGAAGCGAAATGGCGAGAACGTTGGTTCCATTTAAAAGCGAAGTCCCGGCAAGGTCGATGAAACCGGAGGAGGCCGGAGCGGCAATATCAGCAACCGCGTTAGTGCCGTGAGTGATGTTCCCAACGGGCATGTTAACCCTCTGAACTTCCACCCCATTGAGATAAACAACCGCGCCATCAGCCACGAGGTGATTTAGGCGAACGGATGTGTTGTTGGGATTTCCGTTGTAGGTGAAACTCTGTCTCAAGTAAGCCGTCGCTCCATTGTCATCGAGTTCCGTTGTGGGCGCTGCACCGTTTCCAGGGAAGGCGGTATCGAGGCCGTAGCGGGATTCGAGATAAGCTCCGACCGCTTCAAATTCCCCTGTCGTGAGTTCCTCTTCGTAAATGAGAAGCTCGGCAATATCACCATCGAAACCCCCGCTGCCGCCGGCATGATTTCCGATAACAATAGGTTGCGGAGTCAAAGCGGCTCCCGAATCGCCATCCGTGGATTCACGAACACCATCGACCCAAAGTTCGAATTGATTGGAGCCGGTGTTTCGACGCATCGCGACAATTTGATAATCGGTGGTAGAGATTGAGCTGCTGGAAACCGGTCCTCCGAGTCCCGAGCCGTTGTCGAATCGTTTTTGGAGTGCATAGCGTCCTCCGTCGGATTTCAACGAGGTGAGCGGATTTCCGGTAACGGATATTTCACGATCCCAGATGTAGGGGCCGGATCCATTTCCGACGCCACCATTTCCTGGGGGAGAATTCGCTTTAATCACCGCGAAGAAGACAAAACCTGAGGTCGGTGCGATTCCCGGAGCGATGGAGGTGCGAAGTTGATCATTCCCGTCGAAGCGCACTGCCGGTTCTCCCGACGGCGTGGCGTTAGCCGCGAAGGTGGGATTCCCAACCGAGGTCGCGGTTTGCGTTTGTCCATCAGCCGTTGCGGTGTCGGGCCAACTCGAAACCGTCTGACCATTGCTCAAAGGCAGATCGCTGGCCCGGAATCGCTCAACGAGATGATCAGTGACAGGAAGAACGGCCGGTCCCCCTCCACCACCGGTGGTGCCGAAGAGCGTTTCACCATCGCCCCAGCTTGCGTCGTTGAAACTCGTCGTATTCCAGTTTCCCGGAGGAGCGCTGCCAGAGTCCTCGAATTTCCAGAAGGCATCGTTGGCGACAAAGACATGAGGAATGGGCGCATTGCCCTGAGGGAAATTCTCCGCTCCCGGGGTGCCGCCAATTCCCAGACTGGTGCGCCAGGAGGAACTCTTTCCCGAAAGAAGATTCCCCGAGGCTTTGGCCAAAGTCGCTCCCGAGCCATCGGGCCCAACCGGCCACTTCCCGGAGTCGGCGTAGTCGACTTCATCCATGAGACGATTCGACTGACTGCGAAGTTGCAGGGATTCTCCGCCGTTCGAAAGACTCCCACTAAAAGGGCCCACCACATTGAGACCAGCGAGATCGGGATTCCCGGGATTTTTCGCGATGAGGAAGTAACCTCCACCGGGAATGGTCGTCCCATTGGGAAAGGTGAAATCCGCGCCACCCGTCAACTTCCAACCGGAGAGATCAACATTGATCGCCATCTGGTTATAAACCTCAATCCACTCCTGATCCTCATTGGCACCCTTCGGGTTGTAATTGATTTCATTGAAGGTGACGACACTATCGACAGCGGCGAGCGGAAGAGTGAAGCAGGCGAAAAGAGGAAGGTATTTCATAAGAGAAGGAAAGATTCAGGCGGTCCCAAAATAAGGACCGCCCAATAATACAGTATGATTTTTGATGAGACGAGAATCACTCTTCAATACGATAGAACTCCTTAAGATCGGACGCTTCCGCAGCCGGAATGATTGCTTGGCCGTCACCATTGATATCCGTGGTGACACTCAAGGGAACATTAAGAGGACTAAAGGCACCCACAAGGTTGGACGACTTGGTGACTTGATAGGTTGTTTGCGACTTGGCCTTGAAGGCAATGGCAACGCTCCCGTCTCCGAGGCGCAGTTGATTGGTGATCAAAATTTGCCCCAGCGGCGCACCTGATGCGATCTCATTACTGAGAGCATACAAGTGAAAGCTTCCGCTATTACCTGGAGCGCAAACGGGAACAGTTGCTTCGATGACCAACTCAGTCGTTTGTGCGACATACTGATAAGAGAGGTAATAGGCGTCATTATTGAAGGATGATCCTGTGATCAATCCAGGACGATCCAGAGGCATGGCACTGTATGGTTGGACTAATTCGGCTCCATTGATGAACACGAGGTCACTCGGACGGCCGGAAGCTGCGGGGTTGTCATCCCACATGCGGCTGTATAGGCGAAGATCGTAGGTCGCTCCCTGAGTGAGATTTGAGAGAGTGAATCGCTGGCTGCTGCCGGGATTGGCACCGGTTCCGGAGTAAGTGAAGGAGTTGAGAAGAGATTCCACATTAGCGCTCACCCCGGCTCCGACCGGATCCCAATCGCCAGGATTGGCAAGAACCTGACTTTGAAGCCAAGTCAAGGTGTCCCATGTGAAGTCCGTGACGACCCCTGCAGGATTCAAGGCCTCAAAGGCCACCCCATTCACCGTTGCGGCCTGACCACCACTAACCAGGTGGGTGTAAGTCTTCGCTGGATCAAGTCCGGTGCTGGCATCGTCGGTAATTGGAACGACGGCAACAGGCCCAATCGGTCCGGGGATCGAGCCCGCACTATTCGGATCTGTGCTGTAGGTCACCTCCCAGCTATCGGTCGCAAAATCCCCATCGGTGTCACAGAGAGTTGGATTCGAGCCGGTGTCGTTGGCATCGGTAAAGGTCCCGGAGTTTGTTTCGACCGCGTCGGGCAAGCCATCAAGATCGGTATCGCCATTCGTTGGGTCGGTCTGTATGCGTGGAGCGGTAGGATTGATTTCTTGGCCATCTTCCAGGTTATCATCATCGGTGTCCTTCTTAGTTGGATCGATTGCGATGTAAGCAGGAACACCTCCGCCGAAGGTTCCGATGCTGATTTGAAATTCCTGGAGGTCAGTGAGTCCATCCAAGTCGAAGTCCTCGGTGCCAATGGCGCCGGAGAGGTCGGTAAGATTGCTGGCCCAAGCAGTTTCCCAGTCATCCAAGAGATTGTCCGAGTCTTCATCCTTGAGGACTGTGAGGAGAATGGAGCGCTCGGCGGTGCCGCCTCCCACTCCCTGAACTCGAACCGAGTACTGTTGGCCATTCACGGAATTTACCCCGGTAAAATCGAAGTTGCCCACTTCAAGACGATCGCCGTTGATTTGAAATTTCCCATTGTCGGTGTCACCATTCCCTGCCACCAGCGAGAAGGTGGACGGGTCGGGACCCCCCTCAAATGAACCTGCAAGACTTCCCACGAGAGTGGCCTGGGGATCTCCAGAGCTGAAGGTATTGTTATCGAGCGAGACGAGGTAGTTGGATCCTCCATCGGGATCGACCTCGTTGGTGAGTCCATAAAGGTGATACGATCCAGTACGATCATCAGCCAAGTCAACGGTCACTCGAAGAGAACCGTTCGCATCGGCCTGATACTTATAGCTCAGAGCATACGAGACATTCGCAGCAAAACCCGGAGCAGGGAGTGTGGAATCGTTTTGGTTGATTTTGACGGTAGAAAATTCCACCGAACCATCTGCTCCCGTATCAAAGTTCAGGGAATAGGTTCGGGTTGCCCCAGCATCCCAAGCCCGCTCGTAAAAACGGAACTCATACCACTCTCCAGAGGTCAGACCGGTGAGCTCGACATAACTTGGATCAGGACCATTGTAGCGCATATCGCGAAAGATGCTCTCGACAGTATCGACGACAGCGGGAGGTGCATTACCGGGGTGATTGTTAGGACCATAAGTGCGGGTTCCGGCATTGGCGCGCCCATCCGTCAAGACACCGATCTCATTTGCGAAAACAACGCCATTGACCGTGGCGGTGCCGCTGGCGCCAAAATCGATGGCGTGAGTGTATGTCTTGTCCGAACTAATCCCGGAATCGGCATCGCCGGTGATTTCGTGGAATGTCACTTCCGCTGTCGTCAATTGCGTAGCCAAAGCGAGAGAGGCGAGAAGTGGTAATGAGGGGGGTGTTTTCATAACGAGTTAGTTGAGTAAATTCGCCCAATCCGCCACATCGAACGGCGAAAAGAAACGATTCACGAGGGGTATCATTAAAGGGAGAATGACGTCGAGAAAATAGATCACTAAAAATTACCGCGAAAAAGGAGCACCACCAAAAGATGGCATTCCCAAAATATACCCGATTTTAGGGAAGGATTATCAGTTTTTCGAGACCTCCTCTTGACCTCTCAACGAAGCTTTTCGACTCCAAACGCTCGCCAGAAAACTTCCAATCATGCAGTGAAAGAAGGCCGAGATGGCACAGGGTGTCGCAGCCAACATCGTGAAATGAGTTTTGGCCAAAGAGGATCCGAGCCCCGAATTCTGCATCCCCACCTCAATGGAAAAAGTGCGCTGTTCTTTTTCGCTGAGCTTAAAAAGCTTTGCCCATAGATACCCCAGCCCGAATCCCAGAACATGAACGATAAAGACCGCCGGAAGAAGGGTCTGCCAGTGACTCCCAATCGCGCCCTTGGTGGCACCCACAATCGCACCAACAATTAAAACGATCACCAGCACTGACACAAGAGGCGCAATCGATTTCACCGAGTTAAGTTGCTTGCCAAGATAGCGATTAAGCAAGAGTCCCCCAATTACCGGGAGAAGAACAATCATCACCATCGAGACCACCATCGCCATGGCATCCACTTCTAGAATGGCCGACGCATAGGTCTTCGTCAGCAAGGGAGTGAGTCCAACCGCCAGTAGAGTCGAACACATCGTCATCAGAACACTCAGCGCAAGATTCCCCCGTGCAAGATAAGTGACAACATTCGATGCCGTTCCGCCCGGGCAACAACTCACTAGGATAATCCCAAGTTTGAACTGGTCCGGCAGCGCAAAGAGGTTGGCCACGCCCCAACCAATGAGGGGCATGATTAAAAACTGGGCCAATACACTCAGGACAACTGCTTTCGGCATTTTCAAAACCTCTCCGAAATCAGCAAAGGTGAGCGTCATTCCCATCCCCAACATAATGAGGCCTAAACCAGCAGCCACCATGGAAAGATCACTCCCGGGGATTTTCCCAAGGAACCAGGTGAAATGCCCCGGAACAATCCACGCCCAGGCCGTTCCCAGTAAGGTCCACAACCAGAAAAGACTCACTAATCGAACAATCACGCCACCACCCTGCCGGAATTCCCCTGCAATGAAAAGCGGTCTTGTCCTCGCTTATGAGAATGGCAGCCCTCGACGTGCTCAAGATCGCTGTTTTCATATCCCTCGTCGGATCGCTGTTTGCCACGGGGCCTTGGCTTAGCGGAATCAGTTTATCTGCGCCAGTCTAAATCTCACAGGCCCTATTTGCCAACCTCGACCAAGATGGCGGTCGGGAAAATCCCTCCTGATTCGATTGACGAAATCTGGGAGTTCGGCACATTTTCTGTCGATCGTTCCACACGCAAACATCAATGTCGCTTTTGTGTGAACCAAGAACCAAACCGCCAAATCACTATGAAAGCCCTCACGCTCTCGCTTCTCCTCACTGGATTTACCTTCGCCGCCGATTGGCCACATTGGCGTGGCCCCACCTTCAACAACCATGCCGCAACTGCTGCCAAACCGGTCACGGAATGGTCCACTGAAAAGAATGTCCGCTGGCAGACCGACCTCCCGGGATTAGGGCATTCCACTCCCATCGTGGTTGGTGATCAAATTTATCTCACCACCGGAGATGAGAAAGCTGGCACGCAATCTCTTGTCACTATCGATCGGAAAAGCGGACAGATCCTTTGGACAAACATCATCAATAAGGGCGGACTCCCAAAAGGCATCCACAAGGAAAACACTCATGCTTCGCAGACTCCCGTTTGGGACGGCGAGCACGTCATCACCCTCTTCCACAATCGCGGGAGGCTCCAACTCACCGCAGTCAAAGCTAACGGTGATATTGCTTGGGATAAAGTGATTGGCGATTTCCTTCCCGACCGAGACTTCGGATACGGCTCAACTCCGGCCTATCATAAAGGACTCATCTACATCACCTCGGACTACGAACCCAAGGGCTATCTCGTCGCCATCGAAACGAAGACTGGAGAAGAAAAATGGCGCACCGACCGAAACACCATGGCGAGTTGGTCAACCCCTGTGGTGGGACATGTTGCGGGGAAGGATCAGCTTCTCAGTTCCGGTCAGTTGAAAGTCACCAGTCAGGATCCGCTCACGGGAAAACTTCTCTGGGAAGCGCCTCACATTTCCAAAAGCACCTGCGGCACGGTTGTTTGGAACAAGGACTCGGTCTTCGCCAGCGGAGGCTATCCTAAAAACCAAACAGCCGCCTACGCCGCCGATGGCTCAGGAAAGCTCCTCTGGCAAAACAAAGAGCGCACCTACGAGCAATCCATGTTGGTTCACGGCAACGAACTCTACACCGTCACCGACAAAGGCTTCGCCTTCTGCTGGGATGCCAAAACCGGTGAAGAGCATTGGAGCCAACGCCTCGGACGAGGCGGAGTCATGGCATCTCCAACTTTTGCAAATGGTCTGATCTTTGCGCCTATTAAAAATGGACAGACCACGGTGTTCAAAGCCACCCCGGAAAAGTTTGAGCAAATCGCGCAAAACCAACTCGGTGACGACACTTATGCTTCCCCTGTTTTTATTGGCGACGAACTCTACATGCGCGTCGGTTTCCGCACCGAAGGCAACCGCCGCGAAGTCCTATACTGCCTTGCCGAGTAATTCATATGGGCTGAAGGACCGACTCATATTAGTAGGAGGTGAAACCCCAGCTCTTAAAGCTCAAATCGAGCGATCAGAGCACCATAATCCGATGCCCTTCAGGACTTCTTCGGACTAGTCAACTTGCCTAAAAAAACAGAGTTTTCACTCGATGCCGGCATCAGATTGGCCTTCAACAAATTGCTCGCCATAAAAATCAATTGCTTCGCAGAAAATTAAGGATCTCTTCCGCCGACTTTTTCGAAAAGCCGGGAAGGACTGCGATCTCCTCGACCGTCTTTTTCCGAATCCTTGCCACTGAACCGAACTTCTTGAGCAAAGATTGCTTCTTCGCTGGAGACATTCCCGGACAATCATCGAGGAGACTTTCCTTCACTCGCTTCCGGAGCAGCAGCTCGTTGTAGCCATTGGCAAAGCGATGCGCTTCGTCGCGAATTCGCTGCATCAACTTCAAGGCCCCACGATCATGTGGAATGCTCACGGGAATGCTTTCTCCAGGTTGGAAAATCTCCTCGCGTTGTTTTGCCAACCCTACAATGGGTAAACCTCCCAAACCCAGCCGCTGTAACTCGGTGGTTGCCGAACTCAGTTGACCTTTGCCGCCATCCACAATGACAAGATTTGGCAAAGTGATGGGACTCTTTCCTTCCTCAGCTAATCTCCGCAGCGCTTCAACCGCTTCCTCCTGACTTTCTTCAGCAAAGTCAGGATTGGCCTTCATATTCTCCATGAGAATCCGGCCATAGCGGCGTCGAACCACTTCAGCCATGCTGGCAAAGTCATTCTGTCCCTCCACCGTCTTGATCCGATATCGACGGTAGTTTTGATTGTCAGGCAGGCCGTTTTTAAAACGCACCATCGAGGCCACAATGTGAGTTGAGGAAATATTAGAGATATCGAAGCACTCCATGATCTCCGGCGGTCCGTCCAGGGAAAGCCAATCCGCCAACTCGGCGAGATCTTCCTTGGGCTGAATTGTAGTGGGCACACCGCGACCCCTCGAAAACTGTCGTGCCGGACTGAGAGCCCGTTCGATATTCATAATGACATCACGCAGCTTTGCAGCCCGTTCGAAATCCTGTCTCATCGCCGCTTGCTCCATCTCGACCTTAAGCCCCTTCAATCTTTCACGTTTCCCCTTCCCACTCAGAAGCTCGCAAGCCTCCTCCACCCGTTCGAGATAACTGTCCCGCTCAATCTTCCCGATACAAGGCGCCGAACAATTCCTAATGATGTCGGCATTACAGTGCTTGTAATCTTGTTCGCCGGGATTTCTTGGGCGACAGTTCCGCAGACCCAACTCGCGATTCAACCAGCCAACAATCCCCTTCACCGCCGCAGCTTGCACGAAAGGACCGAAATACTTTGCCTTGTCACCCTTTTTCAGCCGGGTCGTGGAAAACTTTGGCCAAGGATCGTTCAGATTCACCTTCACCATGAGAAAGCGCTTGTCATCCCGAAAGCTCACGTTGTAGCGGGGTCGGTATTGCTTGATCAACTTTCCCTCAAGAAGAAAGGCCTCCTCTTCATTGCGAACTTCGTGGGTTTCAAAATCACAGATCGAGTCGATGAGTGCCCGGGTCTTAATATCGGCCCGCTTTTTGCCCGATGGCATAAAGTAGGTTTGTAGACGTTTTCGGATATTTCGCGCCTTGCCAACGTAGATAATCGAACCCAACCGATCCTTCATCAGGTAGACCCCCGGTTTTTGGGTCACCTGTGGCAGGCGGGCTCTGAGGGCTGGTAATTGCGACATTTCCTTGGAAGATCAACGACTGGAGACTCGTAATCCAGCACGACGCCTCGTGCAACCCAGCATTTAAATGAGGCTTTTCCTGCACTTGCACCCCGGCGCAGAACAGTTAGACTTTCCTAACAAATATGAAACACCCTTTCATTCCGGCGCTTCTCCTCGCGCTCCTTCCTTCGTTGGCTTCGGCTGCCGAAGAGACCGCAAAAAAAGATCTCACCATCATCGAGCTCCTCTCGAAAGGCGGTTGGGTCATGACGGCGCTTGTCGCGCTTTCCATTTTCACCCTGATTCTGGTCCTCCTCTATTTCCTTACCCTGCGCCGCAGCACGGTCGTCACCAATAAGTTCATGAATAACGCCGAGGCCATGATCCGCAAGCGCGACTATCTCGGCCTCATCGCCTACTGCCATCGTCGCAATGAGTCTGTTGCCAGAGTGACCCAAAAGACTCTCGACTTCCTCACTAAGAACCCCACCGCCAGCCGCCCTGAGATCCGCGAGATCGCCGAGGCCGAGGCCTCCCGCCAAAGTGGCATTCTCAGCCAGCGAATCAGCTACCTCGCCGACATCGGTGGCATCGCCCCCATGATCGGTCTTCTCGGCACGGTCATCGGAATGATCAAATCATTCATGGAAATCGCCAATGGCAACATTGAAGGCACCAAGCAACTCGAACTCGCCGAAGGAGTCTGGGAAGCCCTCATCACCACCGCGGCCGGACTGGTCATCAGTATTATCGCGATGACCTTCTACTCCTACTTCCGCGGACGGGTGCAAAACCACATTGCTGAACTCGAAGCCGCCGGCACGCACATCCTCGCGCTAATCGGCGGACAGATCACCGAAGAACGCATTGCCTCCCAAGGCTCTCACGAGGTCTACCGCCCGGCCGGCATGAGCGAATAACCATCCCTTTCAGTTTCACCAAAGATGCGCATCCGCGATAACACCCCGCCACCGGCCAGCTTCCAGCTCGCGCCGATGATCGATATCGTGTTCCTGCTCCTCATCTTCTTTCTCGTGACCTACCAAATCACAGAACAGGAGAAAGATACCCGTGTTTCCGTGCCCACTTCTACCCAGGGATCCCAGGAAGCCCGGGTCTCGAACGAGATTGTGGTCAATCTCACCAAGGACGGCATCATCACCATCAACAACGAGGTTTACACCAAGGATCAGCTTCGGGAAATGCTCGAGCGTATCATGGAGAACGCCAAGATCGCCGGTCAGGACCAAGCCGACCAACAACCGGTCCGCATTCGGTGCGATGCCGATGGCACCAACCAGATTCTTTTTGAGGTCATGGACGAAATCCAAAAGGCCGGCATCTGGAATATCCGCTTCGCCAACCGCGCTTCGGCTCCGCCTAAATAAATCTCCTCCCGAGCATCGCTTCTACCAGCAACTCCATGAGACTTTCCATTTTTCTCATTCTCCTTTCTCTTCCGCTCGCGGCCCAGGAACCAGAAGAGCCCGCCTCGAAGCCGCTTGAGTCAAACCCCGTTCAGGATCTCTACGACCTTGCTTCACATTACTACAACGAAGCCAAGGAAGAGGAGAACCCCGACGCAAAAAAGGAAGCCTACCGCCTCGCTGCCAAAAAATTCGATCGACTTCTTCGTTCCCACCCAAAAAACACCAAAGCCATCGAAAGCTGGTATTTCCTCGCTCTCTGTTATCGTGAATTGGACGAAGATAAGGCCAGCCGCAATTGCTTCGAAACCACCGCGACCCGCTGGACCAGTGGACCTTTCGTCTCTGCAGCTTCCCACTACCTCGCGACCGACGACTACGAAAAACAACAGTGGCTTTCAGCGTCAAAATGGTTCCGTATTCTTGCGACAACCACCGACAAAGACAAGATCCGCCACGACGCACTCTACAAACGCTTCGTCTGTTTCCACAAACTCAAAAACGACGCTCTCACTATTCCGGCCCTCAACGCCGTGCTCGAAGACAAAGGCAGCCCCTACATCGAGCGAGCCCGCCTCACCTTGGCTCAACTTTACCAACAAAAGAACCAGCACCGACAGGCTTGCGAGCTCTATGTCGCCTTAACTGACTCGAATAACAAGGAGGTCAAAACCGACGCCATCCTCCAAGCCGCTCTCCTCTCCCAAAAACTCGGCGACACGAAAGCCACCAAATTTTGGTTCACCAGATCCATGAGCGACCCCGGCTCCCGCGAATGGCACGGGCAAAGCCAGGTTGCCCTGATGAATCTCCACTATCAGGACAAGGAATGGCAATCCGTCATCGACGTCTTCAAAAAGGGGGACTTCAAGCTCGATCAAAAAACAGCTCTCCAACGCCTCATCATGACCGCCAAGTCACACGAAGCACTTGGCAACACCAAAGAAGTCTCCAGGTTCGAAGTCGAAATCTCCAAGCTCTCGCCGAAGACCATGACAGGCTATCAGGCCTCCTACCGTGCCCTTGTTCGCAGTCACTTGACGAAAGTTTCCGACTTTCCCCGTAAAGCGGAAATCTTCCTTCAACAATACGGAGAAGAACAAAAACTCGATGCCAAGACCCACTCGATTCGACTTCTTCTGGCGAACCACTACTACAAGAAAAAGAACTACCGTTCCGCCCTTGATCACTATCAGGAACTTCGTCTCGGGCTCATTGATAAATCAAACCTACTAGGCACCCGCTATCATCTAGCCAAGTCAGCGATCGCTCTGAATCTGGAGCAAGAAAGCCTCGACGCCATCGCCGCCTTCTTCCGCGGACACCCCGGAGCCAAACAGGAAACCTCCCTTCTCCTTAATCGCGCCGAAATCTATTCCAAGCAAGGTCAGACTGATGCCGCGCTTAAGGATTACGAAACCATCCTCACCAAGACCACTGACGAGAAGCTTCGCCTGAATCTCATGCAGCGCCTCAGCGCGCTTTACCAGGAACGCAAGGACTACCCCAAGCTGGTTGACGTCCAGGAAAAGCTCCTTGCGATTCCCACGCTCGATAACGAAACGAAAGCCTCGGCCAACTTCTGGCTCGGATGGAACGAATACCGTCTCAAAAACCACGCCAAGAGCCTACCCTACCTTGTTAAGGCACGGGAATTAGCACCCGCAAAATTCACCACCCAAGTCGGCCCCATTCTTATCCGATGCGCCTTTCAGGCCAGTGACCTAGAGCTA
>NHEN01000028.1 GCA_002172625.1 Verrucomicrobiaceae bacterium TMED86 | reverse complement strand
GAAACGTTCTGCCGGATCCAGGCGTGAATTTCTTCCATTTCTCCGCGATACGAGGAAAACGACTGGGAGGTAGCGAGTATGGCAGGCTCCCGCAGATCAGCTCCAAAGACCTGCCCTACGTCCAAGTTGGTGTTCATCAAATACAGAGGACTCCGAGCCACCCTGAGATAATAGTCGGTCCCAGCAACTGCCCCCTGCTTGCCATCAAGCCAGATCTTTAACCCACGCGCACCAATCGCCCTCGCCAACTCTGGATCCACGAAATGCTGAATGCCGATACTCGAATCCTGAGAGGTCGCTTCCGAGGCTATTCGTTGTGAGTCATAGTCGGCTTCGATCAGTGCGAAATCGCTGGCGTGGCTCATTGCAACAGACAATAGAGTGCAACTAATTATCAGAGGGAAACGGTAAATGTTCACAGGAGAAGTATTCAATATTGGAGTGCTGGCTCCAAGATTTGTTTTCATGCGTTGCTCAAGCCCTTTGTTGCTAGGAATTTGCTTTTGGAGGAAAGGTCGCGGAAACCGTAGACTGGTGGAATACATGGGGGAGAAAGGGGGTTGTTGATGATTCCATTCCCGACGGTACCGGGGAAATTAAGACCTCGATTTTCAGTCTCCCGGCTGAGCTGATTGGAATCGGCAAAGTCTTTTTTAGAGTCGCGCCCAACTAAAGATCTGCGAAGCTCAAGACTCTCACATGAAATATATCCCCGAGGCCTTGGCCCCAATCCTCAGCGCAGCCCTGATCGCTCCTGGCATCGCTGCTTCAATCACTTGGGATCCGGTCGCCGACACTACTGACCCCACTGTCGTTATTACTGACGGATCATTGGTTGAAGCGATCAATGGATCGAGAACCGCCGGAGTTGTCACAGTGAATGGCGTCAACTTCTCGCCCTCCGACACTCTTCTTCCTACCAGCGCGGCCAGCGTTGCCCTCTCCAGCCAAACTACACTCGACCCGGGTCTCGATGAACTGCTGAATACCGTCGAGTTCGGCGGCGGAACTGCGACTTCCATCACCGTCGGTGGTGGTGCGCTTGTAAGCGGCCAAACCTACATCATCCAGGTCTTCTTCACTGACCTGCGGAGTTGCTGCTCCGGACGCGTCATGACCTATGGCGACGGGGAAGGGAACACCGTCGATGTCACCGCATCCGGAGTCCCGGGAACTTTTGGACAATTCGCGACCGGCACCTTTATTGCTGATGGCATCAACCAAACACTCAGCCTGACCGCAAACGGATTCGGCAATGTCCACATCAACGGATACCAGGTCCGCAGTGCCTTTCCTCTTCCAGTTGTCAGCCAATTCACCGCCACTCCTTCACTCATCGCCAGCGGCGAATCCACCACCCTCGATTGGCAAATCTCCAATGCCGACTCCGCCGAAATCGACAAGGCCATTGGCTCAATCAATGCCGCCTCCGGCAGCCTCGTGGTCAGTCCAACGACAACCACGACCTACACTCTCACCACGACCAACGGCGGCGGCTCGATCACCTCCGAAGTCACCGTTGGTGTCGATGTTCCTGTTCTCCCCCCCGTGCTCAACGAATTCCTCGCGAGCAACGATAGCGACCTCGCCGACGAAGATGGCAATTTTTCAGACTGGATCGAGATCTACAACCCCAACCCCTTCGCTATCGACCTCGATGGCTATCATCTCACCAGCAACTCTACCAATCTCATCGAATGGAGTTTCCCTACAGATGTCACTCTCGACGGTAATTCCTATCTCATCATCTTCGCCTCGGGCAGCAGCCGGGGCCTGCCAGAGCTCCACACCAATTTTAAAATCTCCGCGAATGGTGGATACCTTGCCCTCACTGCTCCGGACGGCCACACCGCGATCAACGAGTTCGTCAACTACCCTCCTCAACGCACCGATATTTCCTATGGCCCGAGCGGCTACTTCTCCTCAGCCACTCCCGGTGAAACCAACGGCGCAGCTTCCGGCGGATTCGTTGACGACACCACCTTCGATATCGATCGTGGGTTTTACGACGCGCCATTCACCGTCAACATTGTCACGACCACTCCGGGAGCCACCGTCGTTTATACCACCGACGGGACCGAGCCAACTCTCTCAAACGGCACTGCTTCTCTCGACGCTGCGAGCCTTCTCATCAACAGCACCACCGTCCTCCGCGCCGCCGCTTTCAAAGCAGGTCTCACTCCAACAAATGTCGACACGCAGACTTATCTCTTCACCTCTGACATCATTCAACAAGCGAACATGGATCCTGATGTCGTCAATGACCCCGCTTACAATGGAGAGATCGAATCGGCACTCCAATCAGTTCGCACTCTTTCCATTGTCACTGATCCCGACAACCTTTTTGATAATTCCATCGGAATCCTCGCCAACACCAGCGGTCGCGGGCTTTCCTGGGAGCGTCCCGTTTCCATTGAGTTCATCGATCCCAGCAATCCCATTGCTTCCCTTCAAACAAATGCCGGCCTGAGGATGCACGGCAATGGTTCGCGAGGGAATCCCAAGAACTCACTGAGGCTTCTCTTTCGCGCCGACTACGGGCCGAAGAAACTGAACTACCCTCTGTTTGGCAAAGACTTCGTCGCGCAAAAATTTAACACCGTCGTCCTCCGCGCCCAAAACGCCAACAGCTGGACCAGAGGGCGTGCCGAGGATCGCACCGCAACCACCTTTCTTCAGGATTCCTTTGCCAAAGATACCTTGGGCGCGATGGGACAGCCTACCGCAGGGTCGACCTTCGTTCACCTCTTCCTCAACGGCACTTACTGGGGGCTCTACAATCCCACCGAACGTCCCGATGGCTCCTTTGGAGAAGACCATTTTGGCGGCGATGACAGCGACTACGACGCCGTGAGCCGACGCTTCAGTGTCGAGGTGCAGTCGGGCACCAAGACTCATTGGGATGAAATGATCACTTTTTCGAACAACCTCCTCGATACTCAAGCGGAATACGAGGGACTCGACGACTTCATGGATGTCGACAATCTTATTGACTACATGCTCGTTCACCAATTCATGCAAACGCGCGATGGTCCGGATGACTTCGGTCACAACAACATGCGCCTCGTTCGTCGCAACAATCCCGCCGGCCCATGGCAGGCCTACGCTTGGGATATGGAATACTCCATGATCGATACCACTGGGACCCGCAACTACTCCTATCCTTTCCCAATTTATTCCAGCTCACGGAACAACAACAACGATATCACCGATAGTATTGCCTCGGTCTACATTCGGCTCAAAGACAACAACCCGGAATTCCAACTTCGCTACGCCGACCGCGCCTTCAAGCATCTCTTTAACGGCGGCGCTCTCAGTCCGACCAGGGCGGCCGCGCGCTTCGAAGCCCGCGCCCAGGAAATCGAAAGCGCGGTCATCGGAGAATCCGCCCGTTGGGGTGATCAACAGCGTAGCGCACCTTACACTCGCGACGTAGAGTGGACCGCCGAACGAACTCGCATCACTACCGAATTCCTCCCGGCTAGGCCCGATCACGTCGTTGCCCAACTCCGCATCCACGGCCTCTATCCCAGCATCGATCCCCCAGTCTTATCCCAACACGGCGGAGAAGTCGCACCCGGATTTGACTTGAGCCTTAGCACCGCCGCAGGTGCCATTTATTACTCCACCGATGGCAGCGACCCGCGCGAAGCCTGGAGCGACAACCCCCTCGGCTCCGCTTACTCCGCTCCCATCGATCTCACTCAATCCCTCACCGTCAAAGCCCGCACGCTGAGCGCCGGAGAATGGTCCGCCATCACCGAAGCCACCTTCGTAGTGGGAACTCCAGCCAGCTCAGCAAACCTCATTGTCTCCGAGCTCAACTACCACCCGCCCGCGGGACAAGAAGGCCGGGAGTTTGTTGAACTCTTAAACATTTCGAATGAAACGATCGATCTCGGGGGTGCCTCGTTCTCCGCAGGAATTGAATTCACCTTCGCCCAAAATACCACCCTTCCAGCCGGTGGTCGCATCATGGTGGTCAACGAACTCGGATCATTCACTCTCGCAGAACAAGCCGACATCGCGGGAATTTTCCAAAACTTCACCAGGCTCGACAACGGAGGAGAGCGAATTGCCCTCGTGGATTATCTTGGAGAAAGCATCTTCGACTTCTCCTACCTCGACGACAGTTCCTGGAGCACCTTCCCCGATGGAGGAGGACCCAGCCTCACCCTGATCGATCCAGCAAATTCACCCGACCTTTCCGATCCCTTCAACTGGCGTTCCAGTTCCCTGCCGGGAGGAACTCCGGGCGGAAGTGATTCCACTACCTTCTCCGGCGATCCCCTCGCCGATGACAATCACAATGGCGTTTCCAACTTCGTAGAATACGCCGTCGGACCTCAGCTCACCACAGGCTTCATCACTTCGGGTGAGCAAACTTTCCTCACCCTCACCTTCAATCAAAACCTCAGCGCGGACGATGTCATCGCCACGGTCGAGTCGTCATCTGATCTCATCACCTGGACCCCCAGCACCGTTCGCACCTCCGTAATTTATAATGGCGACGGTACTAACACCGTTTCCTGGCAGGCGAATGCCAACCTCACCACTCCGCAACGATTTCTCCGTATCTGCATCACGAGCCGGTAAGCATTTTGTTTACCCGCTGAGCGTCTCTGCCAGAGTTTGGAGTTCCGCGGAAACATCATTGATGGAGTCCACGGTAGGAGTGATCCTAGCTTTGAGATCCTGGTGGAATTGAGCGCGCAAGCGATGAATAGTGGAGCGCAAGGAGCCTTCCTTGAGGTCAGACTCGGAAGCCCTTTGTTGCTAGGAATTTGCTTTTGGCGGGAAGCTCGCGGAACCCCGGGTTGGGCGGAATACATGGGGGAGAAGTGATCGGGAGAGTTTGCTCACTCAAGCCCTGGTGACGAATTGAGTTCGACGGTAATCTTCCTTCATCAGACCGAGTTTTTTCTAAGGTCCAAAAGATCGACGAATTCGAGGGCCACCACGGAAGTGGCATTAAGATCGACTTTTGGCGCGCAGCCGTGGTCAAAAGCCTCTTTCCAGCGAAGAACGCAAAGACACCATTGATCGCCAGCTTTGAGGCCGGGGAAAGAGAATTCAGGTCGCGCAGTCATGAGATCATTTCCCTGCTTGCGGCTGAATTCTAGAAATTCCTGCGTCATTACCGCGCAAACACAATGAAGACCGCTGTCACCTGCACCAGTTCGGCAGCAACCATCACGAAAGAAGCCGGTCATGGGATTGGTCGAACAGGTTGCAAGGTCTTCTCCGAGGACGTTGAGGTGTGCCATGGGATGACATTGGGACGGGTGTTGCCATCTGGCAAGCAGAGTGAACTCGATATTGGCTGGCAAGGAAGATGACTTCGAGGGTATCAGCTGGTAATGTGCAATCTATGTCGGATAATTTTGATTGGTTTAGTCGTTCTGGGGGCTCAAGCAGATGAGGCCAGTCGGTGTAAACATAAGCTTGGGTTTCTTTTTTGGCCTCCGATTTGCCTCGAATCATCCAAGGGCTGAACCTAACATTCAAACTGATCCAGATTGGGTCTAACTCGATCCATATGAGCAGTATCTCCCAATCAGGAAAGGGCGGGTCAATTGGGGTTAGTATGAGGGATTTTAATCATGAAAAAGTGACATAAAGCTAGCCGCTTGCACGCAGGTAGAAGTGAGGCTGTCGCCTTCTATCGGTCTTACGATCTTTTTCGGGAATTGTAATGGGTTAAATAGCAAAAGGCCCATAAATATGGTTTATGAATGCAGATAAGGAAATCGTGGTTAGCTGGGAGTCGCACATGATGCGGTCTATCGGGCCTACCGCGAATTTTTTTGTTTTTGGCACGAAATACGGCACGGTGGTTGTAACAAATCGTCGGTTTCTTTTTCTTAGCGATGGTGAATCGGGTCTTCTCGGCCAGTTTTCGAGAAATGTCCAAGAGATCGATGCCCGGTATCTTGATTGGAAATGGTCCATAGACATCCCGTTGGGCCAGATCGAGAGGATCAGAGTGAGAAAGCGTTGGGACTTTTCGAGCTACATATCGATTCAAGGCGTGGATGCGAATATGAAAAAGGTTTCATACGCCTTCATGACCAAGTTTGGTCAGAACCGGTCGAAACTAAACGAATTAGTTAATGCAGGGAAGAGGCGAAGGAGAAAGAGGAGAAGGAGGAAGAGGAAGAAGTTGTGGGGTCAGGAGTAGGGTCAGAGGTAGGTGTTTTCTTACTTCTTTGAGAGTTTATCTCTACACACCGCAAACGAGCAGCGGCAGAACTACGGAAATAGCTCCCACAGCCCCCGCACCTTCGAGAGAGAAGAGCTGAGCGTGTTGGTGACCTTGGGAGGTTCTTCCTTCCGCGTCAATGCGCCGGGGCTGGGATCGGCCATGAGAGGTTGCTGCGGCAGCAAAGGAAGCTGACTCCTCCCAGGGAGAGGAGGCCGAGAGCTGGTTGGTGCCTGCTCAATGGTGAGCAGGCTCATGAGATATTTGTTCCTTTCAGTTGTTTTTTCGTCTGGCAAAGTTGTGAAATGCTTAGTGTGAGAACAATGAAATTGAAATCCAGTGGAAGGCATTTGGGTCTTGGGTTAACCGCGGCGGTGATGGCTGCCAGTCCGTTGCTTCAAGCGGAGCTTATCCTATTGGAGCAGTTTGACTATGAAGGTGTCGACACTCCATTCAATGGCTTTGATGGGGGGCAGGGTTTTGACGGCGCCTGGGAGGTTGTGGGTTGGGGGCGTCCCTATGACATCGGACGGACCGCATATGCCGTTGGTGATTCCAGCCTGATCGTAAATGATCGTGGTGGCCTTGATCTTGAAGGGCACCCTTCGGCGGGAAGCGCCCTGGGGCGATTCGGAACAGCGGGTCAACAGGAAGCCCATCGGAATCTTACCGCCGATGCTCAAGCCGCTCTCACTGCGGATAATTCCACCATTTGGTTTAGTGTGTTAGCCTGCGCTCCCAGTGGAAACAAATTTGGGACTTTGATCTTTGGCACTGATCCGATGATTGCGATACCAGGAAGTTCCGAGAACGGTAATCTGAGCTCTCCGGCAGGCCAGGCTTTTGGGGTGGGATTTCGAACAGATAATGGCGGTCTTTTCGGGAGTGGCGTCGGAAGCCCCAATGCGGTCGCTTTTGTGAACTCCTCCAGCGCGACAGTCGCGGTTGGGAGTTACGTCCCGCCCTTCGTTGGTGGCTCGTCTCATCACGATGTTTCGTTGATCGTTGGAAAAATCAATTGGAAAGCCAATGGCACGGACGACGAGTTGTTGCTCTTCAATATCGTGCCCGGCGTTTCTACCGAGCCTGTTGACGGTGACGCCATCGCATCTTTGGCGGCGGATTTTGATCAATCCAACTTTAGTTTGCTCTCTTTGCAGGATACCGGGTCAACGATCTTTGACGAAATTAGATTTGGAACGACATTTTCCGATGTCGCGCCAGGAGCGGGGCCTATCGCTCCGCTTGCAATTTCAGAGTTCGATTATTCACCTGCGAGCAGGGAGGTCTCTCTCACCTGGAATTCCAAGCCGGGGAAGTTCTACATTATTAAGTATTCTTCTGACATGGTCGATTGGACGAGTGACATTGACGATAGTGCTGCGGCAGATGCCGGAGAGTTTACCACGAAAGTTTATAATCTGGGTGCGGTTTTCGGAGACGCTCCCACGAAGGTCTTTTTCCGTGTGGAGGAGGCTCCGTAGGTCCGGGGAACTGCGCTGTGTGATGAAACGATTGCTCCGAGCTGAGGCGGTCGACGCTAGACCACGCTATTTTGTGGTAACATCCGGCATTGCTCTTCGCGCAAATTAGGAGTAGGAAGCGCCCATGAGCGGTTGCGGTAGCAGCAAAGGTCGGGTCTTTGGCCCCCGCATGAAAATGGATGCGTCTCTCCACAAGGAGAAGAAGCCGGAATGGCTCAAGGTTCGGTTGCCCAATAATCCCGTCTTTTGGGATACGAAATCGCTCGTCAAGGACCTCAATCTCGTCACCGTGTGTGAAGAGGCTCAGTGCCCCAACCGTTGGGAGTGTTGGGGGCAGGGGACGGCGACTTTCATGATAGCGGGGGAGAAATGCACGCGTGCCTGTGGCTTCTGTGCAGTGAAGACTGCCAAGCCTGATGCTTTGGAGGCGGACGAACCCGAACGGGTGGCTGAGGCGACCAGGCGGATGAAGCTTAATCACGTCGTGATAACCGCCGTGGCAAGGGACGATCTGAAGGACGGCGGCGCCGAACATTTTCAGCATACCATCGAAGCCGTGAGGGCCGAGAATCCCGAGATCATCATCGAGGTGTTGGTTCCGGACTTCAACGACAAGGACTGGGCGCTCGAAATGGTGATGCGAGCCCGGCCACATATTTTTAATCACAACCTGGAGACCGTTGAACGTCTCACTCCGTTGGTTCGAAGTCGTGCGCAATACGCTCGTTCGCTCGCTGTCCTCAAAAAGGCCAAGGAGATGGCCGGGGGGAAAGTCGCCACCAAGAGTGGGATAATGCTTGGCCTGGGAGAGCGCGATGAGGAAATCTCACAGGCAATGGACGATCTTCGGGCGGCTGACGTCACCGTGCTGACTTTGGGGCAGTATCTTCGTCCGACCCAAATGCATCTTCCCGTCGTGGACTACGTCACACCGGAAAAATTCGAAGAATGGAAGGAAGTCGCCCTCGCGAAGGGCTTCCGTCACGTCGCCAGCGGGCCCTTGGTTCGCAGCTCCTACCACGCCGCCGACTTCAAGCCTGAGGAAGATGTGATCGAGGCTATCGAGGCAGATCTGGCAGCGATGACGCCCTAGAGTCGGGGAATGGAGCCATGGCGTCCCCGCCGCCGGGCCTCGCAGGCCGGGCCATCCAGTCGCCGAGGGCGGTGCGACTCCTTTTTACGAAGCTTTATTTTCAGAGTTTCTATTTTTTGTCTTGCCAATATCTAGTCTGACTGGTCTAGTCTGTTTTTTATGAAGCAAGTCGGATTATACGAAGCCAAATCCAAGCTCTCCGCGCTCGTCTCGGCTCTTATTGAGTCGGGCGATCCGGTTTCCCTGACGAAGCACGGCCAGGTCGTGGCGGAGCTACGATTGCCATCGAGTGGGACACCGTCGCGGGGGAGCTTTCAGGGCGATAATTTCTACATCTCGCCTGAATTCGATCATCCGAAGCCGCTTTCACCTCCAAGTCCGCCCCGAGTGGATCCTCCGCAGCCTCCTGAAGACGAACCACGGCAATGATCGAGCAGCTCCTGGATACCCGGGTGCTCCTGCTCTTTCTCCAGAATGATCCCAGTCTGCCGGACGCGCTTGCGCGGCGGATTGAGGCGCCGGAACGGCGCTCTTTGGTATCTCTGGCGAGTTTGTGGGAGTTAACCCAGAAAACGGCCCAAGGCCTGGTGCGATTCGCAGCAGCCCAGCGGCCTGATTTTCCCGCTCTCCTGCTGGAGGAGGGCTTTGAAGTGCTCCCGCTCGACTGGAGCGTGATGCGTCGGGCGGCCTCGCTGCCCTTGCATCATGCGGACGCCACCGATCGTCTCCTGGTGGCGGAGGCGATTTCCCGGAATATCCCAATCGTCTCTCTCGACGAGACCTTTGATCAATACGGGATCGAAAGGCTGGGGGAGTAGGCACGAAAAAAGCGGGTCGACTGACCCGCTTTTGTAGAAATTAATGAGAACGCCAGACCCTAAATGAGGCCGGCCTTCTTGAGTGTCGCGTAGGCACCATTTTTGTTGATGGTTTTGAACGCTTTGGCGGAGGCCTTCACTTTGACGTGCTTGCCGAGCTCAGGCACCCAAACGCGCTTGGTCTGCAGGTTGGGAGACACCTTCCGCTTAACGGTTTTGGTGACGTGACGACCGATGCCGCCCTTTTTCTTTGCCAAACCGGAACGGTGAATTCTCCGTCCGACTCTTACTTTGGATCCGCGAATGCTACAAACTCTCGACATAGGTCTAAAAACTGGTTGGCGGCGAGAGATAGGGAGATCCGCGGAAGGGTCAAGAGGTTTCTTTGGACTTTCCTGCTTTTTCGACAGGTCAGACTGGCCATGCGAAGCTCGATATGGTCATCTTTTGTCGTGCCGACGATCCTCGATTACCTCAAGCAGCTGAAGCGCCAGGGCGTGGAGTATGTGGAGATCGACGATGAGGCCAGAGGGGTGCTTCGGGAGCTCTACACCCGAGGAAGTGCGAGGAAACAGCCCGTTTTAGCCCCCGTGGCGCAAACGATTCAGGCCGTTGGGACGACTTCGGCCGAGAAAATCGCCTCGCTTGCAACTCAGGCCGCAAATTGGTCTGCGGTGAAGGCTTTGGGCACCTTGCGAGACAAAATGGTCTTTTCCGTGGGAAATCCCGATGCCCGCCTGATGCTGGTGGGTGAGGCTCCCGGTTATCAAGAGGAACGGCAGGGACAGCCCTTTGTGGGTCCGGCGGGACAGAAACTCGATGCTATTCTCAAAGCGATGGGGCTATCGCGGGAAGAGGTTTACCTTTCCAACGTTTGTAAATTTCGCCCGGCCATGAAAAATCAGACGACGGGTAATCGCAAACCTTCCTCGGAGGAAATGGCTGCGACGCTGCCTTTCCTGTGTGCGGAAATCGATGTGGTGCGGCCGGACGTCATCATTGCCCTCGGAGCAACGGCCTCCCAAGGTCTCCTCAAACAGAGCCAGACCGTGAGCAAATTGAGGGGTGAGTGGCGCCAGTTTCAAGGAATTCCCCTCCGCGTGACTTTCCATCCTTCTTATCTCCTCCATCAACAGGAAGGGCTCAAGGAAAAGCGTCAGGTCTGGGAGGACATGCTCGCGGTGATGGAAAAGCTCAAGCTGCCCATTTCTGAGAGGCAACGTGGCTTTTTTAAGAAATAGTCAGTGCGTTCCGCGCAATCGATGATTTGATTTCGCCCATGAGCGAAGCCCATCCATTTTGCGCCGAAGAATTTCAGATCCGCTGGTCCACCCTGACTCCCGATCACGTCTCTGCCGACGTCACCCATGCCATTGAGCAGGGGAAGGCCAACATCGAAGCCATCAAGGCGGTTACTCCCAAAGAGGCCACTTTTGAAAACACCTTCGGGGCTCTTGAGAGTGCCACCGAAGACCTCGACCGTTCCTGGGGTCGCGTCAATCATCTCGACTCGGTGGCCAACTCCGATGAGCTCCGCGAGGCGCTCAATGAAATGCTTCCGGTGGTCTCCGAATTCTCCTCGTCGATCTCACTCGATAGCGATCTTTGGAAAGTGCTCAAGTCATTCGCCGGGTCCGCCTCCGGACTTTCTGAGATCCAACAACGCTTCCTGGAAGAAACTTGCGACGACTTTAAGTCCGCCGGAGCCGACCTCGATGGTGAGGCCAAGAAGCGCATGTTCGAACTCAATTCCGAGCTCGCGCAAGTGACGCAGAAGTATGGTGAAAACGTGCTCGATTCAACCAATGCCTGGGAGCTTTTCGTCGAAGACGAAAGCCGTCTCGCCGGGCTTCCTGAGTCAGTCAAGGCCGGCGCAGCGGAAGATGCCAAAGCAAAAGGCAAGGAGGGTCAGTGGCGCTTCACCCAGCAGTTTCCCTCGATGTATCCTGCCATGCAATACGCCGAGGATGATTCGCTTCGGAAAGAAATCTGGAAAGGCGGCTGCACCATCGGTCACGGCGGCGAGCACGATAACTCGGACTTGGTCTGGGAAATTCTCCGTCTCCGTCAGGAGAAAGCTGAGCTTCTTGGTTTCGCAAACTTTGGTGATCTCACGCTGCAACGTCGCATGGCGAAGGATGGCAAGGGGGCGCTGGGCTTTACCGAAAACCTTCACGATAAAATCTTTGATTTGTTCAATGCCGAGCAAAAAGAACTTCAGGAATACAAAGCGGAAAAGACCGGAGGCGAGCCCGGACCGTTTCACCCCTGGGAAACCGCCTACTGGGCCGAGCGTTGCCGCAAGGAGCGATTTGATTTCGACGACGAAGCACTCCGTCCTTACTTCCCCGTGGGGCAGGTCATGGATGGTCTTTTCTCGCTGACCTCGCGTCTCTTTGGTATCAAGATCACTCCGTCCGATGCTGAAGCATGGCATGAAGAGGTAAGCTTTTACGAAATTCACGACCGCGCTTCCGGCGATCACCTCGGCTCCTTTTATGCCGACTGGCATCCTCGCGAATCGAAACGCGGTGGCGCCTGGATGAACTATCTTGAAACCGGCCTGCCATCACCACGCACGCCGCACCTTGGATTGATTTGCGGAAACATGAGCAAGCCGACCGGGGACAAGCCCGCGTTGCTGACTCACCGTGAAGTCGAAACGGTATTTCATGAATTCGGACACCTTCTGCATCACCTTCTTTCCGATGTCTCCATTAAATCGCTGGCCGGCGTAAATGTGCCCTGGGACTTTGTTGAGCTACCATCGCAGATTATGGAGAACTTCTGCTGGGATCGCGAGTCGCTCGACTTTTTTGCCAAGCACTACGAGACGGGCGAAACGATTCCCGACGAGCTGTTTGAAAAAATGGTCGCAGCGCGGAACTACATGTCTGCCACTGCGTTTATGCGTCAATTATCGCTCGGCAAACTCGATCTCGAGCTTCACCTCTATCCCGAAAAATACCGCGGGCGTGATTTGGATGAGGTCGATAAGGAAATTCTCGCCGGTTACAAAGCGAAACTCGCTACTCCGAGTCCCAGTTTCGCGCGAGCCTTTAACCATCTTTTTTCCTCACCCGTCGGCTATGCGGCGGGATACTATTCCTACAAGTGGGCCGAAGTTCTCGACGCTGACGCCTTCACCCGCTTCCGCGATGAAGGCGTCCTCAACACTGACACCGGCATGTCCTTCCGTGCCGAAGTCCTCTCCAAAGGGAACTCCCGCCCCGTCGACGAATCATACCGCGCCTTCATGGGGCGTGACCCGGAGCAAACCGCACTATTAGAGCGTTCAGGATTGGCATAGCAACAGAGTCGGACGGCAGCGCCCAAGTAGGGTGAGGCCTTCTTACTTGTAAGCCGCAGGGAGCTTGGGCACGACGCCGAGTTTCTCGTAGTTGAATCCGCTGGCGAGGGGTTTGTATTCACCAACGATCTCGACGCTTCGGTCGGGGGTGATTTGTTTTTCCATCTTCAAACCCCAGTAAGTAGCATTGATGACGAGACGGCGGAGGACGAGGAG
>NHEN01000027.1 GCA_002172625.1 Verrucomicrobiaceae bacterium TMED86 | reverse complement strand
GGTATCCGATCCTTGGAGAGTTCACCGGGAATCTCAGCAATGGTGGAGAAGAAATCCAAATCATCGACAGCGTTGGGGAGAATATCCTCGAGTTCAGCTACCGCGACGACTGGTATGATCAAACTGATCAGGACGGCTATGCCCTCTCTTTGTTGGATCCGCTTGGGACGCCGGTCACCGATTTTGACCAGGTTGAAAACTGGGGAATCAGTTTAGCTGTTGGAGGAGATCCCGGACAAACAGCTTCGGGGTTTTCGTCGAGTTTCGAGTATTGGAAAAATCAGGAATTTACCCAAGCTCAGATTTCGGACCCCCTGGTAGTCGGGGAGCTTGTTGACCTCGATGGCGACACATTGGGAACTCTTCTCGAATACGCTCTCGGACTTGACCCGGAGGTAGCCGATACGGGTTTGGGATATAGCAGCTTGATCGCGACTGACGGGGGTTCAGATTATCAGGCTCTCAGTTTTAGGCGGCAGAAAAATGTTCTAGATATGACCTACACGGTGCAAGTCAGTGACGATCTTGAAAACTGGAGTCCAATTTCCCAGGTCGTTGGGACGCCCGTAGACAATGGCGATGGCACGGAGACTGTGATTATTCGCGATACTTTGGCTCATCCGGCGGGTAATCAGAGATTCATCCGCTTGTCCGTCGCTCTGACTCCCTAGGAACCAAAAACAATCCCCTGACAAGCTTTCGAATGTCAGGGGATATAAAGGAGTGGTGGCTCATCTCGGATTCGAACCAAGGACACGCGGATTTTCAATCCGCTGCTCTACCAACTGAGCTAATGAGCCATGCAGTGTGTGCTGCGGGCGGCGTGATAATGGCCGATGCGAGAATTGGCAACAGAAAATCAACTTTGAGCGCGATTTTTTACGGGCTGAGGCGGGAGATCTGCCATTGGTTATCATTTAGCTCGAAACAGATCCGATCATGTAGGCGGCTGGGACGACCTTGCCAGAATTCGATGCAGGTTGGCTTGAGTTGATAGCCGCCCCAAAAACCAGGCAGGGGGACTTCCGAGGTTTCGGGATACTTGCGCCGAAAATCTTCTTCACGCTCTACGAGTTGCTCCCGGTTGACGACTTCACCCGATTGCCATTCGGAAACCCAAGCTCCAATTTGAGATCCATAGGGTCGGGAGTGGAAGTATTCCTCGGAAATCTCGCGTGACGTTTTTTCGACCGTCCCACGGATGTTAACCTGACGCTCGAGTTCCTTCCAAAGAAAGGTTAGGGAAGCATTTGGGTTTTCAGAGAGGTTACGGGCTTTTTTTGAATGATAGTTGGTGAAGAACTGAAAGGTCTCTTCGTGGAGTCCTTTTAGGAGGACCGTTCTACTGGAAACCTCACCGTCACTGCCGCTCGTTGCCAGGGTCATGGCATTGGGTTCAATAATGCCGGCTTCCTGGGCTTCGATCATCCATTTTTCGAATTGTTGCAACGGATTCGAATCAGCCTCATTCTTGCGCAGTCCTTTTTGGGTGTAGTTTTCCCTGAGTTCGCCGAGTTTCATTTTTTTGTATCGGGATCGCTTTCGTCGTCGTTGATTTCGAGGGGGACATATTCATCGCCTTCTTTCGCAAGTCTGATTTGGTTGATCCAAAGAACCGCAACGACCCCCAGAAATGCGAAGGATAGCTCGAGGAAAAACGGGGTAAACATGATACCCGAGACCTTGCGGAAAAACTCTCCGGCAAATCCAGGCAAAGCACCCAGTGCAAAGATGCCGATGACGATCAGAGTAATCGCAAGGATGGGGATGAATCCGGTCAGGAGAAGTTTCGTCCGCTTGGTCACGGGGGAGAGTTGCAAAATATCGCCGCTCTGGCAATGTCTGCGATTACTGGGTAGGATAGTCGATGGAGTCAGGTGGTGCTTGCCCGCAGGCCGTTCACTGGTTAAGTCTCCGCGCGTGAGGCTTTTTGACACATTGAAGCGGGACTATGTATCCCTTGAGCCGGTTGATGGAAAAACATTTCGGTTTTACTGCTGTGGCCCGACCGTATACGGGCCAGCCCACATTGGGAATTTCCGGACTTTTGTGATGCAGGACGTCTTCCGTCGGGTTCTTGAGGTCGGAGGTCAGAAAACAAAACACGTCAGAAACATTACCGACGTCGATGATAAGACGATCCGCGATTCAGTGGCAGCAGGGCGGTCCCTGGAAGAATTCACGGCGCAGTGGCGGGATAAATTTCACGCAGATTGCGAGCTTCTGAATTGTCTGGCTCCCCATGTCGAGCCGAGTGCAGTAAAGCACATTTCCGAACAGGTCGAAATGATCAAGGAATTGATCGATAAAGGTCATGCCTATGCCTCGGATGACGGTTCGGTATATTTTATGATCTCGTCATTCCCGGAATATGGGAAACTTTCGCATTTAGATGGCCGCGAGCTCGATTTGGGGAAAACTCAAAATTCCCGTGCTGATTCGGATGAATACGATAAGGACGACGCGGCTGATTTTGTTTTGTGGAAGGGACGTCGTGATGAAGACGGGGATAACTTCTGGGAGAGTCCGTGGGGACAAGGGCGTCCGGGATGGCATTTGGAGTGTTCGGCAATGATCCGCAAGTACCTTGGGGAGACTTTTGATCTGCATAGCGGAGGGGTTGATTTGGTATTTCCTCACCACGAAAATGAAATCGCACAATCGAAGTGTTCCTGCGGAGGAGAGTTCGCGAGAAATTGGTTTCATGTCACGCACCTTCGGGTTGAGGGGAAGAAGATGTCCAAATCATTGGGGAATCTCTACACTCTCGAAGATCTTGCCAAAAAGGGATACTCCGCGATGGAGGTCCGATACGTTTTGCTCAACGGGCACTATCGCAAACCCATCAATTTTAGTCTCGATTCGCTTCATGCGGGTCGGGAAGCTCTGGGGAAACTTGCCAAGGCCGCCGAGGGTAAATCGGCTCCGAGCTACAAGGAGATTTTGAAAGGGGGCGATTACGGAGTCTTTGCGGGGGCTTTGCAAAAACTCAATGATGATCTTAATACGGCTGGAGCGATTGGTGAGTTGTTTGGGAATCTCAAAGCCGCTGAGTCAGAAGCCGACTGGTTTGGCTTTTACTCAATGCTGGCGTCCCTGGGGCTTATCTTGCCAGAAGCGGAGAGGAAAATAGCTCCGGATGAGATTAAAAAGCTCGCTGAAGAACGCTGGCAGGCCAGGGAGAATCGGGATTGGGCGGCATCGGACCGACTGCGCGATGAGCTGTTGGAAAAAGGCTGGGTGGTTAAGGATGGTCGGGAAGGGTATGAGCTGGTGTCAGCTTAGTTGCGTATGAATGAGGGTCTTGCCTTGATTTGTTAGGAATTCTTAGGTAATCGAGGGGCCTCTCATGACTAAAAAGGGCATGGAAATCTCCAGGATTAGTTCGCAATTTGCAATTGATGGGACATTTGTGGGCGGGAAGGAGATTGTCAGCGGCTTGATTAATGTGACCTACCTTGCGGAATACGTGAACGACGTTGGTGAACGGTCGCGCTATGTTTTGCAGCGGATCAACGAGCAGGTTTTTCCTGATCCACATTCTGTGATGCGGAATATTTCCAAGGTTACAAAGCACATCAACCGAAAGGTATTTCGTCGAAAGCGTGACTTTGGCGGGCAAACACTCAATTTGTATCCTGGACGGGATGGAAAGGATTTTGTCGAAGGACCGGAGGGAGGTGTTTGGCGTTGTTACAACTACATCGAGGGCTGTTGCAACTACGACATTGTTGAAAATACCCGGCAGGCTTACCAGGCTGCGAAGGCATTCGGTGCTTTCCAGGATCTGATTAGTGATCTTTCACCCAGCGAGATTTCCATTACCATTCCGGATTTTCACAATACGCCGAGTCGGTATGGTAAGCTGATGAAGGCGATTAAGGAGGACCGCTTTGATCGAGTGAAGTTGGTCACTGAGGAAATTGATTTCATCAATAACAGAGAGGAGATAGTGCATGTTCTTTTGGATCATCTGAAGAAGGGGGGGTTGAAGGAGCGCATCACCCACAACGATACCAAGTTGAATAATGTTATGATCGATGAGGCCTCTGACGAGGCTGTTTGCGTGATTGATCTCGATACCGTAATGCCTGGACTGACACTTTACGATTTTGGTGATTTGGTGAGAACCGCGACGAGTCCGGTCGCCGAGGATGAGACGGATCTTGATAAGGTGGAGATGCGGATGCCGATGTTTGAAGCGCTTGTGGAAGGGTATCTGGAAACTGCCCGCAATTTCCTGACTCCGCTTGAGGTGGATCTTTTGCCGTTTTCCGGGAAGTTGATTTCGTTTGAAGTCGCTCTGCGATTTTTGACTGACTATCTCGAAGGAGATATTTATTTTCGGGTTAACCGGGAGGGGCAGAACCTTGATCGTTGTAGAACACAACTGGCTCTGGTGAAATCGATTGAAGATCAGGAAGAGCAAATGTTGAAGTTTGTAAAAAAGGTCGCTCGATTCAATTAAAATGGAGCTTCCGTTTGCCTGCATGTCCCGATAGTTCTCGGCCATGTTCAGTGTCAGCGATCTTAATGAAGAGCAAGTGAAGCAAATCCGCTTGTGGGTTGAAGAAGGGGCTCAGATGGCTGATGTCCAAAAGCGCCTGGAGAGCGAATTTGGTCACATTGTGACATATATGGATACGAGATTTCTCTCGCTGGATCTTGGGTTGGAGTTTCAGGTCGAGGAAGAGCCGGAGCCAGAGCCCGTTCCGGAGGTGGAAATCAAGGAGCCTGACTCAGGCGCAGAAACAGGGCCTGCTGGCAATATTTCAGTGAGCATTCACGAAGATCCTCTTCAGGGCTCTGTGATCAGTGGCGCTGTTGTTTTTAGCGACGGGCAGGGTGGGCAATGGATGATCGATCAGGAAGGGCGTCTTGCCATGGACCCTGACACGCAGGGTTATCAGCCTAGCGAGGCAGATGTTGTGGAGTTTCAGGAAAAGCTCAGGGAAGCGGTCGAGAGTCAGGGCTAAGCGCCGTAGACTGCGTCGGGGTCGAAAGTTTTTTCGTCATCGACGAATTTCAGATCAACAGGATTGTTTTCAGGGAAACTCACAGCGCGGTAAAAGCATGAGCGCCGTCCGGTGTGGCAGGCTCCGGCACCTTGTTGAGTGACGTAGAGGATGATGGCGTCCTGATCGCAGTCGGTGCGGATTTCGTGAACTTTTTGAGTGTGGCCGGAGGTGGCTCCCTTGTGCCAAATTTCCTGACGTGAGCGTGAGTAGTAAACGGCCTCACCTTTCTCAATGGTCATCTTGAGTGTTTCGGTATTCATATAAGCCAGCATCAAAGGTTCACGCGATTCGTGGTCGATTGCCATTGCTGCGATGAGACCGTCCGAATCGAATTTCGGGCTGAAGGTAAGTGATTCGTCGAGTTCCTTTTTGTCGGGGCGTGAAGAAAATTGCAGCTCGCTCATGGCGCGGTACCCTTGTCGCTTTTTTTGAGATGGTCCAGACAATACTCTTTGCCGTCTGGTGAGACGCGGAAATCCAATTCAGGGTCTGAGATTTCTGTTTTACCGCATTCGGCACAGCGGTGGAGCGTTTGCTCTCCTGACGGTCGGCCAGATTCGAATTTGGCCCGACGAACCCGGAGCTTCCCGCGATTACGCATCCACCTAATCAGCCTGGGAGTAGCCCAAGCGAAATAAATAATTTGTGGCCCCAGAAATGAGGCGGCAAAGATCGGCATTCGAATGCAATTCCCAACAAGGCTCATCCCAGCCAGGGCCGCGACTAACCAAACGGGAACAGGTAAAATAAAGAAAAGGCGGAATACAAACTGAGGCTGCAGGGTGGCGAAGGCGAAAAAGATACTGAGGTAGTAGTGACTCCTTCCGGCGGCGGCGAAGGCGATCGGGTCGAAGAAATAGATCAGTGATTGGCTGATAATAACGGCGTAGACAAAGAGGGAGGTCCGCAGTTCTCCCCAAAAACCTTCCAAGACATCATTGATAAGAAAGGAGATTCTCATCGCGATGAAGGCAAAAAAGCAGCTGAAAACGAGACCAAAGCGGGAGAAGGGATCGACGAGAGGATAGAAGACAAAGCTGACCAGTCGCCAGATTTCGCCCTCTTTGATATTTGGGGCGAGGGGAATGAATACTTCGGCCGCTTCTGGCCGGAAGAGAAGCAGAACGAAAAAGACAAGCTGGAGAGAGGCGATGGAGCGGATCAATCCGGGAAAAGCCAGCCAGCCGAATTTCCGTTCGAGAGAGAATCGTTTATTCACTGGCGCTAGAAAAGGGCTTGAAGGTCGGATTGACAAGCAACAAGGGCAGGCACACATTCCGAAGCGTGAGTGATGTCCTGAAACTTTCTCCATTGGATCAACAGCATCGGGATCTGGGAGGAAGAATGGTTCCTTTTGCGGGGTGGGAAATGCCCGTCGTCTATTCCTCAATTATTGAAGAGCATCAGACGGTACGCAAGGAGGTGGGAGTTTTCGATATTTCGCACATGGGGCAGGTATTTGTCTCCGGGAGATCTTCGACGAGTTGGCTGAACCGAATGCTGGGGAACGACGTGGCTTCTCTGGAGGTTGGCAATGCCCACTACACCTTTCTTCTGAATGAAGAGGGCGGAGTGATCGATGATCTGATTCTTTATCGGCTGGGAGATAAGAATTACCTTTTGGTGGTAAATGCTTCCAAGATCGAGGAAGACCTTGATTGGCTCCAGAAGCATGGCGAGGAGGGAGTTGAAATTCTGAATGATAGCTCGGAGTGGGCGGGTATGGCGATTCAGGGTCGCAAAGCCTGTGAAGCCTATTTTGGAGCCAGCGGAGGGCGAACGCTGCCGAAGCGCAATGGGGTGGATGACCTCAGCCTGGAAGGGAGCCGTTTTATCGTCTGTCGGACTGGCTATACCGGAGAGGATGGTTTTGAGCTCTTTTGTCCCAAGTCGATGGCTTCGCAATGGTGGGAGGGATTTCTTGCCGAAGGAGTCAAGCCCTGTGGACTGGGCTCGCGGGATAGCTTGCGACTTGAAATGTGTTACCCTTTGAATGGAAATGATCTCACCCCGGAGAGAACGCCTCTGGAGGCGGGACTGGGCTTTTTTGTTGCGTTGGGAAAAGACGAATTCGTAGGTGGAGAGGCTCTTCGGAAGCAAAAAAAAGAAGGGCTCAAGAAAAGGCTCGTTGCGATCGAGGTGACCGAGCGTGGTGCTCCGCCAAGGGCCGGATATCCGGTTTTATCCGAGAATGGAGAGGCTCTGGGAAACTTGAGTTCGGGGGGGATTTCGCCCTGTTCGCAAAAAGGGATTGGCTTGGCCTATCTTCCGGTGGCCAGTGCAAAAATCGGAACCAAGCTGGCGATTGAAATTCGGGGGAAAAAGATTTCCGCTCAAGTGGTTAAAAAACCTTTCTATAAGAAATAAAGATCTCTAGATCTCAGTCATGACAGCACCAGACAAGCTCCACTACACCCGCGATCACGAATGGGTCCGTCTTGAAGGAGAGATTGCTACCATTGGGATTACTGATCACGCCCAAGAGGAATTGAGCGATGTTGTTTTTGTCGAACTTCCTGACCTCGGAGATATCGATGTAGGGTCTCCGGTTGCAGTGGTGGAAAGTGTCAAAGCTGCCAGCGATATTTACACGCCCATTGCGGGAGAGATCATCGAAATCAACATGGATCTGGTTGCCGATCCGGCCAAGATCAATACCGATCCCTACGAGGGTGGTTGGATTTTTAAAATTCGGGTGAGCGATCCGACCCAAGTAAATAACCTGATGGACGCCAGCTCCTACATTGCCTCGGTGCGCTAGGTCCTATGAAAAGCTCATTTCCGCAACGCCACATCGGACCATCGAAGGCGAGTCGGGAGGCGATGCTGGAGGTCTTGGGTTATGGCAGCCAGGCCGAGCTCGTCGGGAAAGTTGTTCCTGGTGATATTCGCTCCGGGTCCGGATTAGATTTGCCAGATGGGTTGCCTGAAGAGCAGGCCCTGGCGAAATTGCAGGAGATTTTTTCCCGAAATGAGATTCACCGCTCATTTATCGGGCAGGGGTATTACGGAACATTTGTGCCGTCCGTGATTCAGCGCAACATCCTTGAAAATCCGGGTTGGTATACTGCTTACACTCCTTATCAGGCCGAGATCTCCCAGGGGAGAATGGAAGCGCTCCTGAATTTTCAGACCATGGTGGTCGAGCTGACCGGACTGGATGTTGCCAATGCTTCACTGCTTGACGAAGCGACCGCTGCTGCCGAGGCGATGAGTCTTTCTCTGGCAATGAAGCCAAGAGGGGTGACGTTTTGGGTTGATGAAGAATGTCACCCCCAGACGATTGCAGTGGTGCAAACCCGGGCCGAGCCACTTGGAATCAGGGTGGTGGTCGGAAAGCTCGCGGAGTTTGAAGCGGAAGAAGGCTTTTTTGGAGCGCTGGTGCAATACCCCTCGACGCTTGGGAATGTGCGTGATTTCTCTGAGTTCGCGGAGACGGTTCATCGGGCGGGTGGGCTCCTGACGGTTGCCGCGGATTTGTTGGCTCTTACCTTACTGAGGGAACCGGGCGCGATGGGTGCGGATGTTTGTGTAGGCTCCTGTCAGCGATTCGGAGTGCCACTTGGTTTTGGGGGGCCGCATGCAGCCTTCATTTCCTGCACCAATAAGCTCAAGCGCAAAATCCCGGGACGCCTTATCGGGGTTTCGCTCGACTCCCAGGGGAATCCGGCATTCCGGCTTTCCTTGCAAACGCGTGAGCAACATATCCGTCGGGACAAGGCGACTTCCAATATTTGCACAGCCCAGGTCCTGCTGGCGGTAATGGCATCAATGTATGCCGTTTATCACGGCCCCGATGGGCTGAAAGAGATCGCAATACGGGTTAACGGAATGGCCAGTCGATTGGTGGGGGCTCTTGCGGAAGCTGATTGTGAGGTTCTAAGCGAAACTGTTTTCGATACCGTCGTCGTTGATGCCGGACGGAATGCTTGCGAGATTTTGAAGGAAGCGAACGCGCATGGATATAACCTGCGGGACTTTGGTGATGGACGAATTGGAATCTCTTTTGATGAGACCAGCACTCCGGAGGATCTCCAGTTTCTCTGTGGTATTTTTAATGCCCCGGATGATGTCGAGGACACTGCTTCGATCGATTTGGCGCTTCATAGAAAGTCGGAATACCTAACGCAGAAGGTGTTTCATCTTTACCGCAGTGAGACCGAGATGATGCGATATATTCATCGTCTGGAGACCCGGGATCTGGCTCTAAATCGATCCATGATTCCACTCGGGTCCTGCACCATGAAGCTCAATGCCGCGTCGGAAATGGTTCCGGTGAGTTGGCCCGAGGTTTCGCAAATTCACCCTTTTGCGCCTTCAAGCCAGACCGGGGGATATCGTGAGATGCTCGATGACCTTTCTGAAAATTTGGCGAAGATTACGGGTTTTGCGGCAGTTTCGCTGCAGCCAAATGCGGGATCCCAGGGGGAGTATGCGGGCTTACTTGCAATTCGCTCCTATCATCTCTCCCGCGGCGATGCCCATCGAACGAGTTGTTTGATTCCCGTTTCAGCTCACGGAACGAATCCAGCTTCGGCAGTGATGGCGGGGTTTAAAATCATTCCGGTCAATTGTGACGATGAGGGAAATATTGATCGCGAGGATTTAGGTCTGAAGATTGATCAGAATCTCGAATCCCTCGGAGCTCTCATGGTGACCTATCCCTCCACTCACGGCGTTTTTGAGGAGGGAATTAAGGAAGTGTGTGACGAGATTCATCAGGCCGGTGGGCAGGTTTACATGGATGGGGCAAACATGAATGCCCAAGTTGGTTTGACCAGTCCCGGGGAGATCGGTGCTGACGTCTGTCATCTTAATTTGCATAAGACTTTCTGTATTCCGCATGGTGGCGGGGGGCCGGGAGTGGGCCCGATTGGGGTGAAGGAACATCTTGTTGATTACCTTCCCGGACACCATGAGCTGGGAGACGACACCAACGTGGTTTGTTCGGCTCCCTATGGGAGCGCATCAATCAATGTTATTTCCTGGATGTATCTCGCCATGATGGGGCCTGACGGATTGAAAGACGCCACCGAGGTTGCCATCTTGAATGCCAACTATCTGGCCCATCGATTAAGGGACGCGTTTCCAATTCTCTATACCGGAAGAGATCAACTGGTGGCACATGAGTGCATCATTGACCTACGTCCCATTTCCGAAAAGAGCGGAATTACTGTGGAGGATGTCGCGAAGCGATTGATCGATTACGGCTTCCACGCTCCAACAATGAGTTGGCCGGTAGCGGGGACCTTGATGATCGAGCCGACAGAATCCGAATCGAAGGAAGAGTTGGATCGTTTTTGCGAGGCAATGTTATCGATTCATCGGGAGATTGAAGAGGTCGTCGGAGGTGAAAGCGATCCCTTGGAAAACGTTTTGAAGAATGCTCCTCATACCGCTGCAATGATTTCATCCGACGACTGGAATCATCCATATTCACGAGAGAAGGCGGCATGTTTAAGTCATGACAAATATTGGCCTCCAGTGGGACGGGTTGACAATGTTTATGGAGATCGCAATCTCGTCTGCACCTGCGACACGGTCGAAGCCTATGCCAAAGTCTAATCACAAGATCTTACCCGATTGGGAAAAATGGGAGCCTGGTATCCATGCCACCCTCATGTTTGTTCATCAGGGTAGTCGTGTTCTACTCATTGAGAAATTGAGGGGAATCGGAGAGGGCAAGATTAATGGCCCCGGAGGGAAAATTGATCCCGGAGAGACGCCGGAACAATGTGTCATCAGGGAATGCCAGGAGGAGTTGCATATCACCTGCCTCGATCCGGTGAAGCGGGGCGAGCTTTGGTTTGCGATGAACGACATCCCGGATATTCACTGCCACGTCTATACCGCGACTCAATTTGAGGGGATCCCAACCGCCACGGATGAAGCCATCCCGTATTGGTGTGAGATCGAGGAAATTCCGTTTGAGCGGATGTGGGAAGACGACTCCTACTGGCTCCGTCAGGCTCTGGCTGGGGAGCAATTCGATGCTCGTTTTCTTTTTGATCACGAATCAATTCTTGGATACGATATTAGTTTTGGAGGGGATTCGCGTGACAGGTGGCGGGGATATGAGGTCAAATAGCGCGAATTAAGGCGAAATCCCCTAATGAGGGGGATGAAGGCGTGACAGGCCCTCGCGAAGTTGGCATATTTTAATAAGTTAACTATGAAGCGACGTAAACTATTGCTCCTGTCCTCCGGCGCCCTGATCACACTCCCGTCTTGCGGTTCCAAGAAGTCGAAGGACACGGCTCAGAAGTCTACCAATCCGACTTCCAAAGTGGTTCCGCCAGGCGGCAGGGAGAGGGTATACCGTCCTTCAGCTTATGCTGGTCGAGGTTTGAAGAATCCCAGTATCAATTTACCGTCCAGCTTTTGGGGGCGAACCGTCACCCATCGCAGTGGTCCAAGTTCTCAGCCCTACGTCGCGATGACCTTTGATGATGGTCCTCATCCTCAGAATACCCCGCGATTGCTCAACATACTTCGTGACCGGAACATCAAAGCAACTTTTTACGTCATCGGTAATTGTGTTGATCGTCATCCGCACATTGTCCGTCGTATCGTCGCTGAAGGTCACGAGATCGGGAATCACACCTATACTCACCGGAAGCTGACGACGCTGCGCTCCAGTGAAGTCCGCACTGAGATGAGTAAAACGCAGGCCGCCATTGTGCGCGCCGCCGGAGTGAAACCCCGTACCATGCGACCTCCATACGGCGCGTTGAGAACAGACCAAAGAAATACCATTTTTTCCGAATTCGGCTATCCCACCATTATGTGGTCTGTCGATCCAAAGGACTGGAAGCGCCCAGGGCCATCGATCGTGAGTTCGCGTATTCTTTCCTCATCCAGAAACGGTTCCATCATTCTGGCTCACGATCTTCACAAGCCAACCATTGATGCTATGCCACGAACCTTCGATGGACTCCTTGCCAAGGGATTCAAGTTCATCACGGTATCCCAAATGCTAGCGCTGAAGGGGCAGGCTTAAACGATTCGTCCTTGCGTCCAGCACTCCCTAATCATGTTCGGTGACCGCTATTTTGCGATTCGACAACGCTTTACTGATGTTGTCACCCGAGTTCGTGATTTAGGAGGAGAGTGTGAAATCGATGTCGAAGCGTTGCTCGATGATGGTGATTTTTTGAAGGAACTCCGTCGGCCGTTCCTTGTCTGTTTTTGTGGGGAAACGAATTCGGGAAAGTCAACTTTGATCAATGGATTGTTTGGAGAAAAGCTCTGCGAGGTCAGCGACCGTCCCAATACTGAAAAGATCATCAAGTATCAGTTTGGGAAGAACAAACGGAGTGATGATGCGAACGCTCATGTGGTAGAGAGATTTCTTCCTATCGAGTTCCTTCGTGAATTCCATCTCGTAGATACTCCCGGGTCGGAT
>NHEN01000026.1 GCA_002172625.1 Verrucomicrobiaceae bacterium TMED86 | reverse complement strand
TTCAGCGACCTAAGAAAAGCCTGTCCTTGTGCCGCTTGTCAGGGCGAGCCGGATGTGACCGGCAGGGTCCTTGTTCCCAAGGTGACCCATGTCGAAAAAAGCTTTGAGCTTATTCGCTATGAGATCGTGGGTGGTTATGCCCTCCAGCTTTACTGGGCTGACGGGCACAACACCGGGATCTACTCCTTTGACTACTTGCGCAGTCTTAGTTGAGGTTGAGGGCGCGGTCGACGAGACGTTTGATTCCGTCGGCAGCCCTGGTGCTTCCGGGGTGAAGATCCTTGGCGCGGTAAAACCATGAGAGTGAGGAGCCGATATTGCCGTTCTCTTCCAAGGAGTTCGCCCTGTCGAGTGCGTTGGTGAATGCGGAGGCCTTGCCCTGCATTTGGGTCATCACTTGATTGAGGTTTGGATCGTCGGGGAAACGGTCGTAAATGGGCTTCAACTTCTCCCAGGCGGCATAATGCTGCCCCAAGCGGCCCAATTCTTCGCTACCTTTGATGGCGAGTTCAATGGTGCCAATATTCTCGATGACCTGACGGAATTTTTCCTGCCGGTCGGAGTCGTTTTTGATCGAGGGTGCTAGTTCGTGTTGGCGTTTAAAGACCTCGCGGTAGTTCTTCTCGGCAAACAATCTGTCGAAATCATTTCGTAGGCGAATCATCGATCCACCGGCATCGACCAGACGGTCAAATTCGGCTAATTTGGGATTTTGAGGCCACACTTCCATGGCCTTCTGAATTTCTTCACGAGCCTTTTCGACGTCACCTGCTGCCAGGTGGTTTTTGGCCATCATGATAGACATGTCGCTGGCACGAGAGAAGGTTGCGACGGCTGCTTGTGCTTTGGTGGCATCAAAATCCTTGGCCTGTGATTGCAGAACTTTGATCTGCGTGGTGGCAGTTGCGAAGTCCTTTGATTCGATGGCGTTGAGCAGGGCATAGGATCCCCGCACGAATTCAAGAACCTTGCGCTTCTTTGTACGAGCAAGGGTGTTAATCGAGGGCATGAACTCTCCAATCATGTAGGATTCGGAGAGTCGCTTGGAGGCAGATTCAAGTTCATCTTGCTCGACCAGGAAAATGAACGCTTCCACGCCCTTGTTCACGTCGTGCATGGCTTCATTCGCGAGTGAGTCCAAGGTTGAGACTGTCGGGCTTACTCCGAGGCTTTCGGTGAACATCTTGTCGAGGTCGGACTTGTCGTCGAGGTAGAGAGTGCCATCGCCATCAGACCAGATTTGGTTGTAAAAACGGGACGCCATCACGACGTGTTCGAAGCGACGTTGCAGGAAGAATTGCACCATCAGTGCTTGATACTGCATCTTGGCAAGTTCGGTTTTGATTTCGGTCTTTAACTGGTGGCCTTTTTTCAAAGCCTCGATCTCGGCGATGCGCTTAACCTTATTGAGGTAGTCGAGTGATTGGACGCCACGGCCAGTTTGGGTAGCTTCGCCGTTGGTGCCGCCTTTGTTTTTTCCGTTGCCTCCACCAGATCCGCCGCCTACGGGCTGGGACTCACCGATGGTAAGGTCCCGTTCGGTTTTGGCTTTCCAATCGGCATCTCCGATGACTCGCTTTTTCTCTTTCTCCATCGCAGTGATAAGATCTTTTGTCCCGCGGACATCTTTCTTCGCGAGCATTGCGGTGTAGATGGCATTGGACAGGGAGTCACAAAGCCGGGCGTCGCCTGGGTAGCTGGATGCGCGTGGGAGGAGCGCGACGGCATCGCGGAAGACGGGACCTCCCTTACGATGAGGTGACATCATGGCGAGAATTTCCTCGATGGTTGCGCGGTATTTTTTCGCCTCCTCCGAGCTTTCTTCGGGCTCATTGAGATACTTCTGAAAACGGGCTTCGAAGAAGCGGTTGTCGCTGGCTGCCCAGGTGCTGCCGTTCCAGGAGATGGTTTCTCCGGCCGGGTTGTAGAAGGGAAGCTCGTTCCCGTAGGTTTTATTGTTTGAGGGTCCGGGTTGGGGTTTGGAGCGCACGACGGTATCGTTGCCACCTCCGGAGGGCCTGCTTGAACTGCCGCCACTAGGCGGGGTGTAGACTTGCGAGGCAAGTGGGAGGGTGAGGGAAAGGGAGAAGAGAATCTTTTTCATGAGATTGGGTGGTTAGAGTTGGGTGACTTTGAGAGCGACAGGCACTCCGTCGGTGTTGAACTCGATAAGAAAGGTGTAGGTGTCTTTTTGGTTGAGGTTTCCGGCGGTAAAGCCGTCGGGGATAATGATGGGAACATGGACTGGATTGCCGTCCTGTTCAACTTCAAGAGTGACAATTTGCGAGGAAGCACGGATTTCACGGGCGATGAGAACGCCAGTGACTTGGTTTTTGTTGCCTGCCAGACTCCGACCGTTGGTCCGGAAGCTGACCGCATCCAGAACCGGGGCGTCAAAGCCAGAAGGTTTCTGGTTGATGAACCAATATCCTCCTCCGAGGACAATAATAAGAACGATCGCTCCAACGAGGAGAGCCTGGGTATTAACGCCTGAACTTGCGCGACGAGCCATAATAGTAGGGTAGGTTGGTTTATGAGTCCCATTGGTGACGGCTGGAGCCGATCCAAGAGGCGATGAGTCCAATGATAATATGGATAGAGAGAACAAAAAAGCATGTGTTTGAGGCCGAGAGGGCCGTTTCCACGACGGTATTTACAGCTGTCCGGGAATTCCCGATTAATGAGGTGACGCTGCCTGACCAAGCCCAATACGCGGAAATGAAAGGGCGGGTGAATGGTTCCACGGTGAGAGGGAGAGCCAGAACGGCCCCGGAAAGCGGAAGCTGGAATCCCACCAGATAAACTGAAAGCAGTGAGGCTTGCTCTGCGGTGCGCATCAGGCTGGATATCCCCAAACAAATAGACGTCATGGCTGCATTTACCAGAATAAGGAAAAAAGCATGGCTCATGAAATTGCCGCCGAACGTCCAGAAGAACTGCACAAACCAAGCCATCCAGAGGGATTGCACAATGATGAGGAAGGAAAGGAATGCCACTTTGCTCATCAGATAGGCGAAAGGGCTTACTCCTCCAAATTTTTCCTTTTCGAAAATTTGGCGTTCTCCGGCGATTTCACGGGCCGCATTATTCGAGCCCATCAGGGAGAGGAGGACGACCTGGAACATGATCATTCCCGAGATCGCTGATCCAACCTGGGCGCGGTCCTGTTCCACGCCGACTTGAAGTTTGAATTCTTCCTGGAGATCTCCGCCGGTTGATCCGGTAAATTGGCGCATGCTTTCGTTCGCCCGATCGGCGAAAAGGATCACCAAAAGGGGGAAGCAGATCAGAATGGCCAGTTGAAGGATGATTTGGCCCCGATCCCGCGCGAAGATTTTACATCGTCGGCTGAGAAGGGTGGAGAATTGGCTCAGAAGTCCCGGGGCTTTGACGGGTGGAGGCGGCTCGGCAATGATTTCGCCGTCTTCATCCTCTTCGGACTCGGTATAGACGGTGTGTTCCAATTTGAGAATCCCCTGATCAATGAGCGCTTTGCGGTTGCGCTCGATCTTGGAGTAATAGGTTTGCTGGTGTTTGAGCCAGGAGGAACGCCATTTTTCGGAGCTTTGCTTCGCGAGTTGCGGGTAGACGAGCTCGGTATGTTCTACTGAGAAGTAGTGGGTGAGCTGGTCCGGAGTGCCGTGATAGGCGACGCGGCCTTCATGAAGAACTAGAATCGAGTCGTAAAGCTCCAGGTGAGCCAGCGAGTGGGTGACAGAGAGGACGATGCGGCCTTCTTTGCGCGAGATGTCGTGGAGGAGATTGACGATTTCCCTTTCAGATCGGGGATCGAGGCCGCTCGTGACTTCGTCACAAAGGAGGAGCTTGGGGTCGGAAACCAGCTCCATGGCGAGGCCAAGACGTCTTTTTTGCCCCCCCGAAAGAACGCTCACGGGCCGGTCGGCAATGGGAGCCAGTCCGGTTTCCTCGAGAACACGGTCAATGCGGTGGTCGAGATCTTTGGTTCCACGGGTTTTCACGCGGAGCTTTGTGGAGGCCTCGACAGATTCGTCGACGCTTAGCTGGTCATAGGCGATTGAAAACTGCGGAACGTATCCAATTTCCCAAGGCTCCAGGTCACCTTCCTCTGAAAGGTCACGTCCATCCCACCACAGGGAGCCGTCAGATTCCGGATTGAGGCCGGCTACGGTCTTGAGCAGAGTGGTTTTTCCGCAACCGGAGGGCCCGACGATAGCCATGAAGTGGCCTCGGGGAATCTTGAGGCTGACACGGTCGACGAGATTATGGGGTTCACCATCTTTATTAATGGCGAAACAAACATCTTTCAGTTCGAGCACTGGTAGCGGTGGTTGATCGGTAGGTTGGTGTTCCGAAGAGAGCGAATTCTCGCCGGAGGGGCTAGTATGACGAAATCATGCCGACAGGGGAAGTCAGAAAGCGCGAACATTCTCTTTGCGCTTAGGGTTGCCCATTCGTTCATTTAAGACATACTGGCGATCAGCAACTCCAAAAAATCATTCTGTGGACCTCACTGAAATCAAAAAAATCGTCAAACTCATGGATGACCATGGGCTTTCGCAATTCCAATACGAAAAGGAAGATTTTAATCTCAAGTTGAAGAAAGGGGTAGATATCGATGAGATTCAAAGTCTTTTGGGATCTCTCGGTTCAGCCCCGGCTCCTGTCGCTCCGATTGCGGCCCCTGCCGCGCCTGCCGCACCTGCTGCTGAGAGCGCTGCTCCCGAGCCTGTTGGAGAGGAAGTCTCCTCACCGATGGTGGGGACATTTTATCGTAAGTCTTCTCCCGAATCTCCCAATTTTGTGGAAGTCGGTGATGCGGTCAGTGAAGGGCAGACCCTCTGTATCATTGAGGCAATGAAAGTGATGAATGAGATTAAGGCGGAAAAATCCGGAACGATTGCTCAGGTTTGTGTCGATGACGGCAATTCCGTGCAGTTTGGGGATGCTCTTTTCCGACTTCAGTAACCAACCCCCGATTTCCTTATGTTTTCGCGCGTCCTCGTAGCCAATCGGGGTGAAATTGCCCTGAGAATCATCCGTGCCTGCCGTGAACTCGGTGTGGAATCAATCGCAGTCTATTCTGAGGCTGATGTTGATTCAATGCATGTTCAACTTGCTGATGATGCGGTCTGTATCGGGCCGGGCCCCAGCAAAGAAAGTTATCTGAAGCCTGATCGGATCATCGCCGCTGCGGAGATCATGGAGGCTGATGCCATCCATCCGGGATACGGTTTTCTTTCGGAAAATGCCCGTTTCGCAGAGATCTGCGAAAGCTGTAACATTGAGTTTATTGGACCCTCTGCCGAGGTGATCCGCACCATGGGGGATAAAAATACCGCCCGCGCCACGGCTTTGGCAAACGGAGTGCCGGTAACTCCGGGGTCTGATGGGATTGTGGCCTCGACCGAAGAAGGTTTGGCTTTGGCCAAGGGAATTGGATTTCCGGTGATGGTGAAGGCTACGGCCGGCGGAGGGGGACGTGGCATGCGCCCGGTGATGGATGAAAGCGAGTTCGAAAGCCAATTCAATGCGGCATCCAAAGAGGCCGAAGCCTGCTTTAATAACGGGGATTGTTACATCGAAAAGCTCGTTCTTGAGCCTCACCATATCGAATTTCAGGTACTGGCTGACAATTACGGGAATTACCTCCAGTTGGGCGAGCGGGATTGCTCAATGCAACGGCGCAACCAAAAAATCATCGAGGAGTGTCCAAGTCCGTTGATTTCCGAAGAACTCCGCGAGAGGATGGCTGTTGCCTCGGTCAGCTTGATCAAAGCCATTGAATACCGGAATGCAGGCACGATTGAGTATTTGGTGAATGCCGATGCTACTGATTTCTATTTCATGGAGATGAATACCCGGATTCAGGTAGAGCATCCTGTGACTGAGGAAGTGATGGGCTGTGAGTTGATTAAAGAGCAGATCCGCATTGCCGCAGGGGACCCGGTCTCGGAGCATGTGATCGGAACCGAGCCTCGAGGGCATTCCATCGAGTGTCGCATCAATGCCGAAGATCCATACAACAACTTTACCCCAAGCCCCGGAACGATCGACCTTTGGTATGCTCCGGGTGGCAAGGGAGTTCGCGTCGATACGCATGTCTACTCCGGTTACACCGTGCCTCCTCATTATGATTCCATGATCGCGAAGTTGATCGTGACCGCTTCCTCCCGGGAGGTGGCCATTGCGCGAATGAAGAGGGCTCTCGCTGAATTCACGATTCGTGGAATCAAAACGACGATTCCTTTCCAGCAGGAGATTATTGATCATCCGGATTTCATTAACGGAAAATACGATATCGCCTGGGTGGAGAAATACCTGAAAGAGAAGGAGCTATAGGCGATGGTCGGTATTTCGGATGCTTTCCTATATGGGATAGTTGACCTGGGCTATGTTGATGAAAGTCAGGCCGTCGGAATGGCGCGCTCCCTCTTGGATGGAGGCGTCGGCGTGCTCCAGCTGAGGGCGAAAGCCCATCAGCCTGATGCATTGCTTCCTCTGGCGATTTTGCTCCGGGAGGCGTGCGACGAGTTTTCCATTCCCTTTGTTGTTAATGATCACGTGAATCTTGCCCGGGATTGTCGCGCCCACGGATTGCACCTGGGCCAGGATGATGGGAACTTGTCAGCCGCAAGAGAAGTTCTTGAAGATGGAGTGATTATTGGGCGCTCCACCCATTCGGTCGAGCAGGCCCGGTCCGCGCTGGAAGAGGGGGCTGACTATATCGGATTTGGTCCCCTTTTTCCCACCCCCACAAAAGAGGGGCGTCCGGCGATCGGATTAAGTGATATTTCCGAAGTGCAATCTACCGTGGGTTCGAAAATCCCCACATTTTGCATTGGCGGGATAAAGCCCGTGAATCTTGATGAGGTTATTGCGGCCGGAGCCCGCCGATGTGTCGTGGTGTCTCATTTGTTGCAGGCCGATTCTCCAAAGGAAGAGGCGTCTTTGATCCTCTCTACTCTAATCAACCAAAGCCACTAAATAGAATGTCGATACTCGTGGGCGGCTCAGTCGCCATAGATAATGTAAAAACTCCCTCAGCAGACGAGAAAGGTCTCCTTGGAGGGTCCGCTAGCTACGCCGCCCTCGCTGCAGCCAAGTTGGCCTCCCCAGTTCACCTTTTGGGGATCGTGGGTCATGATTTCCCGGCAAGCCATATAACGATGCTTGAGGGTAACGGGGTAGACCTTGGTGGTCTGGAGCATTCGAGCGAAGAATCCTTCACCTGGAGTGGTGAATATCACGAAAATATGAATGAGAGAACCACCCATAATGTGGCGATCAATGTTCTGGAGCACTGGGAAGTGAAAGTTCCCGATGCCGTGGCCTCGTCTCCCTTTGTCGTGCTGGCCAACATGGCCCCGCTGAACCAATTGCAGCTGATTTCCCAGTGCACGGCGTCGGAGAAGTTCGTGGTGGCCGACACCATGGATCTCTGGATTGCCATTGCGCGTGATGAATTGGAGGAGGTGATGGCGAAAATTGACCTCTTAGTGATTAATGAGGGAGAGGCCCGCGAATATGCCGGAACCAATAATCTCATCTTGGCCGGTGAGCGCCTCCGAGAGAAGGGGCCGCAATATGTTGTGATCAAGCTGGGGGAGTTCGGTGCTCTCTTATTTGGTGAGGACGAATTTTTTCGCTGTGGAGCCTGGCCATTGAGAGACCTTGAGGATCCGACAGGGGCGGGGGATACCTTTCTTGGTGGGATGATCGGGTATCTGGCCTCTCAAAATGCCGTGGCACCGAGTTTCGCCCAGCTTCGGCAGGCCGTTGTGATTGGCTCGATTCTCGCGTCCTACACCTGCCAGGACTTTTCCACAAGAGCCTTGGAGTCTGTGACTTCGCACGATTTGGATTCCAGAATGAAGGAGTTTGAGCTGATTTCTCAGTGGTAGGTGGCGAAATGGGGAGCATTGTTGAAACTACAATGGTTTCCCCGCTTAAAAAAAATGAACAAAATGGCAAAAAAGGCATTGACCACCCCCCGTCCCCAACGATAACTTCTTCTTGGATTGCCTGCGGAAACTCATTTTCTTCGTGAAAATGAGTCTTAAACTCCAAAGAAAAAGAAAACGAAAATGAAAACAAAAACTCTGAAAGTCGCTGCAACGATGGGCCTTACCGCTCTTCTCGTTGGTAGCGCCGCAGCTCAAGAATCAGCCTCAAAGCCTGTCGGCTATGAAACGCTCACTATTGAAGACGGATTTAACTATCTCGGCCTTCGCCTTCACGAAGCTCCCGTAGCTTCAGGTACAATTACCGCTATCGACGCAGATTCCATTGAAGATTCTGCTGCTGATTTCTCAGCTCTTACCGGAACTTACATTCTCGAAATTGATAACGGCAGCGGTATCATCCAAGAGGTTGTGACTTTCAACAGCGGGACTGAAATTCCGACTGATGATTTGACCGGAGAAGTAGCTGTCGATGACTCATACACCCTCCGCCCTGTTGCGACATTGGAGTCAGTGTTCGGTGCCGATGGAGGAGATCTTGATGCAGGAAACGCCGGAACAGGTGGAGCCGATCAGGTTTGGATCCCCGATGGAACTGGTGGCTTTGACAAGTATTACTACGACAATACCAACCTAACCACTTTCGTGGCTGCATGGACTAATGCCGATGGGAGCAATGCAGTTGTTGACCCTGCGACCGTTAGCTTGGTTTACACCGATGGCCTCGTTATCGTCGGAGCTGGTGGAGCAAATACCTTCGTTGTGACTGGTTCAGTCAAGTTGACGGAAACAAACTTCGCTCTCTCCAGTGGTTTCAACTACGTCAGTAGTGTTTCTCCTGCGGGATCGACTTTGGCCTCCATGTTCGGCACCGACAACGAGTCTCTCCTCGATGCAGGTAACGCTGGAACCGGTGGAGCCGATCAGGTTTGGGTTCCCGTTGCTGGTGGCTTTGACAAGTATTACTACGACAATACCAACCTCACCACCTTCGTTCCTGAGTGGACAAATGCAGATAACGGCGCCGCTGTTGATCCAGCAACCGTATCCCTTGATGACGCCTCCGGGTTGATCATCGTGAATCCTGGCGCGGCCCAGTCCAATTCAGCAGGCGTTCCTAGTTTCTACGGGACTCTGTAAAGGACCAAGAAAAAATAACTCTTCCAATAAACACAAAATATGAAATTAAAACTACTCGTTCTCGGGGTTGCGATTCCCGCTGCTGCAAATGCAGCAACCAACGTAACACTCCAGAACTTCAGCGGAGTCTCATCTGGAAATCCAATTGTTGATAACACTGGAACTCCCATCGACAACTCATTGTCAAGTTGGGCGGTTGGAACTTTCGAGACCGCTTTTGCAGATGGTCTTTCGGGTTTGGACACAGTAACAGCTGACCAGGCGGTGATTGATGCGTTCACACAGTCAGGTGCAAGTGGGTCTCTGAGTATTAACGGATTGTTCAACGGCACTGTTGAGTCTGATAGTGGTAACGCAAATGCTAATGCTCCACTTTATGCCCTGGTGACATACAATGCAGCTGCTGGAGTTCAGGCCCTGGTTTTCGACCTTGGTCGTGCATTTCCTACTCAGGATGGTGCTGGCAACGCAAGTGTTGACTTGGGTCGCCTCCTTACCACTGATGATGTGGCATTCGGAAATACTAATCCCGTAGCTGCTGATACAAGCACCCTTCCTCCTCCGTTTGCAGGATTCAACCAGGGCATCACCTTTGATGTTGGCGCTGTCATTCCTGAGCCATCAACCGGGCTTCTTAGCTTGATTGCTGGACTTGGACTCCTTGCACGTCGTCGTCGCTAGTTCGACTTCAGCACGCAACACGAATCTTTTTCTTTTCGTTTTCACACCCGCCTTCTGAGGAAGGCGGGTGTTTTTTGTGCCCTGATGGAGAGGCTGGGATCAGCGAAACTGATGTCTCCGTATCCTTGACAGAAAGGCGTGTCTACGGCACGGGAGGTGTGCACGAATATGAGTAAATTAACGATTCGAGATCTTGATGTCGCTGGTAAGGAGGTTCTCATGCGGGCCGACTTTAATGTTCCTCTCAATGAGAGCCTTTTGATTACGGATGACACCCGCATCCGTGCGGCTCTTCCCACGATCGAGCAATTACGGGCGGCAGGAGCCAAATTAGTTCTGTGTTCCCACATGGGACGCCCTTCCGCTGATCGCGAGGAAAAGTATTCGCTGAAACCTGTGGCTGCTCGTCTGACCGAAGCACTGGGATGTGACGTGAAATTCGCCAGTGATTGTATCGGAGACGATGCAGAGGCACTCCGTGCCGGGCTTGTTGATGGCGAGGTGCTTCTTCTGGAAAATACCCGATATTACTGCGAGGAGAAAAAGAACGACGCCAATTTTTCAAAATCGCTCGCTGGAAACGCTGAAATCTTTGTCAACGATGCCTTTGGAACAGCACACAGGGCCCATGCTTCGACTGAAGGGGTGACCCACCATGTGGCACAGAGTGCCATGGGGCTTCTCATCGAGCGTGAACTTGAGTTCTTGGAGGGAAAACTTGCGAATGCTGTGAGTCCCTTTGTCGTGATCATGGGTGGAGCCAAAGTGAGTGATAAGATCGAGGTGATCAACGCGCTCCTTGAAAAAGCTGACACTATTCTTATCGGTGGAGCGATGGCCTATACCTTCCGCAAGGCGCAGGGCTATGAAGTGGGGATGAGCCTAGTTGAAGACGATAAGATGGAGCTTGCTCTTGAAATTATGAAGAATGCTGAAGCCAAGGGGGTGAAGTTTCTTCTTCCCGCTGACACGCGGATCACCAAGGAATTCAAGGAGGGAGCTGAAACCTGGAATACCGAAGTCTATGGACAAGGTGGGACTATTCCCTCTGATAAAGAAGGAATCGATATTGGTGACGTCGCGATCGAAGAGTTTAAGGCGGTCGTTGCCGGGGCCAAGACGATTCTCTGGAACGGTCCAATGGGTGTTTTCGAGAAAGATTGTTTTGCCAAGGGAACGAAAGAGATTTCCGAAGCGGTTGCCGAAAGTGGTGCCTTGAGTATTGTTGGTGGCGGAGACTCCGTGACTGCCGCGGTCAAGTTTGGCGTTGCTGACCGGATGAGCTTTATCTCCACCGGAGGGGGCGCCTCTCTCGAGTTACTCGAAGGAAAGGTCCTGCCCGGAGTGGCAGCGCTTTCCGAAGCATAGGGGGGATCGAAAAATCTCAAAAATCCCGGCTCTTTGGGGTCGGGATTTTTTTATGGCGTGACGAGACGCCTGACGCGGTAATAGCGCATCTCCGGGCGATGGGGATCTTCGTCAATAAAGTTGATGATCTGTCCGGGTTGGGTGACAACGAAAGTCGAATTGGGGAGATCGCTCAACCATTGACCCAGCGAGTTAGTGTATTCAATTTGGTAGGTCCATCCGATCTCCCCGCTAAACTGGAGGGTGGGAAATCCATCGTTGTTGAAGCTGGGACTGGAGGTATCCACAGTGGGAGCTCCGAAGGGAATGGCCCAAATACTGCAATCGGCGACTAGGAGCCAGTTGTTTCCGGCCATCGCGGGGTCTGGGTCTGTCACGATCCATTCGTAGGCAAATGTGCCGAGATCCCGCGCATTTCCAGAGGCGGTAAATTGAACGCTCTCGAAGAGGGGAATCCCATCGAAGTCCGCGCTCCAGAGGTTATTTTGAAAATCGATGGAAATAACGAGGAGGGAAAGCTCTCCGTGGAGGAATTGAACTGTGGTGTTACGCACGGTGACGCCATCGTCGTAGAAAATACCAAAGCTCTCGCGTTCGTTGCTAAATTGAATGGCCGCCAGAAAGTCACCCTGGGTATTGTAGAAGGTAGCGAAGAAGGAATCGTATTTACCATTAGTGGAATCTTCTAATCCAATCAAAGTATCGATTTCGATGGTGGCAGTTCCTTCGCCCACGGGGTCGTGGTTGATTTGCCGGGTGAGATAGTTCCAGCCTACGGTGGGTTGATGAAAGCCGAGAAAAGAACTTTTCCCGAGGCCCTCGATAACTCCGTTGTCGATTCCCTGAAGCCCACCGGTTTGGGCGTAGCTATTTGAGAACCATCCATGTTGTCCGTTCCAAAGATCGGGGCCGACGTTGAAATTTTCAAAATCGGTCGAGTAGAGGAGCCCGGTCTTTCCATGGGCTGCGAGGGCAGTGAGCAGAGTGATCCCGAAAATAATGGAATGCAGGGAGCTGGCCACGATTTGCAAATTGCCTGGAGTTGTCAATTAGCGGGCGGGAACTGGAGCGGGGGCCATATCGTTGATCCTCGGGTGGGGCTTGGGGATCTTGGCGGGATCAACAACGGGAAGGGAATCGATTTTTCTGAGAAATTCCTCCTTGCTGACCTTGCCGTCATTGTCGAGATCGAGATTGTAATAAAGTTCATCACTGACTCCGGGTCGGGCTTCATCAACCGCACTCACTGCGGAGATGCTATTAAATTCAGCGAGGGTGAGAAATCCGTCGGAATTGTTATCAACTTCGTCAAAGCGAAGGGCGCGTCGCGCTTCAATCTGTTTTCGGATGGCCGATTTAGCGGCTTCGCGTTCGGAGTGGGAAATTTTACCATCACCATCGGTGTCCCAGCGGCTTTTGACGCGAGCCACGCGGTTTTTGGGGCCATTTCCGAGCTGAATCCCGCGCTTCGCGCTATTCCCCTTATTCCCCTTATTTCCGTTATTCTTGCTATTCTTGCGGTCCGCGCTGAGAGCCCTTAGTTCCTCGGGTGAGAGTCCGCCGCTATCATCGACATCGTAAAGCGAGAGAAACTCTGAAAGCGTGCCATTTCCAAAGGTGCGCTCCTGGGCCAAACCCGTAACGGGTAAGATGAGAAGGCAGAGAAATAAGTAAGTATGCATGATCAGTGGGCTTTCATTCTGAGTGACGAGCGTGAGACGGGGAGCGTTACAAAAAGTTCTCATGACGTGTTTCTTAATCGGATTCTGAGAGGTTACGCCGACCGTGGGAGGTGGGGTCGGACGAGGCGGGGAGATCTTCTTCAGGAGAGGTATGATTTTCGAGATCGGCTTCGAGTCGGGCGATGATGTTGCTCCACCAGACTTCGCGTTCGGCAACGGATGCCGCGTAGTCGAGTTGTTGTTCCCCATCAAGGAGGGCGAAGAGCTGGTCCTCGAAATGAGAGCGGAGGAGGGGGGGACCTAACGGGGAGTTTGCGGATGCATTAGGCTGAAAGCTGGCGTAGCGATTTTCCGGGAGATATCCGGGAGTGGCTCGCAGAATGAGGGGGCGGAGTTTTTCAATTTGATCCTGGTCGAGGAACAGCGTCTCGGTGAGTTCGCCGAGCCTGGAATAGGCGAGGGATTCGACTTCGCTTAAGGCGGGACGCCGTGATCTGGGGGTCGAGTGATCGCTTCGTGGGTTGAAGACGACTTTGCGCGCTCTGGCTTTTTCGGGTAAACCCGAGTCTCCAGTCTGGGGTTCGTCCTTATTCGTCACTACCCCCAAGGCCACCGCGATTGCGAAGACTCCGATGGATGAGGTGAACGAGCGCATTGGATAGACTTAACTTTGAGGATTGAATCGATTGGAAAATTCTTGTTGGAGGAGTTTCCGATTGGCTTCGAGGATCTTTTGCTGGCGTAGATTGAGCTTTGTGGCGATCTCGCCGTGGAAGTTCAAGAGGCTCTCGTAATATTGAATCAGAGCTTGTTGCCTGCTGTCAAGGACTAGGGTGGTGAGGTTTTCGAGTTCGGGAGCAATTTCGATCTCTTGCTCCGAGGTCAAATTGAGCGAGGAACGGAGGGAAGCAAGGACTTCTTCAGAGAGATTATCGACAGGAACAGTAGGTGCTGGGGCGCTTTCACGAGGGGAAAGGCGGCCAAGACCAAAGCCCGAGGCAAGAATGGTGATGAGTGCTGCTCCGACAAGGATGGAGTCGCGAAGGGTCGTTTTCATGATTCGATGGAGTGAGAGATTGAGAAGTCAGCGTCGGGGAGAGGCAGGAACTGTTGATCGATCGGGGGTTGGTTAAGAAGATTGATGCCCAGGAGGATGGCGGCGGCTCCGGCCATACTGAGGGAATACCGACGCCAGAGGAGGAGGGCCCGCGATTGCTTGGGCAGGCCCAGATTGGCGGCCGCGACCACGCGGGTGGCGAATCCATACGGAGCTTTGTCTTTCTTGGACGGAGTGCGGAATTTTGGGGCGATTTCTTGCCAGCGGTCTTCGGGTTTCATGAGAGTAGGACGGTTGATTGTTCCAGGGATTCAAGGGCTTGGCCCAGTTTGCGTCGGGCCCGCATCGCGGTGACGCGGACGCGGGAGGCTTTCCAGTCAAGAAGGGCGCAGACTTCGTTGACCGTTTTTTCCTCGAGGTCAAGGAGGCGGATGACCATCTGTTCCTTGGGCCTCAGGGAAGTGAAGAGTTTTTCGAGGACTTCGTGGGCCAAGCCGGGGGTCCCTTCAATGGAAGTCGGGGAATCGGTGCCGAAACTTTCGGCTTTTCCTAAAAATTGCGCTTCCTCGGTGTCGAGTTCCGCGAAACTCATTACTTTTCGGGTATTCTGGCGTCGGAGGCGGTCGTAGCAAGTGTTGACGGCAATTTTTGACACCCAGTGTTCGAAGGCCCGAGGACCGGAATATTGGTGGAGTCGAGTGAACATTTTCATGAATACCTCCTGCGACAGGTCCTCCTCGGCCTCCAAACGGGGGCGATGACGGCGAACGATGGAGATGACGAGTGGGTAAAGCATTTCGACGAGTTCCTTGGCTACGGTTTCATCACCTGCGCGGACGGCGCTGAGAATGTCGGGTGTGACAGGCTGATGATTGGTATCCACTGGGTAATTTTGGGTGCGGCTATATTTGCCCAAAGGGTGAAGACGCGGAGCGGGCCGGAGCGTTACGAAAATTTTAGTCTTTTTCTCAAAAAAGAGAAACCCCTGATTTTAGCAGCTAGTCTGCTGGAATTTGGATCTGCCGCCGTCATGAGTTTTTAAGTTGAGTTCCGCCTCAACCCGTTCGTTGTTAGCGTGGGTGATAGTATGGTTTCCTGGCTCGAGGTCGTAGAGGTCGTAGAGGTCGTAGAGGTCGTAGAGGTCGTAGAGGTCGGAGCAGGCTGGCGTCCGGGGACGGTAACGCACGATCCATTTGAGAGTCTGGCTGGTTACTCACTTAAGATCAAGCATTCAGTGATTTTTTAAATTGAAGTTTGGAAATGAAATGTAGCAAAAAACAATCGCCCTCCACTCAGATAGACGCCGCTCGTTAGGTTTTCTTTACAAGCGATCACAAAAAACGACGCCCTGCTTTCCGGGCGTCGTTTTGGGGTAGGTAAAGAGGTCTATTCCATTTCTTTGATCTTGGCAAAAGCGGCGGTTTTCCCGCGAGCGACTTCCTTCCCTGTTTGGTCGACGAGGACGTAGCTGGGAACTCCCATTCTTCCGCCGGGAAAGTAGGGCATGATGAGCTGTTTTACGTCGGCGTCCTCGCTAAGGATAGTCGGCCAGGGCATGTTTTCTTTTTGGGCCCAGGCGGCAGCCGCGTCTTCATCGCGGTCACGCGAAAGGTGGATCAATTCCACCTTGGAGTTGCTGGCGATGTCTTCGTTGTAGGTCTTCACTAACTGTGGAGCACTGGAGCGGCAGGGTGGTCACCAGCTCGCTGAAAAATAGAGGAGGAAAAGCTTGGGTGCGCTTTCCAGTTCATGCTTACTGAATTTCTTTCCATCCAGTTTCTGCATTTTCCCGAGAGCTTTGCCGAAGTCGCTTTCGGAAAATTCCGCTGCGGCTTTTTTGTCGGCATCGGCTTGGACTGCTTTTTTCGCCTCCGCTTCAATCCAGGTTTTGTCCTCCTTGGAAAGAAGCTCGATCTTGAAGATGACTTTTCTGCCGTTT
>NHEN01000025.1 GCA_002172625.1 Verrucomicrobiaceae bacterium TMED86 | reverse complement strand
TCGGGCAATTTCGGCGCGGGCACCCTCAACTGAATGAAGCCGCGCCATCTCCCCCAGATGAGGCGTTGCCAGTATATTTGCGCCTAACAAATCCTGTCGCTCGTGAGTGGCGATCAGATTCAATGCGTCCGCATCCAAAACCGTTGGAGGTTGATTCTTCTCCAATAGGCGAAACAACGAATCCGAACAATCACTCCCCAACCCGGGCCCAATCACCAGGGCATCAGGATTCAACTGACACACCTCAGCCCAATCGTCTCCCAACTCCCGAATCATCACCTCGGGAGAAACCATTGCCCTCAAGTCCGACAGCAATTCCTTCTCCGCCCACAAAGTGATCAAACCCGCGCCTCCTCTCAATGCCCCGTGACACGCCAAGGCCGCCGCACCCAACAAGCCCGGAGATCCCGCAATAATCCCTACCCGACCAGCTTGCCCTTTGTGAAAAGAAAACGGACGAGGCCGAAGAAATTGACGGGAGATGAGCCGATCACCCTCTTCGGGCAGAGGCAATTCCTCCACTTCAATTAGCTCCAAACGTCCGACAAAATCCGTCGCGGAATCTGCCACCAACCCTAATTTGGGAATTCCCACGGTCAGGGTCAGGTCCGCGACAACTGCTCCTTCCCCGCCCGTGTCAGCATCCAGACCCGTAGGAATATCCATCGCAACCACTCGCGCACCAGAATTCAACCGACGCTCGTTCATCTCTTCCGCCATCCCCAGCAGCGGCTCCCGCAAGCTTCCCTCGGTTCCGATTCCCAACATTCCATCCAGCAAAAGATGGGGGCCTCGGCGAAAACCATGGTCACTGCCCAACTCACCCAGCTCCCGCAATTTCTTTCGGGTCAGCACTGCCATCTCGGTCTCAGGAAAAGCCAACTTTACCGAAACCTGCCATCCCTCTTGCTTCAAAACCCGTAAGACCACCAGGGCGTCTCCGGCATTATGACCTTTCCCCAAATAGGCCTCGACTCGCCCCGAAATTGGGTGATCCCGTAAGATCACCCGGGCCATGCGACGACCAACTTTCTCCATCAAGGTCTCTGCCGAAATCCCTGTCCGGAATACCCGGCTCTCAATTTCCAAGATTCCCCGGCAGGTGATCATAAAATTTGCTATCTACGGCGCCCCCGGAAACGGTCACGGGGATCGTCTTCTTTGCTCTCCTCGTCCCGGTAACGAAGAATGCCATTCTTCTTAAGATTCTTGATGAACGACTGCAGGTCCTCCTTCGTCTCCCTGTCATAGGCCAGCGCTCCCAGAGCCCCGTCACCCGATTGCACCTTCTCAATCGCCGCGCTCGCTTGATCAGAGGTCCGCTCAATCGATGCGAGAACTTCCGGAACACTTTCCAGAGCCGGCTCCACATTCCCCGCAATGGTCCGAACACTCTGCGCTGCGGTCTTCACTTCGGCAAATGCGGCCCGGGCCTCTTCCAACGCAGGATCAAATTTCGCCCCCAACTTTTCAGCCGCTGCCGTCGCCCGCTCAAAATTAGCCAACGACTGACTCAAATGGTCTAGGTTCTCGTCTGAGAGTAATTTCGCATTCACCGTATTCAGCCCTTGATTCAACTTTGAAGCAACGGTGCGAATATCCCGAATCGAAACCTCAACGGCTTCCAAAGCAATACGCGCTTCCTTCACTAACAAGCGCATCTCTTTGGCAACTTCGGTGGCATCATCCTGCAACTGTTCAAGCCCCCCACCCGAGGTTCCGGATATCTCGGCATCTGCGTCAATGTTTCCCCCCGACACTTCGCCCGGCGGAGTGATCAAAATCTCCTTATCCCCCAACAAACTGGCCTGTCCGACCTGAAATCGTGACCCTTCGGGGATCTGGTACTGCTCCTCAATCGCTAACACGATCATCACTTTCCCCTCCGAAGTTAGCTGCGGCTTCTCCTCCACCAGCCCCACCTTGGCACCACGAAATCGCACCGCACTTCCTTCGATCACTCCCGAGGCTTCATCAAAGTAGACTTTCAGCTCGTAGCGATCCTTAAACCAATCACGGGCATTCCCGAACAAGAGGACCAATGCCGCCAACAGCGCCAGCCCCACGAAGACAAACAGGCCGACTAGTGTTTCGTTTCGTTGTAGAGATCCTGCCATCCTTCTTGATTGTCGTCGGGAATCCCGAAAAGCTCAAATCACAAATGAGCGGATTTTTCGGAGCGCCCTTCGATGAAATTTTGTAATTCCGGGTCGCCTGTCTTTTTCAAGGCTTCGGGCGTTCCTTCCCAGTAAATCAAGCCATCCTTCAAAAAAACCACCCGCGTGGCGATACGGAAAACGCTCCGTATTTCATGTGTAATCACCACATTGGTAATGCCATGCTCCTTTTCCAGTTCCTTAATCAAATGATCAATGGAATCTCCGGTCACCGGATCGAGACCCGCATGCGGCTCGTCGTAAAGCACGCAACACGGTTTCTCCACCACCGCCCGGGCCAGGGCGACCCGTTTCCGCATCCCTCCGGAAAGCTCCGAGGGCCTCTTGGCCCGCTGACCTTTCAATTTCACAATCTCAAGCGCCTCGCCCACTCTTCTTTCAACCTCCGCCTCATCCTTGATCCCGGCTTCGCGAAGCGGGAAGGCGATATTTTCACCCACGGTCAATGAGTCGAAAAGAGCCCCACTTTGAAACATCATGGCAATCTTTCGCCGGGCCCAGGTCAATTCGCGCTCACTGGATCCTGAGATCAACTTCCCCTCCAGACTGACCGTTCCAGAGTCCGGCTGAAGGAGCCCGGTCATATGCTTCATCAAGACGGACTTCCCGCATCCCGATCCACCCAGCAGGACCAGGGTTTCCCCCCGATGAATATCCAGGTCAATCCCATGCAAGACCTCCTGCGAGCCAAAACTCTTTCTGAGTTCGCGAATCTCCATGAAGACATCTCCCTGCACCCCCTCTCTATAATTCGTCCAAAGACAATTTGCACTCTGGTATTTAACTCATTTTATCCATAGTTCTGCCGTCATCATGAGCCGTTCCGAACAATATTACGATCTCATCGTCATCGGTGGCGGAGCGGCAGGTTTTTTTGGAGCCATCACTGCTGCCGAGTTTGGCACGCCAAAGATTCTCATTTTGGAAAAAGGTCCGGAAATCCTCACCAAGGTAAGAATCTCCGGAGGAGGCCGGTGCAACGTGACCCACCAATGTTTCGACCCCAAAGACTTGGCCAAAAATTACCCCCGGGGACACCGAAACCTTATCGGACCCTTTCACCGCTGGCAGCCTGCCGATACGATCACTTGGTTTGAAGATCACGGGGTGGAACTAAAAACGGAAGAAGATGGACGCATGTTTCCGACTACCGATAACTCGCACACCATCATCGATTGTCTTACCAAATCCGCAAACGATTTGGGAATTAAATGGCGCACCCATTGCGGCGTGACCCAGCTTCATCAAAGCGATCAAACCTACGAACTATTCACCTCAACCGGAGATCATTTCACAGCTCGAAATATCCTCGTCGCAACCGGAGGAATCCGAAGTAAGGATGCTCGTATTCCCGCAGAAAACCTCAACCACGATCTCAGTTCTCCCGTCCCCTCTCTATTTACTTTTAAAATCAGCGATCCTCGCATCCACGGCCTGCAAGGAGTCTCAGTCCCCCACGCCACCGCCTCTACCGAAACCCACCAAAGCGAAGGCCCCCTATTGATCACCCATTGGGGATTGAGTGGCCCGGCCATCCTTAAAATATCCGCGTGGGGCGCTCGTGACCTCTCCCAATCCAATTACCGGTTCTCCGTGACGATCAACTGGACCGGAAGCGAAAGCCTGGAATCCGTGCAAGAAATGTTCCACCAACATCGTCGCGATCATGGCGTTTGGAAAATAAGCAAGCGAAGCCCCATCGTCGGCATTAGTAAACGACTCTGGCAGAGAATGTGCGAAACCTCCGGCATCCTCGATTCCTCGACTTGGTCCAAGATCACAAAACTCCAAAGTCAGACTCTTGCAAAGGAGTTGGTTCAGGCGAAATTTTCCGTGGATGGAAAAAGCCTCAACAAAGATGAATTCGTCACCTGCGGCGGCGTTTCTCTCGATGACGTGCAGCTCAAAAGCATGGAAAGCAAAGAGCACACCGGGCTCTACTTTGCCGGAGAGGTTCTCGATATTGATGGCATTACCGGCGGCTTTAACTTTCAGGCGGCCTGGACCACCGGAAGACTCGCGGGGATGGCAATCGCAGAATCTACATCAACTCAATCGAAGTGAACTTTTTCAAAGTAATCACCAGGAGCCAAAACAAGGCCGTGGTCATCACTGCGTTGACTCCAAGAGTGAAATAGAACCCGTATCCCTTTTTCAGCATCCAGGGAATTACGAGAAACATCGGCATGGTAGGTAAGACAAACCAAAAGGTATAATAGGCATGATTGGCGATACTCTCGACCCGAGCGGCCTGGTCGCTCACCTTACTTTCATGCCGCATCCAGATCATGGCGAGAATCGAAGTCAGCGGCAGAGCAATGAGAAGAGCGGAAAGCTTGTCACTCACCAGCTGTAATTTGGTAACCACCAGAATCACCACAGCAGTAAGAAGAATTTTTACCACATCAAAGAGATTGGGCGTAAGCGCTTTTAAAAGTTCGTTTTTGTCCATTGCGATGGCTCGATTTTGAGCCCAAGCTCCTCTTTATGCAAGTTGCCTGTTTCTTTCTTCCTCTCGCTTGTCTATTCGCCGCCTGCGCTCCCGATCCATCGGTTTCCACCAAGCCTTTGCCTCAAAACTCGAATGTGCTCAGGCTCACCGCTGCTCAAAAATCGAGCATCGGCCGTAAGATTTGGCAAAACGAATCAGGCGGAAAAGTCAGCGGGCTCACCGCCTGGAATGTTGGCGAGGAATTCCCCTCAATGGGAATTGGGCATTTTATTTGGTATCCCAAGGGCTTTAACGGTCGCTGGACCGAGTCCTTTCCTGAATTCGTGCGCTATGCCCGGAGCAAAGGAGCCCAGCCTCCCGCAGTCGCTTCACTTCCCGATTGCCCCTGGAACAGCCGGGCGTCATTCCTAGCTGACTCCAATTTCCCAAAGCTTACCGGATTACGCAATTGGCTCGCCGCAAACATTACCATTCAGACGGAATTCATCGCCTTCAAATCCCGCGCTGCGCTTCCAAAAGTTCTTCAGGCCGCACCCGCCAATCAACGAGCCCGCATTCAAGACAACTACAACAAGGTCGCCACGACTCCAAACGGGATCTATGCCCTCGTTGATTATGTCAATTTCAAGGGAGACGGAACCAACCCCAAAGAAAGATATGGCGCTCAGGGATGGGGCTTGATGTGGGTTCTCATGGAAATGAAAAACGTTCCCTCCGGACAAGCTGCCGCCAGGGAATTTGGAGCCGCTGCAAAACGTCGTCTCGACCTCCGCATCAAGAACTCACCTCCCGCTCGTGGAGAATCACGCTGGCGCGCCGGTTGGCACAACCGCTGCGACTCCTATGGCCGGCCTCTTTAGATCTTAACGGCCCAGTCGCTTCTTAATCTTCTCCTTAATCTGAGTGGAAAAACGACCATGAGAGGATTCTTTATCGATAGAGATGATCTCATCGGCAACCTTGATTGCCGGCTCCAAATTACCTCCGTGGTTGAGGGCCGCCAGCTTCCGGAATAAGACCTTTTGTCTCAAGTCTCCTTCGGGGGCATGCTTCCCAATAAACTCATCCACCAAGGTCACCACCTGATCGTAGCTATCCTTGTGAAACACCTTTTTCACGGCCTCCTCAAAATCAGCATAGGCCTTTCCGATCACTTTTTCTTTTCGAAACTTAAGGGTGTCTTCGGGATCCAATTCCGCCAGCTCATCCATCTGCTCGGCATAGAAATTCAAGACCACTTCATCCGACAAGGGCTTTAAGAGATGAACCAGTGCACGGGCCTTTTTCAGGCCTGACATTTTTGAAGCCGCTCTCAGACCTTCATCTCGCGTCTCTCTCTTCTGAAGAATCCCCAACAGATGACCCGCATATTTTTCCGGACCTCCTGGCAAGACACCATTCTCCTGATGAAAAGGCCGCCCGCCGGCATCGAGGTAAAAGGAAGTCGGAAAAACGCCCCCGACTCCAAACCGCCTCGCTAAATCCAACATCCTCTGGTGATTTTCCTTCTGAAGACGCTTTTTCAAGGGCAGATCCACTTTGACCAGAACAAACTTCTCTTCTACCAGGGATTGAAACTTCTCGGACGAGAGAATGCGCCTCTCCAGCTGTTGGCAGGCTCCCGAAGAATCGGTGGAGACAAACACCAAATAGAGCGCCTTCTTTTCCTTCTCCGCGGTTTTTTGGGCAGTTCCAAGATCGGAATTCCACGCCGCCACCAAAGGGCTCGCAATCAGCAAAAATAAAAGCGATTTCAAAAAGACCGAGCCCATCTCCTTATTCGGATTTTTTGAGCTTCTGGGAATTCCCCTTCAGATCATCGGCTTCCTTCTTCAGCTTTTTGGCCTTTTCCTCCAGCTCTTTCACCTGGCGCTTGCGGGCTTCCATCGCCTCATGATTTTCGATGACATCTTTCATCGCCTGAGCCTTGGTTGCCAACTTGCTGAGCTCAGCAACAGCCTTTTCCAATTCTCCTTTTGATTTCGCCTCCTCCTCTTTCAAAACAGCCAATTCCTTTTCGAGCGCAGCCATTTTCGACTTGCGGTCAGCAACCTGTTTGCTGAGTTCATTCTCCTTTTTGGCAGCCTCCAGAGCCTGCTTCTCCAGCATCACGGCTTCCTCTTTCAACTCGTTAATATCGCTCACTATTGCCACCGGCTTGGAAACGATCGGACCGGTTCTCTTTTTCACCATCGGCTTGGCCGTCTTGGCTTCTTTCATTTTTTGGGCACGGGCTTTCATGCGCTCAACTGCCTGATGGTATTGCGGCGCCCGCTTGCCCAAGGTCGAATCCGGAGCAATCAAGGCCATGGTATCGATTGCATTCTTCGCCTGATCAAACTTCTCCAGAGTAGCAAGGGCCTGAATCGCATAGAGGGAAAGTCGCTGTGAATCCTCGCCACTCGCCTCCTGGGCCGCCTCGGTTGAGACCTTGATGATTTCATCATATTTCTTCTCCCGGAAAAGCGCTTGATAATATGTCTGCTCTCTTTTCAGAGCCTCCTCTTTTTCTACCTTGGCAATGAATCCCGTTTTTCCCGCAGGGTCGGCCTTGGCGATATCGGCCATCTCCAACACATAAAAATCACGCACAACCTGACTCGGCAACAATTCCAACCCCTCTACCAGCAACTTGGCGCGTTCCAAGCCTTTCTTGGATCTTCCTTTGGCAAACAACTCATCGCGTTTCACTCTGAGATCCACCATCTCTTTCATCCGCTTCCAGAATTCCTCCGCCCCTCCCCGCATAAATCCGGCATAGCCAAATGGACGCCCGGCCGGGTCCAACAAGACAACGCTGGGCATTTGGCGCACTTTATATTTCATACGGAACTCCAATAATTTCGTGTCCGTCTTTTCCCGCTCGCGAGGGAAATCAAAAACGACCCGAACGAAAAGCTCATCAGCCTGTTTTTTGAAGGCCTCGGCTCCGATGACCTCTTTCTCGAATTGTTCACTCTGTTTATTCCAGCTAGAACCAGAGAATACCACCATCACGTCCTTCTTATTTTTTTCGGCAGCCATACAAGCAGATTGAAACTGCTGCACGGGACCTTGAGCGAACAGGGAGAGCGGCAGGGCCGCGATGACAGAGACGATGATGGATAAAGTTCTCATAGTTGATGACTTAGGAAGGCAGACAATCGCCCAGCAATTTCGCAACGTCGAGGGGAAAAACACCACGACAAATCCTCGGCGATCACACAAGTGGATGGCACTAGGAGCCAGAGCCCATCTGCTCTCTGACCCCGATCTTCGCGAACAAGGCAACCGGTCTTCGGGCAGCGCGCTCCAAAAATCCCGGGATCAGCTACAACCACTCGATCAACTATACCCCTTCCAATTTGGAAAAGAACTTCACCGGTGTCTTCTTCGCATCCTTGGTCTGAGCCTTATAGAAGAAGGCGTGCATGCGACCCTTCTTACTCATGGTCAAATTGTTTTGAAGAATTGTCCTCCAAGCTCCGCCGGCATCTTTCACCGCTAACTTCACCAGAACCTCCCCGGCCTTCATTGGCTTGAGAACCACCTCCCCCGCTTTTACGGCAAACGCCTTTTCATCACCAATAATCACGGCGACTCCTCGATCAGAAAGGTTGGCCAAACGAATTGTCCCAAGTGGAAAAGAGCGAACATCTTCCGGCAAAACTTTCACTTGGGGCTTCTCCCAGGTCATCGTCGCATTGTCCTTGCAAAGCACGAACAAAGCCTGCTTTTGAGCCGGAAATCGACTTTTAAACCAAGGCTCGCCGGCCACTTTCCCTCCTTCGTAAATCTCCACCCCTTTTGCGGATGCCTTGATTTTTAAAGACTTCGTAAAGGTTTTTAAACGCAAACCCAAAGGTGTTCCCTCTCCGGGTTCGGTCATCAGGACAGTCCCCTCCGGAGGCATGGAACCTTTGGGGTGTTCTCCCTGTTTTCGACGATCCGTTCCTATGATCTGCTTAAAGGGAGGTAACTCTCCCAATGGAAGAAAGCGCACGTTTTTACTCGGCGCCTCTTGCGCGCTGGATGTCCAAGTCAAACAAAGAGAGAGAATCAGTAGGCGTTTCATCATCAGCTGTGGTTTAGCATATCGACCAAGAGGGTATCCAGACAAAGATTCCGGTAATCATGCTGGACGAAAAATTAGGACCCTTCTGCCTCGGCAGGAGCGATCTTGGGCTCCACCGTCGGGGGGGGTTGGGATTTAAAGAGGGATTGGGGATCCTGAAAGCGATCAATCTCATAGGTGAAGCGCACCGGGCGACTGGCGACCAAACCCTGCGATTTAAAGACAAAACTCTGTACTCGCTGTCCCTTTCGTATCGAAAAGTCATTTTGAAAGATCATTTTGTTGCCACCATCTGGATCAATCACATCAACCCTCACGAGATTTCTCCCCTCTTTCAATTTCTGCTGACCCGACTCGCCGGCCTTAATGAAAACCGGATCTTGATCCCCGACTTTCACCGCAATTTCCAGATGAGAGACATTCACCAGACGCATCGACCCCAAAGGAAAGGCCTGCAGATCATCTCTTACGATTTTCACGACTGGTTTGAGCCAAGTCATTTCCTGAAGATCTCGAAAGAGGATCGCCAGCGTGTGTGATGCCGTCGGCATGGCATGGCTAATCCACGGTGGATCTCCCCCTTTCTCCAGAATTTCCAACCTCTGCTGCTCTCCGGCGACCGAGTAATAATTCGTCAGTCTCCTCAAATAGAGGTTCCCACCAAATCCATTAAGATCGCCTCCATTAACCTCAATCTCACTCGGAGGCATCTGTCCAGGCTCGGGCGGAGACTGGATTCTTCGGTCTTCTCGAATCTCTTCCTTCCACGGAGGCAATTCACCCAGAGGAACGAATCGCAGATACTTTGGAGGTAGTTTTTCCTGCCCCGTGACAACAAGGGGCAGAAGAAGTGATAGCAGTAAGATGGCCTTCATCATTGGTTACAATCTCCAGATTAAGTTTCATTATCGCTCGGTCCTTGAGAAATTCACCTTTGGATAATTAGTAGGACTTGGCGCCCAAACGCTGTCACTCATCAGCAAGCTGCTTTGTCCAAGGAACTAAAATTAGATTCCGATGAAGAGATTAGACTTCATCCTTACCCAACCACCGGAAGGATACCATCCGGAATCGACGACCGAAATCCACGGTGCTGCCACTGACCGCTTCGGGATTCAAGCCCTCTCTGTCAGGATTCATTGGCGCAGGCGTGCGCTGCACTCTCGCTTCGCACCAAGCCCGGGCCTGAATCTTTCCACTCACGTCCTTTGACTCTCCGTATGAGCGAATCACAAAACTATCTGATCTCGCCGAAAGGGTTGAACCAATAATTTGCAACACATCACCTTGGGTCAGGTAACCCGGAATACCCCAAGCTGTTGAGGGAGGCTTATCTACCTGTCTGAGACGAGTGGAATCCGAAATATTTGCTTGGCCGGGCACAACCAGATTGACATCCGGCAATTCATAATCCCGGTTGATTGGATACTCCGAAATGAGGGTATCGTTGATTCCGGCCCGATAGATCGCAGCTTCGATTGCGCCCTCTCTACCTGTTTCATCCATGGTCAGCCTGCGATTCACAAAGTCAGCAAGCCCAAAGAAGGGCGCTCTTGTTTTCACCTCGTATACAATCGCTTCGGCAAGGGCATCGATTTCGTCAACCTGCAGACTCCGGAACCCATCATAGGCAGCCTCATTAATCCGATCTCCAAGGTAATCGCGATTGTCCTTACTTAGCAGTCTCGGATAAGGAGTGACTCCTTTACTTCCGAATCCAATATCCCGGGTCGATGACAGAATGGCTTTCCATGCTTGCTTGCTAGTCGAGTGGACATCAAATGCACCTTCAAGACTCAAGCGCGAGGCGGCACGGTGGAAATCAAGAAGGTCACCAGACAAGTCCTCACCTCCATCAAACACTCCAAAGCGTCCGTTTGGCAATGGATTCGCTCCGGGGTCATCTGCAAATCTCTGCTTTTGATTAATCGTTCCCGTTGACACAAAGAAGTCATCCCAAAGATTGAAGTTGAGCTCAAAACTCTGATCGTAGATCAGATTGCTCTCCTTCATTGTGTCGAATAGAATAGTGCGAATCAACCAGGCCCAATACTCGCCCTCGAATTTCGATCCACCCCGACTGCCTCGTCCCAGGAAATAACCATTCCAACCGGTATATTTTTGCTCGGAGGAACCATCCAAAATCGGGCTGGTTCCCGTTCTTTCGACACGCGGATCAACAAGTGAGTTCCCGATGGCATAACTAGGATGCCACGCAAACTCCGACAACTTCAAATGTCGCAGGTACGAAATTGAGGGTAGCCCAACATCCTTACTCGGGAGCTCAAAAGCAATCAGGCCAGACGGACCGGCATTAGGCGAGGTAAACGGGAAAGTAGTGTTAAGACCCTTCCTTTTAACCGGAGTCATATCGCTGAAGGTCACTTCGGTATCCGGGAAATCACGCATATAAACTCCGTGGAAATATGGCGGAGTATCACTCACATTATCAAAGGGAGTTCGAGTGTAATAAGCCCCCCGCAAATTCCAGGTCCCCAGAGCCGCAGTTTGAAGGTGGGCCCCATCAGTCTTGGTTAATTTGCCTGAGTTCAAAATATTGGATTGCGTCTCCTTCCACCACCTCAGACGAAAGCCATCTCTGGTGAACACCGATGGCTCCGGCAGTTGATCAAAACCAGTGGTAATGTCGGTTGCCGGGAAGGAGGTAATCAACTCAAGAGGCAATTCGTCAGATCCCCCTGCCTGCAAAGAGATGTTTGCCACGGAAAACAAGGGCAACTGAGCAAAGGTCGAGTAGTTAATATTCGTCCTTCCTTCGTTAAGCCTCAATGAGACCATGTAGTTATCCGCCCCATTGATCTTACCGGTATCAGGCACTTCCCGCACCGAAGTTGGCGGGCCGTCCAATTGCAAATCAGATCTAAACTGTCCTCTCACCCTCTGCTGTCCGATGTAATCCTGATAGAAACATCTCGAGGCAGAAGGCGCAACATTGGCAGACAGGCGGTTGTTACTAAAATTAATCGCATCCAAGGGAGCGGAAACAGATGGAGAGAAGACGAGCGATTGACCAGCTGGGATATTGGAACTCGGAATCTGCATGAAAATCATGCCGGAAAGGTTGCCGCTCTGACGACCTGGCTGTCCCGGTGGCGCTCCGGTCTGGCCAAAATAAATATTCTGATACTTCAATCCACTCGCAGTCGTCACCTCAATTCGTTTGTTACCATTAACAAACAACTGACAGGTCATTGCCGGCACCTTCAAGTCAACACTATAGGGATTCCACAACGCCACCCTGGGATACATGCACAGGCTCAAACGATACTTGGCGGTTGTCCCCGATCCCAGCTTCTTGTAGCCGACATTGTAATACATGTTAGCCTCCGTCAGGAGAGGGGTAATATTTGGCTTTGTGAATGGGGTGAACGCCACCGTGCTCTTGTTGGTTCTGTCATAGAAACCGTCTCCATCGTTTGCCGACGGTGGATTTTTCCATCTTTCCGGAGTTACCTGATCCATCGTTTGCCGATTAAAACTATTGGTCTGGGAGAACAGAAACCATTCTCTGAAGACCCCGAAAGTCGGCGCAATTTCTTTGTAGCGCGCAGAGTCCCAATCAAACCCTCTCAACCCAGCCATTTTTTCATTGATTGGTCCTACCAGGAAATCTTCATCATCAAGCCCCTGATAGTGGGCCGCTTCAGAACTAAGATCCGGAATGCTGCCGTCACTCAAAATGTAGGCAGTCAAATCACGCTTGAGTCCCCCGTCACGAACATTGGCCAAAACTCCCCGCGAGTATCCTGTGATATTGTGGAAGTTGTCCTTGATCGCCTCTTTGTTCCTTGGGTGAACCAAGGCCATCGTATTCAGCGTGATCAACTTGGCCGCTTCGTCTTCAACAACGTCAGCAATGCCATCGATAACCGCAGCCTCGACATCCTGAGCATTAATCAGTCGCTGGATTCCCCCCCCTTTTCCATCAATCATCTCCTCACGGTGAGTGTCAGCCACGGAGACTGCCGCCTTCGCGCCAAGGGAACCAATCCAAAACCCATAACCACCCAAATCGCGGTAATCTCTAGTGCCATTTGGCAACAGCTTTTCTTTCTCAGTGGACACCCGCTTCACGAAAACCTGATCATCCAGATTATTCACTGAACCCGGGCCGACGATGTTCACCTGTTCATCGCCGTTCCCCAAATTTGCATTAATCGCATCCAGAAACTTTCGCTTACCCGACATCTTACCTTTACCGCCCTCGTTTCCGCTTACCAGATATCCCTTCACGACGTCTCGGGCCCGGTAAGCCGTGCCTCCTCGAGCGTCTGCCATCCCACCGTTGTACTCATCGTCCCGGGTCCAAGGGCTGCCGTTTTGGTTCCCCTCGTATACCGTGGAAAAAACGCCCAACCAGTTGGGATGTTCAACACCGTCAATCTCAAGGGAGCCGGGCTCGCGATCCAGAATGGACGCACTGGCCGAAATCCGGCGGTCGGGACCCATCTCACGCTGTAACTCTCCGAAGGCAATCATCAATCCCAAACGAGCATTCGCGCGAGCTTCTTCCCGGGCCCAATCATCACGAGCCGTTCGAACAGTCAGTGCTGATAATGAAAGAAATGCGACCGCGACCAAGGTCAACAAAAGCAAAACCGAAATTGTCGCAATAAGCGCGAAACCAGGACGGAATGGAGATACTCGTTGCAGCTTCATGATGCCCACTATGTAAACACATTGTGCTTTCAAAGCAACCCCCAAAATGAGGATCCTTCCTCAACACAACTCTGCATTCAGAATGGGATTCTCAATAAAAAACTGAAAATAAATAGGTTAAAATGAATGGCAATGGACCCACCTCCCCTTTTTGACGCTCCTCCATTAATTCAGCTTCCCTTACTAATTTGCAGGCTTTTGAGCAATCCCAACTCGATCATTCGAACAAATCCAACAATACCCCCTCGAGCCTCAATAATTTTTCCTTTCGGTCCAAACCTCCCCCAAACCCAGTCAAGGTACCGTTTTTGCCGATCACGCGATGACACGGAATAAGAATCGAGATCGGATTAGCCCCATTCGCCGTTCCCACCGCACGCACCGCTTTAAAATCCCCCATTCTTCGTGCCTGCTCGCAATATGAAATCGTCTCTCCATAGGGAATCGATGACAGCTGTCGCCAGGCATCCCGTTGAAACTCGCTCCCTTTTGGATCAAGAGAAACCTCGAAACTCGTCCTCTCTCCTCTAAAATATTCTCCCAACTCCTCTTCCGCTTGATTCAGAAAGCGATCCTTGTCGTTTCCTTCCGGCAAGGTCGAGCGCTCGATCCGGTCACTAAAATAAAGCCCAGAGATCCCCTTCCTAGAACTCAGTATGACCAGTGATCCAACTGGACTATTGATTCGTCGACTCGCTATCGAATGACGAGGCGCGTGCGCTCTTTTCTTGGTCTTAGCTAATTTCTTACTTTGCGATCCCCTTTGACCCGGCGACGTCCGCCCCTCTCCAAAATACTTCTCGCTCCGGTAGCGCAGCCAAACCCGCAATTTTTCGGGGATCTCTTTTTTCTCCTCCTCCGTCAACTCCGAGTAGAGCTCAAGTGCCAGCTCCCTCTCCCGCCTTGCCGCCTTGTTTCGATGCGCATCCCAATACCTCCGAGCCTCACGAATCTTACCCGCGACCTCTTTCATTTTTTCCCTTCTCAATGACATCACGCCGGTAATTGAACAATAGCCTAGCATCCCAGTGCCATTTTTCTAAACGCGAAATTCATGAATAGGTTAAAGCTAACTGGATAGTGAATCCCCCCAGTGTCAAATCACTGATCTCTGGGCGAACACACCGAGTGTCGCTTACCCTCTGATCGTTCGCGACAATCGAAATGGCACAGCCCCTCAGCGAAGGGGCTGAGGACGCAGCGACACTGTCAATGGCCTCGGTTTTTTCAGCGACGGGGCGGGAGTGGGACCAGCTCAGAAATCCCCAGAAAATCTTTGCGCATTGAAGCCGAGGTCACCAAAACCCATTATCCCACCCCAAGGAACTCCAGAGCTTTCGTCACCTTGACCCCACCCCTACGACCCTGTGCCCGAAGCTTCACATGAGCTCTTAATAAATTCAGCGGTGACCAGAGCAGCCATTCGTCGAGAACGCTGACTGCCTTCGATCTCTTGCGCCTTGTCATTGAGCGCGCTCTCCGCATACTCGGTATCGCAACATGAAGATCAAAAAAGCTGTCATCACAGCGGCTGGCCCCGGCCAGCATCATCTCCCTCTCCAGACTTTGGTCAGCCCGAACGGCGAAACCAAAACAGCCATCGCCTTTCTTTTGGACGAAATCTTCGCTAATGGCATGGAATCAGCTGCCATCGTCATTGCTCCGAATTGCGAACGTGATTTCTCCAACGCCGTTGGCGAACACCTCCCGAAGGTCACCTTTATTGAGCAGTCAGATCCCCTAGGCTATGGACACGCCGTCCTCTGCGCTCGGGAATTCGCTGGAGTAGACCGCATTCTCCTGATGCTCGGTGACCACCTCTACCTCACTCAAAGCGACGAGTCCTGCCTTGGGCAATTTCTGGCTGTCGCCAACCAAGTCGAAGGCTCAATCTCGGCAGTCCAACCGACTCACGAAAGCAAACTCCCGATCTACGGCACCGTTGGCGGACAGCGTGTCAGTGGCAGCAATGGACTCTACGAAGTCTCCACCGTTCTCGAAAAACCCACGCCCACCGTTGCCGAACAGGAACTCATCATCCCCGGCCTGCGCTCTGGAAATTATCTCTGTTTCTTCGGTATGCATGTCATCAACCCGGCAGTAATGAAACATCTCGCTGAAAGCGATAGCACTCCTCTCCTTCTCAGCCCCAGCCTGAACGCCACGGCGCAGAACGAAAACTACCTCGCTTGCGAAATCGAAGGCATCCGCTTTAACATCGGAGAACCCCACGGACTCCTCCGAGCCCAACTCGGCATGGCTCTGGCAGGCGAAAGTCGTGACGAAGTCATGGCCTCGATCATCGAACTCATCGCCATGACCCGGTAAGCCATGCTCGTTTCCATCATCACGGCGGACGATCCCGTCCTGCGCGACCGCTCGCTGGCCGAGGCATGTGCCGGGCTCGATCCCACCGCGCTCCTTGCCGAGTGCCAAGAACTCGACGCCTTCCGCCGTCGCTCCGGCAACCTCTACCACCGCGTGCGGGCCATCTTTTTTTTGCAAGCAATCTACCGCTTCCACCTCCCCGACAAACTCTCCGCCGAAGACACCGGCTCCATTCCCTTCACCGGCTACGAAGATCTCCTCGGACGCCGCTTTGAAGAAGCCATCGATACCTTCTTGGCCAAACAAACTAAGGAAGGCCCCAGTGATGCCATCAGCTCTTCCCTCGCTGCCGCCTACCATCAGCTAGCCTTCCAAACTCTCGCCGACCAGGTCCGCAAATCCGTCCGTACCGTGCGTGGCAACCAATGGATGTTCCGCATGGGACACCCCGCCGACCACCCGCTGCGCATTCGCCCCGAACTCCTCAGTCTCACCGACAATCTCTTTCCCGTCCTTTGCGAAAGCACGCCCGTTCGCATGGATCTTACCCACTCCGCGTGGTCCGACATTTTCTTCCTCGGCATGGACTTCCCACAGGGAGCTCGCGTCATCAACGTCTCCGTCGACCTCGCCGTCCACGGACGTGACGACTCACCCAAGCCGCCCGTCGAAGCCTACTTCCGCATCATCGACCGACCGATCCTACGCCTCACCAGCATCGACCTCAAGGCCAGCGCCGAAATCAGTGCCCTTGCCGAAGTTTTCGACTTTGCCAAAGACTACCTCGGCCTCCTCAAAGCCGCCCTTATCGCCTCCGGGATTGTCCCTCCGGGCATCGAAGGATCGGGCAAATCCCTCGCCGACCTCCTCGCCCAAATCGCGGGCCCCGGCCGCGGCATCGAAATCATCTCCTCGGTCAACGACATCCCGAAAGGCTCCCGCCTTGCCGTCTCGACCAATCTCCTCGCCGCTCTCATTAGCACCTGCATGCGTGCCACCGGCCAAACCAAATCACTCACCGGCGAACTCACCGAAAGTGAGAGGCGTCTCGTACTTGCGAGAGCCATTCTTGGCGAATGGATCGGCGGCTCCGGCGGCGGCTGGCAGGACTCCGGTGGAGTCTGGCCCGGCATCAAGCTCATCGAAGGTGAAGTCGCCGGGGAAACCGACCCCGAAAACGGCGTCTCCAGGGGTCGCCTTATGCCCAAGCACCATGTCTTTGGCGACGAGGAAATTTCCACCGAGGCCCGCCAGGCTCTCACCGATTCCCTCATCCTCGTGCACGGTGGCATGGCCCAAAATGTCGGCCCAATTCTCGAGATGGTCACCGAAAAATACCTCCTCCGTTCCAAAGCTGAATGGCAGGGACGTCAGGACGCCCTCGACCTCCTCGAGCAAATCCTCAATGCCCTGCGCGCCGGCGATATTCGCACCCTCGGAAAGCTCACTACCAAGAACTTCCGCGGCCCGCTCCAAACAATCATCCCCTGGGCCACCAACCACTTTACCGAAACTCTGATCGCCCGCGTTTCCGAAAAATTCGGCGACGATTTCTGGGGTTTCTGGATGCTCGGCGGCATGTCCGGCGGCGGAATGGGCTTCATTGTCGAACCCTCCCGCAAAGCGGAGGCGCTCGAAGCAATCCACGAGATCATGATCCGCACCAAGCGCGAACTGGAGAATGCCCTCCCCTTCGCCATGGACCCGGTCGTCTACGATTTCGGGATCAACCCGCACGGCACTTTTGGTGATCTCCGCGAAGGGGCAGACGCCGTTCTCCCCCCCAGCTACTACCACCTTACACTGGGCCAAACCCTTCGCACTCCGCCCGCCGATCTTTCCCCCATCGCCCGCGCCGAGCTCGACCAATTCGCGAGCGCGTGCCACACCAACCCGGCCTTCGAGTCATCGGTGCAAGCCCTGTTCGACACCCTCATTCCCCGCGCCGCCGGGGAAGAAAATGGCGACAGCTCGCTTCAGGAACTTCTCACCGAACACGGCTTCGACAAAGCCCAGCACGAAAAAGTCCGCCGCGACCTGCGCGACGGCCGCATCGGGCTGGCCCAAAACCGCCTTTCCGCCAACACCACTATCAAGGACGTCACCGCAGAGGACATCACTGACTTCACCACCACAAGCCCGTCCGATGAAGCGGTCGCGCTGGGACAACAGGCACTCGCCAAAGGCGAGGTCGCCGTGGTAACCCTCGCGGCCGGAGCTGGATCCCGCTGGACCCAAGGCGCTGGTGTCTGCAAAGCCCTCCATCCCTTCGCCCGCCTCGGTGGAAAGCATCGTACATTCATCGAGACCCACCTCGGCAAGTCCCGCAAGCGAGGCTCCGAGGCCGGAAATACCATCCCGCATCTCTTCACGACCTCTTACTTGACCCACGGACCTACGAGCGACTTCCTCGACACCGTCGATCACTATTCCTACCCCGGACCATTGCACCTCTCCCCCGGCCGCTCCGTGGGACAGCGCATGATTCCCACCGAACGCGATCTCCGTTTCGCCTGGGAAGAAATGCCCCAACAAGTCCTCGACGAGCAGCAACAAAAGATGCGCGACTCACTGCGCTCCGCCCTCATTGGCTGGGCTCAGTCGGCCGGAGAAGCAACCGACTACAACGACAACCTGCCGCTCCAGTGCCTCCACCCGGTCGGCCACTTCTACGAACTGCCCAACCTCTTCCTCAACGGCACCCTCGCCGAACTCCTCAAGGAACGTCCGCAGCTCAAGACTCTCATGCTGCACAACATCGACACCCTGGGAGCCGATGTTGATCCTGCTATTCTGGGGCACCACCTCCAAAGCGACGCCGGGCTGACTTTCGAAGTCATCACCCGTCGCCTCGAAGACCGTGGAGGTGGACTTGCTTCCGTCGACGGCCGGACTCGACTCCTCGAAGGCCTCGCCATGCCGCGCGAAGAAGACGAGTTTGAGCTCTCCTACTACAACTCGATGACGACCTGGATCGACCTCGATGCCTTGCTCGAACTCTTCGACCTTACCCGCGAAGACATCCTCGCCGACGATCAGGAAAAAATCTCCGCCGCCGTGCGGAGCATCGCCTCCCATCTCCCGACCTACATCACGCTCAAGGACGTGAAGAAGCGCTGGGGTCACGGACAAGAAGACGTCTTCCCCGTCACGCAATTCGAAAAACTCTGGGGGGACCTCACTACCTTACCTGAAATCACCTCGAAGTTCATCGTGGTCCCCCGCCTCCGTGGGCAGCAACTCAAAGACCCCGCCCAACTCGACGCCTGGCTCCGCGACGGCAGCGCCACCCACATCGAATCGATTTGCGAATGGTAATGAATCCCTTCCACTCCCTCGGACGCCTGACGCTCAGCTTCATGAGCTACCTTGGGCAATTGGGGTATTTGGTCGGCGGAATCATCGAGTCTCTTCTCAAAGGCCAACGTCGCTACCAACAAACTTTCGCACAAGTCGCGGAGATCGGTGGACGGTCTCAAACGGTGGTCATTATCACCGGTGCATTCACTGGCGCGGTGCTGGCAGCGCAGGCGCTTTTCCAATTCAAACTCTTCGGCCTCGAAACTGCTGCCGGGGGCCTCGTCTCGGTCGCTATGCTCCGTGAGCTGGGACCCTCAATCACGGGACTGATGTTAGCAGGACGGGTCGGGTCGGCGATGGCCGCTGAGATTGGCACAATGAAGGTGACGGAGCAAATCGACGCCCTCCGCTCGATGGCGGTGCATCCCATCGACTATCTCGTCACGCCGCGCCTCGTCGCGATGATCATTTCTGTTCCTCTTCTCATTGCCGAAGCAGCGGCTTTTGGAATCTTTGCCTCCTACGTCATCGGGGTGCATTTCTTCCACGTCGAAGCCGCCTACTGGGTTGCCAACATGACGAAATACGCCGACCTCTCCGATGTCTTCATCGCGGTGATTAAAGGGCTGAGCTTCGGCATTCTCATCGTCATTATTTCCTGCCATCAAGGCCTCAAAGCCAGCAACGGAGCAGTCGGTGTCGGAAGAGGAACCACCAACGCGATGGTCTACTCCTCTCTGGCTATTCTCATTGCCAACTTCTTCCTCACACTGCTGATGCAGCATTTCTTCCCAGCGGAATTTATAACGAATTAGGAAAAGTTATTTCTGATAATATACCCAGACGAAGCCGGTCTGTTCCTCCTTCATGAGTTCCCTGCGCTTGTCATCGTGCTCAATCCTTTTTTTGTTCCGCTCCTGCCGAGCCTCCTTGGTGGGAATTTTTGAGAGCTTGTCACGGAGCTCATTGAATTCTCGATCCAAAGCCTTGATCTGCTCTTTAGCCTCCTCCCAGGAAGCGCCACCAAGGGGAGACTTCAGACTCACCCGGTCACCGACAATGAGGTCGAGCTTTCCATCTCCATTGAGGTCATCAACCCAAACACGTGAAGAATCGCCAACGAAAGCATTCTCATTTACCCAACGACTGGCATTCTTAGTCCCTGTGGTCAGTGTCTCGAACTTACCCAGAGAAATCGGCTTGCCTTTACCGGCAGAATTCTCAGACCAAACCACCTCTCCCCCAGCACCACCGGAGAGCATGTCGAGATCACCATCGCCATCCCAATCGATGAAGAAGGGATCACTGTGATAGCTGGGAATTTTGAGCGCCTTATCTCCGCAATCGATGCGGCTCGACTCGGGCTTGAACTTTCCTTTCCCTTCACCCTCGAACCAATAAAATGTTCCTTTGAAATTTCCCACAACGAGATCGAGGTCGCCATCGGAATCGAAATCAACAGCCGTCGGCCGAGTGCAAATACGCGATGTGACGGGGTCGGTCCTTCCTATCTTCTCGGGCGTGATGATCAGGAACTTTCCGTCTGTGCCTTTCAGCGGATCCGGCTTCCTAAATCCACCACCTTTCTTTCCCCAAAGCACCTGAAAGAGACCAGCCATTTCGGGAAGGTCGTCTCCGCTGTATGAACCGGAGAGAAGATCGACATTCCCATCGCCATTGAGATCCACAACCTGTGGAGTCGAGGAGGTGCATCACCAGACACCGGGTATCTTGACCGGCTGGCCGTCGACTTCGAGAAGCTTCCCTTTAACGAACTTCCCGTTGCCGAGTCCTTTGAAGGCATAAATATAGCCATTGGCGAATTGACCGACTAAAAGTTCCTTTTTCCCATCGCCATCGAGATCATGGAGACAGGGAGCGGCGTAGCCGGGAGATTGGGTCTTGATTGGCTGATCTCCGCCCTTGAGCTGAACCGGGGCTTGGAATTCATAAGCCGCTGCCAATGAGGGCCACAACAGAGAGAGGGCGAAGACGGACGTTTTCATCTCTTGTAAACCGCTTCCTGGCCACAATTCTGTCTGAAAGCGACAAAAATGAGAGTTCCGCATTAGTCTTGCCGCAACTCCCGGCCCCCGCTATGTCGCAGGAGAAACATTTCGTTATGGAGACCTTCAACAACCCAAGTGTGTCCCCGCTCGATTTTGCGAGCTCCCCGATCAACCGCACTCTCACGGCGGAACAAAAGATCGAATACTATCGCCAAATGTCCCGGATCCGACGCTTCGAGCAAGGCTCATTAAAGCAGTATAACATGGGCAAGATGGGCGGCTTCCTTCACCTCTACATTGGTCAGGAATCGATCGCGGTAGGTTGTGCTTCACTGATGGGCGAACACGACCACATGATTACCGCTTACCGTTGTCACGCACACGCCCTTGCCGTTGGAATGAACATGGACGAATGCATGGCCGAGCTTTTCGGTAAAACCACCGGCTGCTCCAAAGGCAAAGGCGGATCGATGCACTTCTTTGCTCCTGACAAGAACTTCTGGGGTGGCCACGGCATCGTCGCCGGACAAACTCCGCTCGGCCTCGGTCTTGGCTACGGTTTGAAATACAAGGGCCAAAAAGGGTCCGCCCTGTGCTTCATGGGAGATGGAGCAGTCAATCAGGGAGCCTTCCACGAATCACTCAACATCGCGGGCCTCTTCAACATTCCCGTCGTCTACATTATCGAGAACAACGGATACTCGATGGGAACCTCGCAAAAGCGTTCCAGTGCCTACAAGGACTGCCTCGCTCAGCGAGCTGATGGATACGATATCGATTGGGACCTCGTCAATGGCGAGGACTTCTACGAACTCCGCGCCAAGGTCAACATCGCCATGGAGCGAGCTCACGAGCAATCCCGCCCCACCGTTCTGGAAATTCAGACCTACCGCTACTACGGCCACTCCGTCGCTGATGCGAACCACAAAAAATACCGTTCGCCCGAGGAGATTGAGGACTACAAGAAGAACCACGACCCAATCAATCTTTGGAAACAGCGATTGATCAGCGAGGGAATTCTTACCGAAGAGTCCGCCAAGGAAATCGACCGCTCCGCCAAGCAGGAAACCGACGCCGCCGTCGTATTCGCCGACGAGTCTCCCGCTCCCACCATTGAAGACGTCACGGATGACGTTTACTGGGAATCCGATAACAACACCGAGGCCTCCAAGATCGGCCGTCACTTCTTCAACGACTAATTTTCCACGACCATGAGAGAAATCGAATACCGAGACGCCCTCAACGAAGCCTTCGACGAGGAACTGGCCCGCGACGAAAACGTCGTCATCATGGGTGAGGAGGTCGCACAATATAACGGCGCCTATAAAGTCACCAAGGGACTCTGGGAAAAATGGGGCGACAAAAGAGTCGTCGACACTCCTATTTCCGAAGCCGGCTTCATCGGCATGGGTATCGGAGCCTCCATGCTGGGCATTCGCCCGGTGATGGAGTTGATGTTCTGGTCCTTCCACTCCGTGGCCTTTGACCAACTCGTCAACAACGCGGCCTGCGTTCGCTACATGTCAGGAGGCCTGATCAATGTCCCGATTGTGATGCGTGGACCTGCCAACGGCGGAACGAACGTCGGAGCGACCCACTGCCACACCCCGGAAGGGCTTTTCGCCGCCTTCCCCGGACTCAAGGTCTGCTCGCCCGCGACTCCGTCCGACGCAAAAGGTCTCATGAAAGCCGCCATCCGCGACAACGACCCCGTCTACGTCATGGAAAACACCCTTCTTTACGGAAACAAGGGCCACGTCCCCGATCCATCCGAAGGTGACCACGTCGTCCCGCTCGGAAAAGCCGACATCAAGCGCGAAGGCAGCGACATTTCCCTCATCGCCCACGGTCGCAGCGTCCTGCACTGCCTCGAAGCTGCCGAAACCCTCCAGTCCGAACACGGAATCAATGCCGAGGTCGTCGATCTCCGCTCGATCCGCCCGCTCGACCAGGAGGCCATCATCGAATCAGTCAAAAAGACCAACCGGGCCGTCCTTGTCGACGAATCCAAGCCTTTCTGCGGGGTGTCCGCCCAAATCACCACCCTGATTCAGGAACACGCCTTCGATCACCTCGACGCCCCGATCAAACGGGTCTGCACCATCGACGCTCCGGCCATTTACTCAAAGCACATTGAGGACGAGCAGCTCCCAAATGCCCGCCGGATCATCGAGAAAGTCCTTACGATCGCTTAAAAAACATCAACGATTGGAATTCCACCCGCGACAAACCAAGCTGTCGTCTGGTTTCGTTTTTTTAAACCAAGGAACGCCAATTTGATCCGGTTGAATTTTACAGGCACCTATCCCATTAGGTGAGTGTTCAAAATAGTCTCAGTCTAAAACCAGAAAATATCCGTCAATCTGAGAGAGATGGAGCACTAGCCCAACTTCCCTAAAACTCCTCGAAGACGAATTTCGAGAGAATCACCTGAAGAATTTCCGGCGAGAATCTCTTTGCACAATCCATCAATCATCGATTTCACCCGGGTTCGAAGATTGTCCCGACGCATTTTAGCCTCCTGAAGGGCGACCGCGACCTCGAGAATGCGATTCGGACTCACTTCACCATTGGGAGAGTCACAAACCTCCTCGGCAATCTTCAACATCGCCTCACAATCACACTGGGCTTGATTCATTTGCTTTTTCAAATCGACGAAGCCCTGAAGCTCTTCAGAGAGAAACCCGCTCAAGGCATCCCAATGAGCCTGCCCCAACGTCTCGACAGCCATCAAGGCGCGGGATTCTCCAATAATGTAATTTAGCGCTCTATTGGGGATCTCATCAGCCAGCGATGGAGTGTTTTCCTCCTCATTGCTGAAGCAAGAGGCGAGAGATTGGCTAACTTTATCCGATTTACTAATTTCCCGGGGAGATTTCGAAAGTGCCGCGAAGTCGTTGCGAGAAGAGAAAATCTCACGCTGGGATGCGGGAAACAATGATTTTGGAAGAGGTCTTTGAATACTCATGATTTCTAAGGTAATGGCGTCCTGGGCGGCGGACAGTTTCAAATTAGCGTTTTTTAGTAATTTTCCGAGCAATTTAGAGTTTTAACCTAATTTTAGGGGTTTATTTATTTAACAGCTCTAAAATAACTTGCATTTTTTAGAAAAATCACTAAAAACGCGCCATGAGCTCGCCCTCAAAATTAGCAAGCGTCGCCGATCAACTCTGGTCCTGGAATGCCGACGAACTCCAAAGCCTGCAGGATGTCATTGCCAAAATGATCGAGACCAAGGAGGCCATGTTGGGCGCAGAAGCGAAGATTGGCGTGCGTCAGGATCGCGAAACAGCCGACGACCTCCGCGAAATCCGCCATTTCCTCAGCGACTCTCAACTAGACCTTAATGGCCCCGAGTGTGTCCTTCTCGGAAGCCTTCACAAACACCTCGAAGAAGCCGAACTCCTCGACACCCGTGGATTGAACATCTGGCTCGACAGCTATGGCCGCAAACCCTCCAACACCACCAGCACCGTGGAAAACCTCGAGAAGAAAGGCTTTATGGAGTTTGTCGCCGGAGAAACGCTCAATTCCCACAAGACCTTCCGCCTGACCGATGCCGGACGCAGCGAGGTCCGCAATATCATGTGCCGCCTCGCCCGAAAGAGCGTCGTCTCCATGGCCTGAGGCGGAAAGTTAGCGAACTAACTTCCCGTTCACTTTTCAGGCCTCTGAATTGCACATCCGATTCTTGGAATTATCTTTCAAATTCAGTCCAAGCTCTGCTATCCCTCCCCCGCCCTAACCGGGCATCCTCTCTTTCCAATTTTCCAACTTCATTACGACTATGCCGATCAATATTGAAATGCCGAAGCTCTCCGACACCATGACCGAAGGAACCGTGGTTCGCTGGATCAAAAAGGAAGGCGATGAAGTCGAAATCGGTGATATTATCGCGGAAATCGAAACCGATAAGGCCACCATGGAAATGGAAGCCTTCGACGAAGGAATCCTCTCACAAATTTCAATTCAGGAGGGTGGCAAGGCTCCCGTCGGATCCGTCATCGCGATTCTTCTCGAGGACGGTGAAGGTGACGCTCCCGCAGCATCTGCCCAAGCCGCTGCTCCAGCACCAGCTGCTCCCGTGGAAACTCCCGCGCCCGCAACCGCTCCGGCACCTGCTGCGGCTCCGCCCGCTCCAACGCCTCTCGCGAATGGCGCACAGCCAGCTGAAACACGCATCAAGGCTTCTCCGCTCGCCAAGAAGATTGCCGAAGCCGAAGGAGTCGATCTCTCCAACATCACCGGCACCGGCCCCGGCGGACGCATCGTCAAAGCCGACGTCGTGTCAGCTCCCGCAACACCCGCACCTGTCGCGAGCACGCCAGCTACTCAGGCACCTGCCGTTACTCCCGCTCCCGCCGCGGCGCCGACTCCTGCTCACGTGTCCATTTCTCCCGTCATGAGCGGCGAAGACCAGACGATCCAACTCACCGGAATACGGAAGATCATCGCGGAACGCCTTCTCACTTCCAAGACCACCATTCCTCACTTCTACCTTCACCTGGAAGTGGACGCCGCTCCTCTCATGGAGCTCCGCAAGCAGATCAACGCGCAGGCCGAAGCCACCCACGGTAACAAGTATTCCGTGAACGACTTTGTCGTGAAAGCTCTCATCAACGCTTCCGTCGCCGTTCCCGAGGTCAATGCCTCATTCAACGGCGACCACATCGTGCAATTCGCTCACGTTGGAATCTCCGTCGCCATCGCAGTCGATGACGGCCTGGTCACTCCGGTGGTCAAAAACGCCGAACAGAAATCCCTCCTCGCCATCTCCAAGGAAATCAAGGAAATGGCCGGAAGAGCTCGCGAGAACAAGCTCAAACCGAACGAATTCGACGGCGGCACTGTCACGATCTCCAACCTCGGAGCCTGGGGCATCGAATCATTCGACGCCATCGTCAATCCGCCACAAGCTGCCATTCTCAGCGTCGGCGGCATCATCGAAAAGCCCGTCGTAAAGGACGGAGCGATCGTGCCGGGCCTCCGCATGAATCTGGGCGTCAGTTGCGACCATCGTGTCGTAGACGGAGCGGTCGGAGCCAAGTTCATCAGTGAAATCAAGCGTCTCCTCGAGAACCCAGCCTTGATGCTCGTTTAGGCCCAAACCATAAGGCGGAGCCTTTAATTAAAATGCTCATCGCTTTCAACAAACCCTATGGCGTCCTGAGCCAGTTCAACTCCAATCCCGGAGACATAGGGCAACGGACTTTGAAGGAATTCGATTTCCCTCCCAAAGTCCTGCCCCTTGGACGTCTGGATATGGATTCGGAAGGTCTTCTTCTTTTCACCGACGAGAAAGCTCTCGAAAACAAACTGCTGCACCCTCGCTTCCAACATCGGAGGCGCTACCTCACCTTGGTCGAGGGAGTCCCCGACGAAGCTGCCATGAGCGAATTACGGAGCGGAAAATTAGTTATCAAAGGACATCGCTGCCTCCCTTGCCGCGCCAAGATTCTCAAACAAGCTCCCGATATTCCCGATCGTGATCCTCCGGTCAGAGTGCGCAAACAAATCATCGATACCTGGCTGCGCCTGGAACTTCGGGAAGGTAAGAACCGTCAGGTTCGTCGTATGACCGCGGCGATAGGATATCCCACGCTGCGTCTCTTACGCGAAGGAATTGGCGCCCTCCCCCTGGGAGACCTTCCTGTGGGCACGTGGCGCGAACTGAGTCAGGAAGAACGAGACGCGGTCTTTGCCCGCTAAAAAAATGAATATTCCGCGTCGTCCACCCCGATTCTGGCTTTCCTGCCTGCTGGGTGTCGTCTTACTCATGGTCATTTTTATTATTGCCCGCGACTCGAAGGCCACCTGGTTTTTTGCCACGGTTGGAAAGATCCCCTACTTCGACAAAGTGGGCCACTTTTTTATCATGGGCCTGATCAGTCTCTGTGCCGTGGCCGGATTAGCCCATCGCCTTCCCTTCCCACCGTGGCGCTCAAGCTTCATTGTGATGGGCTGCATCTTTCTCCTCTCTACGATCGACGAACTCTCACAAGCCTTCATTCCTTCGCGAACGTTTTCCTTCGCCGATCTGACCGCCAGCATTCTTGGCATCATTTTCCTGGGGCTCATTGGCCACCGGATCAGTCGGCAGAAGGACTAGATTTTCGACAGGAGCGGAAAAAGCCATCAATCATGCCCCAAAGCAATGCAGAGAGGCTGGTTCCCACAATGTAGCTGGCCACCAACTTAAACAGACCTCCACTGATTCCACCTACCAGTTTGACGGCTTCCATCCCAAATGGATTCACGGTCCACATCACAGCATTGAAAATAGGCACCCCTGCGCCATCTCCACCCAGATCAGTCCCGGCACCGATCAATAGCGCGATCGGTATCGCCACTCCCGAAAGAACCGTCACCAGCCCCATTGCACGTTCAGTTGGAAGAGGGATTTTCATTATTTCACTTGGAGAGTGGGATCTCCCAGAAGATTGATTTCGCAGATCCCCTGGTGATAAGTCGCCGACTTGCGAGCGTCATCGACGAGGTCGGGCTGATGAAATAAACGTCGGTCGGAATGTCGACGCTTCTCAATATGCTCCCGGGCACACTCCTGCCAGGCTTCTTTCAATTCCGGGGGACTGACCAAGAGAAGCCTCGATCCTCCGGCCCACAATAACCCGGTCATCAATCCCACAAGGAGCGATAGCTTCACTGGGACAAACTAGAGGAGAATCGCCCGTGGTAAAGAACGGTAATTTTCCCCTCGTGAAAAATTTCAAGACCTTGGCTTCCCTCAGCCGATGAGAGGAGTCATCTTGTGGGGCATCAAGTTACGCCTCTTTATTGTCAGCATCATCCCTTGCCTCGTCCTGATTTCCTGCGGCGGAACCGACAATATCACGGTCAACCCCCGCCCCATCGCGAGCGACGGAGGGACCGCTAAAGAACGCGAAATGGCAGGGCTCATGCGAGGCCACCCAAAACAAAAACGAAAAACTCTCCTCTACAATGCCCGCCTCACCTCGGTCGCGAGGGCCCGCGCCCGGGACATGGCCCGGCGAAATTACTTTGGCCACGTCGATCCCGATGGCCACGGCCCCAATTGGCACCTCACCCGCGCCGGATACCGTCTGCCCATCGAATGGACTGCTTTCAAAAACTCCAATCAAGTGGAGTCCATCCTCGGAGGCAAAGCCACTGCCAAAGAAGCATTCCACACACTCGTAAATTCATCCGGGCACCGCAGCCACCTCCTCGCAGCGGCGCCCTTTTACGAAAACCATCTGCGCTACGGCGTGGGATACGCCTATTATCCCAGCTCCACTTACCACCACTACTGGGTCATCATTACTGCCCCGATTCAAAGATAGGTGCAGACAAATTAGCAATTCAGCATGGAATTCACCGACATATTCGGTAACCTTCACCCCGCCCGACAATCAAGGACGATTATATTCCGATGAAATTATTCCCTGCGATCCTCTCTGGAGCCTTGGCTTGCACCTTCGTTTCCTGCCAACAATCTCCACCGCCTCCCAAAAATAATGGTGCCCCGGCCGCTCTGGACGATCTTCTCGGCGCCCCCCAGGGAGTGGCCGCTCAAGCCGAGGTCGTCACCCTGCCACCCACTCCGGAACCCACCAAAAGAATCACGCGGAACCCCAACACCTATCCGCTTGCGGTGCCGACTCCTGAAGCCGGAATCGTCCTGAGCCCCTACAAGCCTTACAACAAAGTCCGTGTGAGCAAGTTGAAATCCGGCGATCTCGCCGAAGATCCAGACAACAGAGGGATGATTTTCCGCGTCCCTTGAAGCCTCCGACCCACTCACAAAAAATGCCCGCTGCGAGATCATCGCGCGGGCTTTTTTGATGACTCTTAAGTGGTTTTATACCTTGCCCAGAACACCGGTTGAATCACCGAAGCTCTTCGCGCTCACCCCAAACTCATTAAGCATCCGCACATAGAGATTTGAAAGAGGAACTTCTCCACGAAGATCAACATGACGCCCGGGCGTCAATGCGCCTCCGCCGCCACCTCCCACGATAATAGGAAGATCATCGTGATTATGACGATTTCCATCCGCAATGCCGCTTCCGTATACGATCATGGAATTATCCAGAAGCGACTTTCCGTCGACATCCTCGGTATTCTTCATCTTCTCCAAAAAGTAAGCCAACTGCGTCAAATAATACTGATCAATCTTCTGGATCTTTTCTAGGTTATCCTTCTTGTCCTTGTGATGGGAAAGATTGTGATGGCCCTCGGATACGCCAATCTCTTTGAAGTTTCGATTACTTCCGTCATGAGCCATCAGGAAAGTGGAAATCCGGGTCGAGTCAGTTTGGAAAGCGAGCACCATCATATCCATCATGAGCTGCATATGCTCCGCGTAGTTCTTCGGCTTACCCTCGGGAGCAGCGACACCGGGGTCGATCGAAGTGAATGATTCAGCTTTCCCAATCCGACGTTCGATCTCGCGAACTCCCGTGAGATATTCATCGAGTTTGTGCTGATCATTGCGCCCAAGGCGACGCTGCATTGCCTTGGCGTCATCGGAGATAAAATCGAGAATCGACTTCTGCGAGCCCATTCGTCTTACGAGACTCTTCTTTCGCTCATCCGCTGATCCCGCTCCAAACAAGCGCTCGAAGACAAGCCTCGGATTTCCTTCCGGAGTCATCGGCTGGGTATCGGATCGCCAGGAAAGATTGAATTGATACGCACAAGAATATCCGGAGTCACATTTTCCTGACTTGCGCACGCCATCACAAGTGAGCTCCAAGGAGGGAAGCCGGGTTTGATCCTGGGCAGCCCGTGCCGCGATTTGGTCCACGGAGACTCCCACTTTGATGTCTGCACCCGAAGTTTTCTTGGCCCGCTGGCCGGTCAGAAATGTCGCATTACTCCGTGCGTGATCACCCGCGCCATCCCGGCCGGCCTTGGCATGTTGGTGGGCAAATCCGGTGTAAACCTGAAACTGGTCTTTAAGTCCCTCAAGCGGTGCCATCGATTTTCCGAGCGTGTAGTTAGCTCCAGTGCCCGACGGACGCCAGTGCTCCAAATTCACGCCATTTGGAATATACAAATACGCCATACGTAGCGGGCTCCCTGCCGCCGTCGTTGCCACCCTGGAAGCGGTCGCAGCCATCAAGGGGCGCATAGATTCCAGAGCCGGCAAGGTCACAGCCGCTCCCAGACCACGCAAAAATCCGCGGCGATTGATACCCGATGCACTGTTCATAGGATGATTATACGATAAATCTCGAAATTATCTCGCAGAAAATTACCGACTTAGAATCCCATCAGCTTCCCGAGAGTCCCAAAGATCCTCTCCAGGAAATGCTCCCTCTGGCCGTCCACCCCCTGACGGCTGAAAAATAGACTAAGATACTTCAGCAAGCCCTCAACTTCTCTCACAAATCAATCCCCGCGGCGCTTTTGGAAGGGAGCACTCGCAATCACTCCCACCACTAGTTCTTTGAGACTGCCATTTTTATCATGCAATCTCTTCACCAGGGCATCAATGGTCACCGCATCAAAATACTCCGGCCCGCGACCAATAGCGTAAGTCAGTAGCTTTTCACTAAGACAGCGATAAAAATCATCCCTCCGCTCGTCAGCCAGGATCGACTTGAGTGTGGTCACATTGGAAAATTTCTCTCCCGTCACCAACTGCCCTCCGGAATCAATCTTCACCCCTTTCTCATCCGAGCGAAACTGACCGAGCGCGTTGAAGTTTTCCAACCCCAAACCAATCGGATCCATGCGCGCATGACACCCCGCGCAGATCGGCTTCTCGCGATGCACTTCCATCATCTGCCGCATTGTCATCGGCTTCTTGGATTTGTGAGCAATCTCCTCCAATTCGGGAACATTCGGCGGCGCAGGAGGAGCGGGCGTCCCCAGAAGATTATCGAGCACAAACAATCCCCTCTTCACCGGAGAGGTCCGCGTGGGGTTCGATGTCACCACCAGAAATGTTCCCTGCGTTAAAATCCCCCCCCTTTCCGGATGCTCGGTGAGATCCACCAGTTGATGCTCTTCTCCAACAACGCCATTCACTCCGTAAAACTTCGCGAGACGCGAGTTCAGAAAACTGTATTTCGCGGAGATCAGCTCTTCCGCTGGACGATCATTTTTAAGCACGAACTCAAAGAACATCTCGGTCTCTGTTTTCATGTCTTTCTTCACTCGGCCATTGAATACTTTTGTCGCTTCCAACTGGCTGGTCGTGTTCAAAATCCGCCGCGGATCAATCGTAAATTCCTCGATATCGCGAGACTGCAACCACTGTCCGACAAAATTCTCCACGAAACGCCGCGAACGAGGATCCTCGAGCATCCGGTCAACCTGAGACTTCAGGTTTTTACGAAGCTCCTTCTTATAAGCCAAACTCAGCAACTCATCATCGGGAACCGAACTCCATAAGAAGAACGAAAGTCTCGCCGCCAGCGCATACTCATCGAGCAGCACCACCTTGTCCTTGTTGTTCGGCTCGGGCTGAATCTCCGCACGAAATAGAAATCGCGGGGAAGCCAACACCGCCGTCATGGCATGCTTGATGCCGTCTTCAAAAGTCCGTCCGGGAGAACCATCGACTTTCATCGCCATCTTCACCAAGCGAGCCACCGTTCCACTATCGAGTGGACGCCGGAAAGCCCGGCTCACGAAGCTCCTCATAATCTTACGGGCATACAATTCACGATCCCGCATCTCCTTCGGAGCCGGACCGTCCACCATAATCATTTTATATCCCTTGGGAGGCTCTTTGAAACTCCCATCCAGAGGACCCTTGATTCTCACAACCTTCACAACCAAGCCCTGCTCCCCCTGATTCTCGCCAGGAGGTTTTTTGGCAATCAATTTCACCTCAAGATGATTTTCTCCCTTCTTCAATTTCGTCTTCGAGCTCAAACGGATATAGTCACGCTGATCCCAACCCAAGGCCCGTTGGGCAACCTTTTTCCCATTGATAAAGAACTCGAGGTAGGCGCTCTGATCCGTCGCCTCATCAGCACCGCGAATCGCAAAATCGAAATTCACATCGTAGTACCCCTGCGCCGGAGCTGAGATCTCCGCCTCCGATGAGCGGGATGTTTTAAAAGGCAACCAACTTCCGCGTTGCTTGCCATCATCAACCAAGCGGAATTGGCTCCCTCTCACTTCCCGAACCGGCATCGCGGTCGCCGCTCCTCGAGGAAGAGCCATCTCCACGATGCTTGATGCCGCCTCGATATACTTCTCCATGTGCAGAGGAGAGATCGTCAGCACTTCGCCAATCGTATCGAAACCATACCCGGTATCATCCGCCGGAAAATTATCCCAAGTGGCATACTCCACTCCCAGGAGATCTTTAATGGCGTAATAGTATTCTATGCGATTCAGCCGCCGGATCGTCACCCGCCCCGGGTCCGGATTCTTCGGGTCCAATTTAAAAACCTCTCTCTCAATCCAGGTGAGCAATTGCTTCTTCTCCTCAACTTCCAGCTGATCCTCCTCGGAAGGCGGCATGATTTGCGAACGCACATTCCGCCAAATCGCCATCCAATGATCCACATCGTTGAGGTGTTTGGTGAGATCCTTGTATTCATCCATCGAGAACTCCCCCTTCGCTTTCCCGTCTCCGTGACAATCAATACAATAGGCATCCAGCAGAGGCTCGATCTCCTTTTCAAAGCTCACCTTGGCATCGGCCCACGCCATGCCGGTTGCCAAAAAGAAGCATCCCAGTAATCTCATGCGTCTTCTTTTACGCCGAGAGATACAGAATTCTAATTGATATTTCATTTTTCGTGAAATTTGCCCTATTCTCACCAGCACATGTCCGATTTCCTCGTTATCGGCTCCGGCATCGCCGGGCTCTCATTCGCCATTAAAGCAGCCGAACACGGAACTGTCACGGTCATCACAAAAGGCAAGCTCCTGGAATCCAACACCGCATGGGCCCAAGGGGGGATCTCAGCCGTCCTGCCGCCCGAACTCCGCGATCCCACCGACGATTGCGCAAAACACCTTGCCGACACCCTTGATGCCGGTGCCGGACTCTGCCACGAAGATACTGTGCGTATCGTCGTCGAGGAAGCCGCTGAAACGATCGAAGAGCTCGTCGATTGGGGCACTGATTTCGATCACGAGGAAGAAGACCCCTCCCGCTTTTCCCTCGGAAAAGAAGGGGGACATTCACACCGACGCATCCTTCACGCTAAAGACACCACCGGACGCGAAATCGCCACCTCGCTCGTCGAGACTGCCCGCAAAACTCCAAACATCACCATTCTCGAAAACCACTACGCCATTGATCTCATCACCACCGGCAAGCTTGGCTCGGTGACCGACGACCGCATCCTCGGAGCCTACGTTCTCGAAATCGAGACCGACGAGGTCAAGACCATCACCTCGCCTCGCGTTATTCTCGCCACCGGTGGGTGCGGAAAAACCTACCTCTATACCACCAATCCGGATTCCTCGACTGGCGATGGACTCGCCATGAGCTGGCGCGCCGGGGCGTCCATTGCCAATATGGAATTCATTCAATTTCATCCCACTTGTTTCTACAACCCGGCCGCCTCCGGCCCCGAAGCGCGTTCCTTCCTCGTCTCCGAAGCCGTGCGCGGCGAAGGTGCCATTCTCGTCAACGACGAAGGTGTCGAGTTTGTCAAAGAACATGACCCGCGCGGCTCACTTGCCCCCCGCGATATCGTCGCCCGCGCCATCGACACCGAAATCAAACGTACCGGCGCACCCTGCGTCTTCCTCGACGTCTCTCCACTCGCCGATCACTTCACCGAACGCTTCCCATTCATTCACGAAACTCTCCTTTCCTACGGACATAACGCTCTGGAGAAACCCATCCCGGTCGTCCCCGCTGCGCACTACCAATGCGGCGGCGTCGTGACCGACATGAATGCCAAAACCACCATTCGCGGTCTCTATGCCGTCGGCGAGGTTGCATTCACTGGTCTGCACGGAGCCAACCGACTCGCTTCTAACAGCCTACTTGAAGGCAACGTCATGGCCCGGCGCGCTCTCGCCGAAATCATGCGTCTCTACCCTCCCGGAAAAGAGATCCCCGACGCACCCGAAATTCCGATATGGGAAAGTGGCAACGCCGCCCCACCCGATGAGCTAGTCAATATCTACCACGCCTGGGACGAACTCCGCCGCACGATGCAGGACTACGTTTCCATCGTCCGCACCGACAACCGCCTGCGTCGCGCCGCCTATCGCTTGAAAAACCTCCGCCGCGAAGTGAAGGAATTCTACTGGGGCCACACCGTCACGCCCGATATTCTCGAGCTCCGCAACCTTGTTGCCACCGCCTCCATCATCATCGACTCCGCCCAACTCCGGAAAGAGTCACGCGGGTCCCACCACACTCTCGACTACCCAAACACCGAATCACGCTTCGAAAGCGACACGGTCCTGCGGAGATTCTAAGAAGAGCGCGCGAAGCCTCTCCTCAAACCACATTCACCCCATCGGCAGCAAACCGTCGTTTGTCACGGCGGTGATGAACAACCTCCCATATGTATGCCATGGTCCCCCACAACTAAGATTTTCCCGGGAAGTTTCTTCAACACCTTCTCCTCTTTTGATCAAAGTATTTTTTACCCCAAAAAATTAGCATTCTCTCGACCTTGTCCCACAAGGACCCCAAGCTCCCGCCCAAGATCGACGACATTCCCAACGACAAATCATGAAAGCGCTCATTCTCTCCGGCGGGAAATCCTCCCGTATGGGAACCGACAAATCCCAGCTGGAAATCGGCGGCGTCACCTTGCTTGAGCGGACCATTGGCCTCATCAAGCCCCTCACCGAAAACATCTACATCTCGGTCGCTCACGATGACACCGAACAGCATCCCCTCCCCACGATCAAAGATCTTGAACCCTCTCCCGGCCCCCTCGGCGGCCTCCAGGCAGCCTTCGCTCATGACCCGGATTCAGCCTGGCTCATGATCGCCTGCGATCTTCCGAAACTTTCCCCGGAAGACCTGTCCCAACTCTTTGAAAACCGAGGAAAAGACGTCACCTGCTTCCTAAATCCCCTCGATGACCACCCGGAGCCGCTCTGTGCCATCTATGGTCCCTCGGCATCCACGACTCTCAATAAAATCATCTCGGAAAACCGTCGCTGTGCCCGAAGATTCATTCGCTCTCTCGATCGCGTGGAACTCAGGCCCTCGGAGCCCCAGGCCCTCCTCAACCTCAACCGGCCCGAGCTCCTCACTGAACTGCAACTTTTAAACCAACACGGAACCCTGGAAAAAACCATCACCATCGAGTATTTTGCCAAGCTTTCCCAGGAAGCCAAAACCACCTGCGAGGAACTCACTACCACCGCCGCCACTCTGGCAGGCCTCTGGGAAGAAGTTCGCCTTCGCCACCACTTCACCCTCGACTTGCCCCACATCAAGGCAGCCGTCGACAACGAATTCTCAGACTGGGAAACGCCGCTCAAAAATCATGACACCATCGCCTTCATGCCTCCCTTCGCGGGTGGATAAATTCTCCATCCAGGAGACCGCCATCGATCTCACTGCCCTAAGAAAAGAAATGGAGGACCCCACCTGCGGGGCCATCGTTTCCTTCGAGGGACTAGTACGCAATCACCATGAAGGCCGGGATGTTACCGCTCTCACGTATACCCACCACCCTCTCATGGCCGAAAAAGAGGGGCAAAGGATCCTCGAAAAAACGCTCGAAAAATTCCCCATCACCCACGCCCTGGCAGTCCACCGGATCGGAGACCTGGAGATCGGCGACATCGCCGTCGTCACCTTGACAGCCTCCTCTCATCGCGAAGCCGCTTTTGAAGCGAACCGCTACCTCATCGACCTCATCAAACATCAGGTCCCCATCTGGAAATTCGAGACTTATGCCGACGGTGAGCAGGAGTGGACGGCACCTTGCCAAGGCTGCCAAAACTCACCAAATCACTGATCGCAACGTAGTTCAGTCCCAATGACAAAGATCCTTGGGGGAAAATAGCCATCAGTGATCAATCAACGCTGGCTATTTTGAGACGGCCGAACCGGCCAGGACTCCCCTAAAAACCACCGCTTGGGCACCGCGAAGAGGCACTCATACGCCTTAATCGTCACAACCCCCTTATTCAATCGCCGCAAACTTACGGGCGACGACTTCGATGGCGAGGGTCTCAAGCTGCTCGTCTTC
>NHEN01000024.1 GCA_002172625.1 Verrucomicrobiaceae bacterium TMED86 | reverse complement strand
CTCTCACAGGCGACCTGAGCAGCGGTCTGATGAAGTTGATGGCGGATTACGACTACGACCTTCGCGCTTTCCAGGAAACCCTCATGCTGACCAAGGCATTCGCGGTGAAATCCGCACCTGATATGGAGGCCTCCTTTCACGGATTGATGGGGCGACCGATCGAGCGAATGAGCGCGGAGCAAATTTGGGATTCGTTAATCACCCTTGTATTGGAGGATCCCGAGTCAGCGCAGCGAATCGAGGACATGGAGCTTCTCTACATTCACGGCCGCTACATTGGCCGCCTTGAGGACATCATCAAAAAGGTCCACTCCTTCAAGACGATCAAGGAATACCAGGAGTGGGTCATTATGAAATACAGGGAAGCGCGCGATGGGACCGGGCCCAAAGCACCCGCACCACGACCGCCGACCTACATCGCGGGACACGGCCGCCTCATGACTTCTGCGATTCAAGGAATCGCCCGGGCCTCCGAATTGCCGAGCCCGGCCTTGCCCAATCATTTCCTTCAGAAGTTTGGTCAGTCCGATCGAATTAGCATCGACGGAGCCACCAACGAAGGCAGCCTTACCCAGACCCTCCAAATGCTCAACGGAGCCACCCAAAAAATAGTGACTACTCCAAAAGGTATCGCGATTCGAAAAATCCTCCACAGAAAGGAAACGAATGCGGAAAAGGGAGCTCTTCTTTTTCAATCCGTTCTGACTCGCCAACCCACCGACGAAGAGCGAGCCTTGTGCGCCAAGGAACTCGACGATGGGGAGGGGAAGGGATTTGCCAATATTGTTTCCGCTCTCGTCTGCACCCCTGAATTTCTCTTTATTTACTAATGAATCCAACTTCCAACTTCGGCGACGAATTCTCCCGTCGTGAATTTCTTCGTGATGCCTCCCGCAAGTTTCTCGGTGTCAGTTTGGCACCCATGCTTGGAGGAAGTCTGGCTTCGCAAGCCTTTGGTGAGAAAGTAGCGGCACGGCGGAAAAATCCTGCCACCAATGTCATTTTCCTCAACATGGCAGGCGGCATGAGTCACCTCGACACCTTCGACCTCAAACCCGGTCAGGATGTTCAGGGACCGGTGAAAGGAATTCCGACGACCGCCGACGGACTTCAGATCGCAAGCTATCTTCCCGAGACGGCAAAGGTGATGCGGGATGTCTGCACCATTCAATCGATGCAGTCGAAGCAGGGCGATCACGACCAGGCCAGCTATCTTCTCCACAAGGGCTACAATCAGCTGGGCACCATCGTTCATCCTGCAGTTGGGAGTTGGGTCACGCGAATGAAGGGCTCTGAAAATAATACCCTGCCTGGATACATCGCGGTGAACAGTCCCGCCAATATGATTGGCGCTGGTTGGATGGGAGCGAAATTCGCGCCGGCCGTTGTCACCAATCCTGAGAAGGGATTAGAAGGAACCAGTCGGCACCCTTCCGTGAGTGAAGAGGATTTTGAACGTCGCCTTAGTCTGGCTGATGCCGTGAATAAGCGCTTCCATCAAGAGAATCCCTCGCCGAATGCCAAAAATTTCGAAACTCTCTTCGATGAAGCGGTGCGCGTCATGAAGAGCGAAGATCTCGCCGCCTTCGATTTGACCAAGGAGAAGCCCGCTCTTCGAAATCGATACGGTCGTCATTCCTTCGGGCAAGGTTGTCTCCTCGCGCGAAGACTCGTTGAACACGGCGTGCGATTTGTCGAGGTTACCCTCGGAGAGTGGGATACCCACTACGACAACTTCACCGGAGTGCAAGCCCGCTGTCAGTTGCTCGACTCAGCCTATAGCTCTCTCATTACCGACCTCAAAGAGCGCGGTCTCTTGGAATCCACCCTCGTTGTGTTGACGACGGAATTTGGCCGGACGCCGGAGATTCAGAAAGAGCATCGCAACGGACGAAGCCACCACCCCGGGGCGTTTACCAGTCTCCTCGCCGGGGGCGGAGTGAAAGGCGGGATCACTTACGGAAAGACCGACGAACACGCCCGCAAGGTGATCGAAAATCCCGTCACCTTCCACGAGCTGAATTCCACCATCGCCTTTAGCTTGGGGATCGATCACACCAAAGTCATCAAGTCTCCCAGTAATCGCCCCTTCCGCATGGCTGGCCCCGACAAGGAGGAGGCCGGTCCGGTTACGGAGATTTTTGGGTAGATCACCAACAGCTTTCCCTTATCAAAAATCCGGAGTAAGATTCCATCTTAGCACCGGACACGGCAACGAGCCTTCCGCCTCACACGCCGAAGACACTCAAACCATGCTCAACCGGAAAAGTATAGAAGGTGGAGGGATCTCTATAGTCCTCCAGCTTTTCCCGATCACCTTTGCTCAGCATAGCGTGCGGGAGAGGCATTCATGAGTTTTGGAGTGTGGTGGCATTGTCGATGGTTCCTCTGGTGACCTGAGAAGGGAGGACGCCGACATGCTGGTAGAGGTGATTCCAGCAACGGACTACCCTGGGCAGAAAATGTTGCGGACGAAACCTGTTGACCAAAACGTAGAAGGGAAGTCGTTCGAGCATGAAGGATCGGAGTGAAAGCTGGAGGCCCTCCTGCCAATCATTGGAATCAATGGGCTCACCGATCTCGGTCTCGAGGCTGGTGCGGTGCAGGTTGATCCAGTGATCGATCTCTTCCGCCGGGGTGTCGGGTTTGAGGACAAAACAGAGAAACTCGGCAAGATCCCGCTGCGGCGCGCCCCAGGCTGCCAGTTCCCAATCATAGACGCATAAGCGAAGACCGTCCGCCTCTTCACGAAGTCCGAGATTTCGGGGATTAAAGTCCTTGTGCACTAGAGTGCGGTAATGGGTCTGAAGTCCCGGCCACCAGTCTGCAAGCTCGTCGATAATCCGGGTTTGTGCGGCATGGACTTCTTCACCAAAGACGGGCTTCGCGTAGTTCGCCAGACAGCGCCAAAGAGGAGTCATTTCCACTACGTCGTTTACCGAGAGATCTGGCGGCATCCACTCCTTGTCCTGCAATTCATCGCGGCGACCTTCCCATGTCGCGTGCAAAGCGGCGAGCCCCCGGATCGTCGCGTCAATGGCCGGGGGCGTCCAATCGTCGGGACGATTCACGGAGTCCATGAGCACTAATCCATCGAGGCATTCCAAGGCCAGAGCTCGAACCCCGCGTTGGTCATCGAGCCACACTCCATGGCATTTCGGCATGTGGTAGAGCATCCTCTCGTCGGCCAATTGATAGATCGCGAGTTCGCGACGATCGCAGCCATTGAATTCGAGACGGGACCGGAAGTTGGTGTAGGCCCGCCCGAGTTCGTCATGACACAATTCCGCCACTCTGCACCCCACGTCCAGGACTTCCTGATCGAGGGGTTTCAACTTGATCATAATATTATTGGTCCACTCTTGGCCGGTCGTATCGGAAGCTTGAATGCGGTGGCGAAATAAGCCTCTAACACGGTGGCACCCCCAGGCGGTCATCTCGGTAATGATTCCGTGATCGGAGCCTTGGTCGATGCAATCGACGCCATCCAGGTGAGCGATCTGACGGTCAGCTGCTGATTCGGCGATTGTTTTAAGAAATTCGGCTGGCAGGATATCCTGGGGCCGAGCGAGTTGTTCCCACATGCCGCCGGAAGGAGCTTGGAGAAAGCCCTCGGCGATCAATGATGAGAAGTATCGGTTCAGCAAGTGGCCGCCCAAGCGTGGGCACGGATTAATATGTAATTCGGGCAGGACTTTTGCGGTCTGTGTCGTGGTGGCCTGCGAGCGTCGATTTTCTTCAAGTAATTCCGGGATGGTTAGACCGCCTTGCCCCGAAACCGGCTCGGCGAAGAAGCTCCGCAAGGGGCGTAGGGCGAAGTGGGAATTGGTGCAAGCTGCGTTGAGCTTGCTCAGCCATTGGGCGTAGGGCTCGAGGCGCAATGGATAGCCGGAAAGGATCATCCAGAGCGCTGCTTCCCGCCAGTGTCGCTTGCAGGGATTTAATACGTGTAGCACGCGGGTCGAAATAGAGGGAGAGAGCACGGTGCCTGCAATTACTTCCGCCATGTGATCGACGGGGCAGAAGTCCATGAGCCAGTCGAGGTCGGGTGCAGATCCCATTTCAAGACATCCCTTCAAGAGCAGAGAGACGAAGTCGTCGCTATTGCCGTGCCCCGAGTAGCTATCGCCAGTGATGAGTGAGGGGCGAAGAATGGTGACCGGCAGACCGCGACTCCCTGCTTCACGCACCAGGGTTTCTGCTACAGCCTTGGACTGGGCGTATCCGAAGTGGAGGCCTTCAAAATGATTAGCAGGCATTGTGTTCTCAGGCACAATTTCCGGAGCGCTGGTTGAGTAGCATGTTGCCAGAGAGGAAAGGAACACGAAGGCGGCTGTCTTCCCCCTGCAAGCGAGCGCAAGAAGGTGCCGGACCGCGTGCACATTGGTGTCGCGAAGGGCCGCGTATCCGGCCACCCAATTCACTTCCGCCGCGCAATGGCAGATCGTATCGACAGAGTCTGCCAATTGATCGAGTCGTTCGGTAGTCAGTCCGATCCCTTCCCGTTGAAGGTCGCCGGGTTCAACGGTGACACGTTTCAAATCCGCGGGAGGAAGGCCGAATCGTTGGCGGGATTTGTGAAGACGTTGCAGCCCCTCCGAGCTATTTTCACAACGCACCAAGCAGACGATCCTCGCCTTGGTTTGTCGTAAGAGCGCGTCGAGGGTCCACGTCCCGACAAAGCCGGTCGCGCCCGTCAATAGCACGACGTAGGGTGGCTCCGCACGCCCGTCATTTGGCTGTGGCTGAATGGATGATGGGAGGATGCTGTCAGCAAGCATCGTGTCCCTCAACTCGACATTGTTGCTTTTTCCATCTTCAAAAAAATCAGCAAGCGCTCGAATCGAGGGGCATTCGTAGAGGAGATCGACAGGGATGCGGCGGCCCGACCAATCCTCCAAGGCAACGGTCAACTCGACAGCGGCAACGGAATCGAGGCCGTAAGAGGTGAGCGTAACTTCAGGGTCGAGATCGCTTGTCGCTTCCATCAAGCGTGGTGTGGCCAGCATGCATAGCTGAGCTTCCAATTCCTCCCGTTTCATGATGCGTTGGATGTCGAAAGAGCTTTGTTCGAAAGAGGTAAGCTCTTTTTAAGGGCGCTTCGGCGGATTTTTCCGCTGGTAGTTCGAGGGAGTGATCCCGGCCGCAGGAGCGTCACCTGGGCAAGTCCCACTTCGTGAGTTTCGCTTACCGCTTGACGGATGGCGCGAGTTACCTTCTCTGGCAAGGTGTCATCATCGGAGGAGGTCCGTTCAATTTCCACCGCGACCGCAACGGATTCCAAACCCTCAGCGACGATGGAAAATGCGGCACAGGCATGCGGTCGAATCTTTGGATGGCTTGTCTCCACCGTGAGTTCGATATCCTGGGGATAGAGCTTTCGCCCGCGAATGATGATCAAGTCCTTTAGCCGTCCCGTGATATAGATCTCTCCATCAGTCACGAACCCCAGATCTCCGGTGCGCAAAAAGGAAGAGCCTTCGGAATTCACAACATGTCCTTCGAAGACCGGGGTCGTTTTTCCCCAGTATCCGCGAGCGATGCCAGGGCCTCTTACCCAAAGTTCTCCGACCTCTCCAAGCGAGCATTCGACCCGTGTCTCCGGATGAACCACGAGAACCGCGGTATTCTTCACCGGTGGACCACAGCCCACGGCTGTCACTCCTCGTTGCTCATCAAGGCATTCTTCAATACGATGATCTTCGAGAGCCTCCGCCGCGAGCTGTCGCGTGTGATAGTCCGCCCCGGGACCACCTCCTGCGACCATGAGCGTCGCTTCCGCCAATCCGTAGACAGGGCGCCATGCCCTGCGACGAAATCCTGAGTCTTCAAAGGCGCGAGAGAATTCGATCATGGTTTTCTTTCTTACTGGCTCGGCTCCATTGAAGGCATATTCCCAGCTGCTCAGGTCGAGGGTAGATCGTTGCTCCGGGGTGATTCGTCGCACACACAAGTCATAGGCGAAGTCGGGTCCGCCACTAAAGGTTGCCTGCAATGACGAGATTGCCTGTAACCAGCGAATGGGCTGTTGCAGGAAACTTGCCGGAGTCATCAACCAGCCCGGATAGCCACCATAGATTGGCTGAAGGATTCCGCCTATCAGGCCCATGTCGTGGAACGGTGGGAGCCAACACACTGAGACGCTTTTTTCATGATTGTTGACCCGTTCTTCAATGGCTTCGAGGTTGCTCAGCAAGTTCTCGTGAGTGACCATTACTCCGCGCGGGTCAGCGGTCGATCCGGAGGTATACTGCAAAAAGGAGGTATCGCATTTTACGATCGATCGGGGGGAAGTTGCGTCATCTTCAATGCTCCCATTGACCTCGATCCATTGGGCGTCGCATAGAGTGGGATACTGTTCGCGAAAGCCATTCCTTGCGTGGCGGAGGGATGCGTCTGAGATGATTACGGTCGCGTCGGCATCAGCGGCAATGGCCTGCAGGCGCCCGATCGACCTGTTGATACGAGCCGGATGGGGGGCAGGCACGGGAACGGCAATCACGCCCGCCCGGAGGCAGGCGAAGAAAGCAACGACGAAATCCAGTCCGGTGGGGAGGATGAGTAAGGCCCGCGCGCCTGGTGCGGCAAGCGACTGCAGCCGGGCCGAAAGAGAGGCGGACCGGTTTGCCAGTTCTGCGTAGCTCAGGCGTGAGCCGGGGCGGACATCATTCTTCAGAAATCCGAGTGCAAGCGCATCCGGTTGCTCTTGGGCACGGTGCTCAAGCAGTTCGATGAGGTGGGAGAAACGGGGTGGTATCATCGTGATCCTTGATGGATTTGTTGATTGGCCGAGGCTTGAGACGAAGAGGCATATGCGGTTTCGGAATGCTCCCCGATGAATCGTTGAAACACTTCTCGCACCTGTTCTTTGTGAATGTTTATTTCGTCGGCCTGCCAGGCGGCGGTTTCTATTTCCGGTAGGAGATTGACCGACACCACTGTCGGTTTCCGTGCAAAGAAGAGTTTTAAATTGGCTTCTGGAGGAAAGAGAATGCAAATCGGAACGATGGGGATTTGAAGTTGGGTCGCAAGATGAAACACGCCACGATTGAAGGGGCCTAAGCCATCCCGATTAATGCGGCCTTCGGGAGTCCCAAGGACAGATTCTCCGCTGGAGAGTAGATAATTTTTGGCGCGCTCGAAGCAGCGTGCACGAGCCGCGGTTTTACTTTGGGGTGGGGTGAAGAAGACTCCCATCATCCAGGAGGCGAAGGCGAAAGGGAGGTAGGTCCAAACACTCGAGCTCATGAAGTATCGGGTCCGGGGGAGTCCCATCGCGGTGAGCATAAAGACATCCAGCATCGAGGGGTGGTTGGGCATATAGAAAACGGCTTTCGTTGATGTCGGTCGCCCGCGCTCTTCGATGCGAATTCGCGCCATGAAGAGGACAAACCGGCTCAGGCTTCGCACCATCACTTCAGCATAGAACCGGCGCGCCTGAAATAAGGTCAGGATGGCAACCAGTAGTAGCACCACGTCGAAGACCAGCATGACTCCCATCGTCACGATGATAAAAACGAACTGGCGGGCGCGGTCGAGTGTGTCCTCTTTCATGATGCTTTTCGGCAGATGATGGTTTGCATGGCGAGGTTGAGCTTTCGCTCAAAAAGCATCACGGGGAAAAGCAAGACCTGTCCAAGGAGATAGGGCATCAGGGCTCGTCGAACATTCAGGCCTCGTCCTCGCAATAACTTGAATGCGACTCCGCTAAACAGGTAGTAGTATGCTGGGAAGGCTCCGTAGGGAAGATATTCCACGACCTCTAGGCCGGCCGACTCCGCCATTTGCTCAAAGTGTTCGCGGTCAAAAAGAATCGTGTGTTGGGGAGCCTGTAGTCCGGGCCAGCGGTCGCCGAACCAGCTGGCGGTCCTGCTGTCCAGTCGCGGCACTTCGATGATAAGTTGACCGTCATCCGTCAAGCGTTCACAAGCTGTTGCCATCGAGCGAGCCGGGTCGTAGTCATGCTCCAGAAAATGCCACATCGTGATCAGGTCGAAGCGTTTCCCCTCGAAGTCGTGTTCGTAAAATAGTCCGCAGTGAAACTGGCTTCCAGATAGGGAGGGGTGGTCGGAGAGGTCTTTAAAATCCAGTCCGGTGGTTTTTGCTCCGGGGCCTTCGCGTAGCCGTCGAAGGAAGCCTCCCGCGCCGCAACCGACATCGAGCACTTCGGTAGTCGATCCAATCTCCGCATATCGCCGAGCCAGCCGCTCTTTTCGTCGTTCCACGCCATCGAGGACCCAGCTTAGAAGAGGAGCCAACCATCCGCCGGTTTTTTTGCGTCGGTGGGCGATATATTCGTCGTCGTAAAATTCCTTGATGTGTTCCACCGTCAGGCGGGGGCTCTGATAGGCGAGCCCGCAGGAGTTGCATGTTACGAAACGAAACCTGCCGGGCTTGCCGGTGAGGTCGTCTTCCGCGAAGATAAATTCACGGATGGCCGTTGCCCCACAGGAAAGGCAGGGAACAATTTCGAAGCGTTCTGACTCTTCGTCAGCTTGAGAGAGGTAGGGGTTTGCATTCATGATCAAGAGAGAAAAGTAAGCACTGCTAGTTGGAGAATAGCCGGGAAGAAAACTCGGAGATGATTGGTGGCCCCGGGCCTCCACAATCGAGACAATAAGAAGCAAGCGGCCACGGCCAGGCAAGTGAGTCCCATCGCGGCAATGGGATGGGTGAAGGCGGTCCAACCTGCTACAAGAAACCACACTGAGCCCAGAGCAAGGGCATTAATAAAGAGGGTTGTCTCTCCCTGCTTTTCTGTCCTTAGAGAAGAGTCATGCAACAATTCGTAAACCGCAAAGGTGAAGTGAATCAGAAGTATTGCGATGCCGGTTTCTGCTGATAGTCCAGCAATACCACCGCTCAGCATCAGGACGAACCCCGGGTATTTAATGAGGACAATCTGAGCGTGCAGCAGCCGCGGGATTCCGCCTATCCGGTATAATGCAGCCAGTATCAAATTGAGCGGTAAGAGGATCGTGAAAGCGATGGTCCACGATAGGAGAAATCCGGCTGCCACGAAATTACCAAGGGAGACAAGTCCCGCCACCCAACGAAACTGCGCAAGCGACTGCGTCCTCACAAGAACCCGATGAGGGTGCTGCTTGCGATCTCGCTCAAGGTCATGCAGGTCATCCCAAAGTCGGAATTGGAAGATCCACGAGAGGGCCAGTCCGAGCTGCAAGGCGAGTCCTCCGAGGTGAATTTCGCGTCCGCCGACCAAGCTGGCTAGCAGAAGCACCAGAGGCAGAGGCACAAACTGCCCCGGCGGCAACCTCTCGGCTACGTAGTCCCTGAGTCTGTTGTTAGAGGAGTTCGACATGTCCTTGATCTGCTTTCACCAGCACCCGTTGACCGGAGACGATGCGTTCCGTTGCTCCCCTGACCCCGACCACTGCCGGGATGCCATACTCTCGTGCGATGATTGCGCCGTGCGAAAGCATTCCACCTCGCTCGAGAACCAGCCCCTTGATCAGGAAGAAGACCGGCCCCCATCCGGGATCGGTTTGCTTTGTCACCAGCACGTCCCCCGCGCGGATCTGATCCGATCCGGAAAGGTCGTTTAGCACTACTGCTCTGCCTGCCACTTCACCGCCACACGCACTCGTTCCTTTCAGGATTTGAGTGGAGTCCTCTACGTCAACGGAGATGTCAGGAGCATCTGCTCGCGAGGGGTCGTAAAATTCACCTTCTGGAAGCGAAAATTGATCAGGCGGCTCTTGCTTGCTCAAACGTGTGTGCTCCGATTTCCTCGAACTCACGAGCTCGCCGAGAGAGTCGAGAAACATGCCGGTTCCTCCAAGGAACTGCTCTAGTTCCTGCCAGGTGAGAAAGAAGACATCCTCCCGTTGTTCGAGTCGCCCGGCTTCCACGAGGCGGGTGCCCGCTGCCAAGGCGATTTGGCGACAGCGGTTATAGAGCTGTGCTTGCTTGAGACGCACTCGTTCTCGGTAGCGGATCGAGGCGGGAGCGGCGCGAACAAGCAAGCGGAACCACACGATATCCATCGCTCTCCGGGGAGACCACCATGCTTTGGCCTTCTTGAGTCCGGTTATCAAATCAGCCTTATGAGTATCCCTGTCTGCGGCCTGGCGATGCAGGGCCTCGGCCGGTGACTCGCCCTCGACGTCGCAGTAACTCCGCAACCAGCCAATAAGAGCGAGAGGTTGTTCGTCGAGCGCTGGCACGGTGAGCATGAGTTCGCCCGAAAAGCGGAAGCCCCAATCGCGCAAGTATTCGTCGATCGTCGCCTGGAAATCCTTGAAGGACGGAGCTGTATGCATCCGCAGGAGAACCTCTTCGTCAGTCCCGGTTTGAAATAATTTCAAGAGACGAGAATCGGCACGAATCTGGCGGGAGATTTCCCAAAGCCGAAGCGGCGGGATGCCGCTGACCAAGCCCGGTATCCCTTTCATGAGTGAATTTTGCAAGCCTGCGTCCTTGGACTCGGGAAAGGCCCGCCGAAGAAAGCTTCCCAGCAAGCCATAGGTGACCATCGCGGCAGTGTCGGCAAGGGCGGCATTGTTCCACTGATGAAATCGAATGCTGAGAAATCCTCGCAGATCTCCGAGCAAACCGACGAGATTTCGCTGCTCAAGATTTGTGTTGGAAGACTCTTCGCAGAAGTGCGCCACGGTATTTTCGAAGCACTCGATTCGTCGGCGTATAAAGAGATACTTCCACGCGGTCTTACATCCGATGGTCGGCACCTCGAACCAGCTTCTCCTGGGCTGAGTTTGGGAAGAGTGAGCGTCTCCCTCGGTGCCGATAAAGCGATTGAAGTAGTCGACCATCCGAGGCCCGGCGGGCGTACATTTCAAGACACCATGCACGGCAGTAAGATTATAATACATCCGCGCACCGTGCATCCCGATGATCCCACGCAGGGATCCCTCGACTGCATCGAGACGATGCGGTGAAATGCCAAACCCCAGGGCTAGGTTTCGAAAGTAGTGATAGTATCCCTCGGATGCGATTGAATAAAGAAGAGGGCAAATCGGATTCGGGAAGTTCTCGTTCACATTAGCGTTTGACCAAATTACCTGGCGTCCGGCTTCGATACTCGTAGTGGATTCGGGTTCGCCCAGCGGGACGGTCACGGCCCGGGATTGCACAAAGAAGAGAACTCCTTTGGCATCGATGACGAACTCGATGTCCTGTGGACCGCCAAGCTTCGCTTCAAGAATCAGCGACTGGCGTCCCAATTCGGGTAGACTTTCTTGCAAGAGCGTGTCCATCGCGTCGCTATGACCCTCTTCAGGTGGGGACTCGATTCGTCCTTTTCCTTTTTCCTTCTCAATGACAAAGCTGCCGGGGTTGATCTTCCCGGCAACCAGATCTCCGCCGTGTCCGTGACAGTATTCACCATACATCCGGTCACTTGCGCTATCACCACTGGTTCTACTGTCGCGTGTGAACAATACTCCTGCCACTGCTGCGGGCACCAGGGATTGGATGGCGATACCCATTCCTTTCAGGAGTCCCTTGCCGCTCTTCTGATAGAATAAGGAACGCCCCGACCAGTAAGACGCCCAGCACTGTAGAATAGCCTGACACAGGCCTTCGTCACCCGCGACCGGATAGAGCGAGTCGAGTTGACCGGCAAAAGAGGCTTCCTCTCCATCTTCGCCCACCGCCGAACTCCGGACGATCAAGGTTTCCTCATTCATTTCGCGGTCGCGGATTGCGACGATCTGCGCCCATACCTCGTCCGGTAGGGGGGAGTTCATCACCAGCGACTCAATCTTCCGGCTCACTTGCTCAAAGCTGTTAGGCTCGTCCAAATGGAGCTCCTCCAAAGCGCGGGTGACCTCCGACCTCAAGTCACCCTGATCAAGGAATCGCTCAAAAGCATCCGCGGTGACGAAAAATCCAGTCGGGACACGGAGTCCGAGCTCTTGCATTCGCAGCAGTCCTTGAGCCTTTCCTCCAATCTGGTTTTGCAGCGCAGACCTTTCGCTATGCATCGAAACGGCAAAGATCATTGAACTGGTTTGCCTGTCGGCGGGATTGGAAGAAAGGGTTTTCATGATCACGCGGGGCGCGATTTCACTCGCATAAGGTAAAGGACCACGTTGAAGAGCCAGTGAATTCCGGCACCAATCAAAAGCATTCCGACCCAAATCTCCCAGCTCGTAGGAACGAAGATGCTCAGGGCTAGTAAGAGTCCGAGAATGGAATCACAGCGGTCCAGGATAAAGAGAGCCCACCGTGAAATGGGACCGCCCGCCATTTCCCCGGGTTTGATGCCCAGTTGACGCTTGAGGAAGGAGTTAGGCAATTCGCCGGCCATAAATCCGAATCCACACCACAGTCCGAGCAAGGCATACATTGTCGGGGACAGACCCCAGAGGCCGGCTTCTTCTAGAGTCCCGTGGCTCGCCTGAATCGCTGAAGCCAGCCCCCAAAAAGCAAGTCCGGCGGCAGGTGTCATGACCATGAATCCACGCCAGGTCTTGTTCTCTCCGAAGAGCCGGCGGCCGCGAAAGGTCTTTCCGCCATCGATCGGGGTGGCGCATCGTCTCAAGCATTTTGATTTAAGCCAAATCACCTGTGCCACCCCGGCCAAGGTGAAGGTCGCGAGCAGAAAGAAAGTACAGTTCCAAGGATTCACAGTATTGTATTAGATGTCGAAACCAGTCTCGCTTCGGTTTTGGTAAAGAAAGACTTCCGCAGGGATGCGGCGGACGGCGAGGGCCCACCTGAGCCAGTGTATTTCATTGGACTCATCATCCGAAACACGATGCAGGCGGTAACCGGGAAGAAAGGGATAAACGTGGTGCAATTCGTGTGCATCAGACTCGATGAGCACCAGTCGCGAAAACCATTCCGGAAATTTTAAGGAACGCGTGAAGACTTCCTGCTCTAGAGGAGGGAAGGGCTTGACCTCGCGACCCTTGCTCTGTTCCTGGGGCACATGGGTGTGTTGACTGAGGAGAAAAATATCCTGGAAGATTAGCCCACCAAGCAAACCGACTCCGGTTAACTTAAGAACGGCCCAGGGACCGAAGTAGAGGAGCGTCGCAGAATAGATCGCAAGAAGCAGCAGCACATTGACAGTCAGTCCGATCCAGACTGCCCGAGCCTGCAGCCGCTTCCGCAATCGAGGTAGATTCCAGTAGTTTTCCCATCGATAGACCACCGAGAAAAGAGGGATCCACCAGCGCCAGCAGAAGTTAGCCAAGCCCAGTAGGGCGCGGTTGGTCGGTTTGTGCGCGAGTTGCTCAGTCGTTGGATCGATATCCTGCCAGCCGGTCCACCGGTGATGCAGGGCATGCACCCGTTTCCACGAAAGGAAGGGAATCAGCGCGAAGAAACCCGCAAGTTGCCCCACGATTTGGTTTGGAAGGCGTCGACGAAAGAGAGTGCCATGTCCGCACTCATGTAACATTGAAAACCACTGAATGAATGCAATCGAAATGAAGATCTGCCCTGTGAGCCAAAAGAGAAGATGGCTCGACAGCGCGAGTAAAATGCCTGCCGTAGTGGTTAGTAGTCCCATCAGAAGGTAGCCAAAACCCATCCAGTCGCTCGGGCGTAGGGCCGGATCAGTCATGCCGAGTGAATGCTGGGATGTTTTTAACAGGTGCCCCCGTAACCGGCAGCCAGATCGAACTGGTAGTCCGATAAAAGTAGGGCGATTGCGCTAGCTGCGAGGGTTTCAATTTCATCGGTCTGGAGTGGTTTCAAGAATAGTCTGCAGACAGCTTCTTTGAACATTGAATATAATTAGAGAGACATTGAATCAATCGATATCGAGCTTAAGTGTTGTTAGATTTTTTCATCCCTTATTGGGATGAAAGGAGGGCGAGGGGAGCGAGTCGGCCTTAAAAGGCCGGGTTGACGGTTGTTCTCGATTGTCTGTTCGCCGGCTGTCGCTGCGGCTGGGAAAAAATCAGACAAACAGTGTCGGCTATTGCAATTCGACTCGCAGGCGCCCGTAGTTGCGGTCCTTTTCAGTCGCGGGGAGGGCCGAGCGCCAGGTTTCCAGAGTGACGCCTTCTTCTGCCGGGGCAGAGCGGACGAATACGCCATTGGCGGTCCAGCTGTTCAAATTGTCAGAGAACTCGACGAGGTAGCTTAGGTCAGTCGCTCCCGGGCGATGGCGGAAGGTCAGAGTTAGGTAGTCTCTATCGACACCGCCGATATTGACCGATTCGATCTGCGCCGTAGGAAGATCGGAGGAACTCGGTGAGGTGTGGTCACTTGCCAGGGCGAATTCGAGAAGGTTGGGGATGTCATCGCCGTCTCCGTCACCGAGATCATCGATAATTCCATTCGCGCTGCGCCAATCGCTGTAGTCCGTTCCTGCTTCATCCGAGCCGGGGCTGCCGCCGGTCGCCGAGCTGGCACGCCAGTTTGTAGCGAGGTTATGATCCGGTCCGGGGATGGAATCAGGGTCGATCAAGGTCAGGCTTGGACCGCTGCCATCAGCCGCAATTGGCCACGGACCCTTGTCATCATATTCGTCGATATCGTGGATCGCGATTCCGGCACCGAACGAGAGTTTCAATTGTTCCCCGCCATTACTCAGGTTGTTTCCGTCGAACTCACCTGCGATGGGCAAGCCCGTGCCGTAGCGAGCTTCAAAGGCCGCGATGTTTTTCACGACCAGGACATACTCGCCAGCCCCGAGAGTCTCGACCGCGCTCCCGTCAAAGTCGAAATCGACACCCTTGGTAAATCGGACGTTGCGCAGATCGAGCGAGCTGCTGCCGACGTTTTTCAGTTCGATATATTCGTAGTCGTCTCGATTGGTGGAGACCGTGGCCTCCGGTCCGGTTGGCTCAGCCGGGTGATACATGATTTCGGTGAGGCGCAGGTGGTCGGTGAAGTCGGAAATGTCAGGTTGCGAAGCCGTGAACTCGACCGGTTGTGACCAGTGGCTCCATCGTCCCAGCGAATCCCTCATCTTGGTGCGTACGCGATAGAGGTTGCCGGGGCGCACGGCGACGGGCGGGATGGTGGCTGCGTAGTCAGTGGTCGGGATGTCGCCGGACTCCCAGTCGGCCTCGATTTCGTATTTGCGTTCGAGGTAGTGATCGTAAGCCGGATCAGTCGGATCGAATCGTGGGTCTTCGGGCAATGTGACCTCGGCGATGCGCCATTGCTGGGCGGTGAAGGTGGCTCCGCCCGAGCCGCTGAAGGATGATGAGGTGAAGCTGAGTCCGCTGGTGGGGAATCCGGCTGCTCCGGTGTAGGTGATCGTCGGGCGGGTTGGGATGTTCGCTTCGTCGGCGTTCAGGTAGGTGGATGTCATAAACGACTCGCGGCCTGAGACATAAGATTTCAGCTTGGCGACCATTCCGGGAAAGCTGTCCGCTGGAGTTGTCGCGGCATTGTAAAAACGCCCGTGACCGGCTTTGGAGCCGTTGACCAGACCCGAGACCAGGATTGGGTTGTAATCCCACATCGCGCGGTCGGCATCGACCAATGAAGGTTGGCCGGGGGTGTGGACCCAGTGGGCGATCTCGTCGAGGAGCATCCCTTGTTGTTCGCTATTGTGAAGCAGGTCCTGCAAGTGTCGGACCTGGTTACGGTATCCGAGTTGGAACTCAGGAATGGCGAGGACGTCGTCTCGGAGAGGTCCGCCGGGATCGTTGCGATAGGGAGTAGTCCAAGTAAGATCGAGGTCCCAGTTGACCACCTGCCACTTGTCAGTCTCCGGGTTGTGGAAGAAGAAATAATTTTTGCCGGCGTGGATGTCGTAGTCGTGCACCCAGGTGGCGCTGGCGCGGAAGTTATAGTAGCTGTCCAAGTCGAGATGGTCGTGCCACCATTGTGCGGTGGGCGAGCCGTTTCGGTAACCGGCGATAAAATCATCAACGTCTCCGTTGGGCAGCGATGACTCGAGATACGATCCCTGATTGTTGGGCGGGTTTTGATTGTTGTTCCCCTCGATCTTCCAGAGGTAGCCATCGGGCAGGTCGTGTTGTTTGGTGAACTGGCCGTCGAGTTGTTCGATCGCCATGTAGAGACCTTGGAAATCACTATTGAACTGGTCGGTGCCGTTTTCATCCGCGCTTTCGATGATGCGGAAATGGGCGTAGTTGGTCAGCGGGGCAGGGGTGCCGGCGAGGTTGTGGTTTTTAAAGCCAGCACCTTCGAATAAACCCTGTTCGCCGCGTTGGCCAAAGTTACCTTGGGTGATCAGAGCGGAGAAATTGAGCTTGTTCCACTCGGCCTTGTATTTTTTCCCCTGATCATCCCGCGCCGCAAATCGGTGGCCACGGTTAAAGTCGAATTTCCACATGTTTTTCCCCATGGCGTATCTCCAAACACCGCCCCGTGCGCGGTAACGGATATGATCGTAAACCTTGCCTTCATAAACGAGAGCGCCATCCCAGAGGTAATCACTTCCACCGTAGGTTCCGCTGGTCGAGCTTGGAATGTGCTGCGAATCTTCGTGGTCGCTTCTCGTTGTCAGTAGTTGGTAAACCGCAACCGGTTCCATTGTTGAAAAATCGTAAGTGACCGAAGGTGAGACGCCGGGGCGATCGCTCGCGGTCCAAGTTGGCATCGTTCCGTAGACGAAGTAAGCGAAGTTTGGAACCGGGTCGTCGGGGTAAGGCACCTGGTGGTTGTTGGCTGCGGTGTCGGTGGCCTCGATGCGGAAGCGGATCATGCGACGATGCGTGTTGAGTGCAGCGGGGATCGCACCAGAATAAATGTCATCGCCGGCAAACTCGTCGCCGCTGGTGCCGTTATCGTTCAGTGTCAGGGTGGTCCAATCCGAATTGTAACGTGGGTCGTCGATGTCAATGTAGTCGCCGGGGTTCACCAGCTGGTAGTCGAGGCTGACGCTTTCCACGCCATCGGGGTCGGTGACCTTGGCGGTGATGCGGACCTCTTCGCCCGGCAGGATTGTCTTGTCTGTCTCCATGACGCGGCCGATGGGGGCATAGTCAACCTGACGGATGCTTGGTGGTGCGTTTGATGCGAAGGTCGAATTTTGTAATCCCGGCGTAGGCGCAGCCGATCGCCAGGTGCCCCCGACTTCGTTGTCAAACCCGGGATTGATGAGTTGGATCGATGGGCTGACGTTGCTGATGGAATCACCGACGGTGGGCCACGGGAATCCAAGTTTGTAATCAACTCTGTCGATCTCGTTACCATTCGAATCGCTCAAGGTAATCGTCTCGCCGCTATTCTTCAGACTTCCCGACCATGGACCGAGGCTTCCCGGCTGTCCGAATTTCGACTGCACCGTGGCCGGATCTTCGGCAATGACGAGGAAACCGTTTGCTGGGATCGAGGCTCCGACTCCGAAGGTGTAACGGACGCCTCCCTCGAGCTCCCAGCCCACGAGGCTGACTGGTGAAGCGCTGACGTTAACCAATTCGATGAATTCGGCATTCACGGTTTTGTCGGCTTCATCGTAGTGGATTTCGTTGATCACGATGGTCGGTGGAATGTAGACCGGCGTGGTGAACGAGAGGGAAGGCGTGGTCCATTGATCGCCGGCGGCATTACTGGCGAGCGCACGGAAGTAGTAGATTGATTCGGACGCGAGGTTGCCGACGAAGCGGCTGAAAGCGCCGCTCTGGGTTCCAATTTGCACGAATGATTCCCACGCGCCGGCGGAGTTGCCCCCGTCGGTGCGACCGTAGTAAATGGTGACTGCCGGCGGATCAAAACCTACATCGGTGACCTCGCCGCGCAAGACCGCGGAGATTCCGGTGACGCCAGTGGCGGTTTGATTTGTGAGCTGTGCAAGCGTTACCTGAGGAGTGGTAAATGTGGCCGTTGAGCTTGCCCAAGCCGTTCCTCCGGAATTTACAGCACGAGCGCGGAAGTAGTATTGCGTGTTTGGAGTGAGTCCGGAAATAGGACCGCTCGCTGAGCCGATTTGTATGCCCAAGTCGAGTGAGCCAGTCCAGTTCCCGGGATTCGTGTCGCCGTCGCCCGTGCCATAGAAAAGAGTGACTACTGGCGGGTTGCCTCCGGTCACGGTAACATTGCCTCCGATTTCTGCGCTGGTGCCGAGAAGGTTTGTGGCAGCGATGTTTTCGATCGCGGGAGGTAGGGCGAGGGTTTGAAAAGTTTGCGTTGGCGAGGTCCAGACTCCGGCGGCGGTGTTCTGAGCGAAGGCCCGGAAATAATAATCCTGTGCTGGGGTGAGTCCGCTCAGCACGTGGTTAAATGCGCCGCTTTTGGGGCCGAGCGAGATTGATTGATCCCAATTCGCCGCAAGGCCGCCGGCATCGTCATCGCCCCAGTAGAGCGTGATCGTTGGCGTGTCGATACCGATGTCAGTGACCTCGCCGCCGATGCTTGCGCCGGAGGTCGTGATGCTTGAGGCCGGAGTGTTGATGACAGTCGGTTGGCCGACGATGAATGATTCTTTAAGTCGAATGCCATTGAGCGCGTAGCCTTTTGATCCCCCGGCGGTGCCCGTGCCTACACCAGGCGTTGGTCCGGTGTATTGGCGCGACTCGACTTGAAATATTCCGTCGGCTCCAGGATCGATGTCGGTCCACTGCACAACGAAGCCTTGGTTGGCGAGGTGGTTGGCTCCAGTCCAGATAGCCACCTCGTTGGCGGCCAAACCAGCGGTGACGATTCCGAGGCCCGAGCTGTGCGCGGGAGTGAAGGACTCCACTCCCGTGATGCGCACGAGTGTCCATCGTTCGTCGTAATTGCCGCGGCAGGCTGTGCCGGCAAACTCATACTTGCTGGCCGCATCCAATCCGGAGAAGCCATAGGTGAAGAAGTCGGTCCCATTGACCGCAAGACTGTGCGGGTTGCCACTGCTGAAATCGACGAAGCCGCCGAAGATATTATCCGCATCGGTTCCCACAGAGGGAATAGCCGTGGAGCTTTCATAGTTCACGCCAGATTGGGTCACAGTGAGAGTGGCCGAGGTGTTCGCACCGGTATCGATGTTCTTCATCAACCCGCTGCTGGTTGCGTTGGGCGCATACAATGTCGTGTTGGGATGGGTGGCCGGTCCAGAGGCGATGTCGTTGTAGGCACTGAACTCCGCCCGGGCAACCAGCACGCACAAGGCCAGCAAAAGGCTGGCGCGGAAGATTCCGGTGGAACCCGACGAAGCGGCGAGGGGAATGGGT
>NHEN01000023.1 GCA_002172625.1 Verrucomicrobiaceae bacterium TMED86 | reverse complement strand
TATGAGGTTTTCGGTCTTCGTGTTGAGTTACTGATTTAGAGTAACTTAAATGAGGATTTGGTGCTCAGGAAGGACACCAAAAAGTTTTGTAAGACGTTGATTAACAAAGACTGGAAGAAAAAAGGCTAGTTTGCATACAGATTGCATACAAAATATTAGTAGCATCCCGCTCTAATCCCCCATCAGCTTGGGGTTGGCCTCGACCATCTCGCGGGCCATTTTCTGCGCTTCGGCGATTTGATCGGAGGGTTGCCGAGCCAAGTATCGTTTAATGTTTAGCGATTGCGCGGTCGGTTGCCTCGATCGGCGTTTCGCTCGTCTCGGTTTCGACCCCCGCCTCCACGATTGGCTCGGTCGCGGTTCTCGCCACGACCGCCATTTTTGGCAGTTTGCGGTTTTGTGGAATCGTATTGGGAATTGATAACGGGTAAGCCCGCTTTGATCTCATTGAGATAAGCGAACAGTCGTTTGTTGAGATCGTCCGCTTTTTCAGGCTGCTTGGACGCTAGGTCGCGGCTCTCTTTAAGATCTTTGGCGAGATTGTAGAGCTTGGCTTCGCCGCTTTCGTAGTAATGTAGCAACTTGTAGTCGCCCACGATAATGGCCGAATGAGGCGTGTCGCCTTGGTAGTGGGGGAAGTGGAATACGAGCTCTTCGCGCGGGCGCTTAACCGGGCGCTCCTCGCCTCGGAAGAGATGGACGATACTACCGCCTTCGGTGTTCTTTGGCATTGGTTTTTCGATACCGGCGAGTTCGCTGAAGGTATTGTAGAAGTCGTAGCCGACCACCGCTTCGTGCGACCAGGAATTCGCTTCGATGCCGGGACCGCGGACGATCATAGGAACGCGTATTCCACCTTCGCGAACATCTCCTTTTCCGCCGCTGATAGGGCGATTCGAAGAGCGGCCGCCTCCGCCGTTGTCGGACATGTAGATAACGTAGGTATTGTTGGCGATGCCGAGCTGATCGATCTTCTTAAGCAGCAAGCCAACTCCTTCGTCGAGATTCTCGGCGATGGCAGCTCTACCGATCGATTTCTCATTCCCGCGCGTTATGATCTTTTCGTATTTCTGGCGTGTATCGGGTCGAGCGTTTTCTGGGTAGTGGAGCGCGTGATACGACATTTGGATGAAGAACGGCTTTTTCGCCTTTGCGTTTTTCTCCATGAAGGCCGCGGCTCGTCTCCCCATTCCGAAGATGTCGACGGGGTTGTCTCCCTTGTGAGGAGCGGCGTCGCCATTGCCCGTTTCGCCATCGCTTTCGTCGTATCCATGGCGCTCAGGACCTCCACCCATGATGTGCCATTTCCCGTAGTGGGCTGTGGCGTAGCCGGCGGATTGAAGCCGTTCGCCGATGGTGATTTCGTCGCGGGAGATGCTGCGGATATTGGTTGGGGGAACTAACGGGTAGTTGTCGGCCGCCGTGTAGGGCCGCGATGCTTTAGTCCAATGAAGTTGGGCGGGGCTTTTGCCGGTTTGCAAACTGATACGTGTCGGAGCGCAGACCGGAGCAGGGGCATAAGCCTGGCTGAAACGCATGCCCTGCGCGGCCAGCTTCTCCAGATTGGGCGTTTGGATATGTGGGCTCTTGGCGTCCGGTAGGTCTGGATGCATTTGAACCGAGGTCTCGGTCCAGTCCTGGTCGTCGGAGAGCAGGAACACTATATTCGGCTGGCTGGCCGATAACAGGGGAGCGGCGAGCAGGAGAATGGCGATGGGGTAGTATTTCATGGTCGGATTTTTGAGTCACGAATTTTGAGAGATTCGGCAATCCACAGGAAACTGCTTTCGGTTCTATTGTCTGCGGGTGATTATTGTCGGTTGTTCCGGTTCCGGTTTCCGCCGCTTTTACCGCGGTTTTCGCGTCCGCGAATGGGGCGGGCATTGGGATCGTAGGCGGGGTTCTTCAAGGTTGGTCGGGGAGCTCCGGTGGCTTCGTGCCAAGCGAGCAGCTCGGCGTGAAGCTCTGAGGCGATTTTCGGCTTTTGCTTGGCGATGTTCTTTCGCTCGCCGACGTCTTGTTCGAGATCAAAGAGGGCGATGCTTTGATCTTCGAAGTATTCGATGAGTTTGTACTTGCCCTCGTGGATGGCACTGGAAGGAGCTCCATTGCCGATGTAGCTGGGGAAGTGCCAGAAGAGCGCTCCGCGTTGAGGCTCGTCTCCACCGGTGAGTAGAGCGGCGAAACTCTGACCATCCAGGATGTGATCTTTGGGCTGAGGCAGGCCGGCGAGCTCTAGCAGGGTCGGGTAGATGTCCATGCTGAGAAAGGGTGTGCTACTGGTATAGGAATCGCGAATACCTGCGCCCCAGACTGCTGCGGGCACTCGAATGCCGCCTTCGAAAAGAGAGCCCTTGCCGCCATTGAGTGGAGCAGCGTTGCGTCGGTCGCCTCCATTGTCGGATGTGTAGAATACTACGGTGTTGTCATCTAAACCCAACGACTCGAGAGCCGCTTGCAGGCGACCGATGTTCTGATCGACCGCTTCGACGGTGGCGGCGTATTCAGGATTGACCGATGTTTTGTTGCGGGCCGCTTTTTTTCGATACTTCTCGATGAGACCAGGCTTTGGTTCAAAGGGATGATGGACTGCATGGTAGGCTAGATAGAGAAAGAAGGGCTTTGTTTTGTTCTTTTCGATGAAGCGAATGCCTTCGCTGGTGAAGGCATCGGTCAGGTACTCGCCGCGATCGTTTATGTAGGCGTCTTTTTCGAAGCCGAGATCACGGGGTTGTTTGAAAAAATCGAAGCCTTGACCGGTTGGCGTTTCAGGGCCCGAGCTTCCGCGACCGAGGTTCCACATGCCGTACATGGCGGTGGCGTATCCGCCGTCCTTGAGCGCTTCAGCAATGGTGTAGGACTCGGTGGCGAGGGCTGCGTTGCTATGTGCCGCTACGACTTTGTGATGGGGGAGGCCGGGCTCGTGTCGAGCATCGACGACGGTGAAGACGCCATGGCGTGGGGTGTATTGGCCGGACATGAGGCAAGCTCGAGTCGGGGCGCAGTTGGGGGCGCTGGCGTAGCCTTGGCTAAAGATAACGCCTTGGCTTGCGAGTTCGTCTGTTATTGGCGTATCGATAAAATCGCTACCGGAGAATCCCATATCGCGCCACCCCATATCATCGATGAGAAAGACGACGAAGTTGGGTTTCGCGGCGGCGAAGAAGGGTGCGATTAATAGAGCGAGGGCTGGGATAAGTTTACGCATGGGAGGATTCTATTTTCGTTTTTTCTGCCCTTGGCGGTCGTACATGCGGAGGAAGGAATCGGATAGTTCTTTGGAGGAGATTTTCGTGTCGCTGTTTTTGTCTAGCTCGTCGAAGTGCCCTTTGACGAAGCCGGCCATGGGCAGTCGGTTCCCCCGGGCTTGCGCTTCTTCTTTGGAGATGGATTTGTCTGAGTTTGTATCCATCGTTTGGAGCGTCTTGGCGATTTCAGCGATGAGTTCGGGTCGACTGACCTCGCCGTCCTTATCTGCGTCAACCTCGGCGGCGTGGGCTTCGATCCAAGGCTTGCGATTGGGGTCATTGGGATCGGGGCCTCGAGGACCACGATCGGAGGAATCGGCTCGTTGTCGTTCTAGTTCGTCGCGTGGACGTCGATCTTGGCGATCCCGGTTTCGGCCGTTGTTGCGCTCTTCGCGGCTGCCTCCGCCGCGAACGGATTTTCCATCGTAGGTTTCGGTTGTGGTATTGCCTTGGGCGTCGACGAAATCGAATCGAACGCTGCCGTTGTCGAGAAGCGTGTAATTGACGAAGTGGGATTTGCGATTGAGGGTGTATTCGATGGAGTAGCTCTGTTCGTTGGGCTCTTCCCATGCTATGATTTTGGCTCGGCGCAGAGGACGCGTGTAGGGGCGAACCCCCTTGGCTCTGGGCTGGGGGTGTACTTGGCCATCGCGGTTCTCGACCTCGCCATGAAAACCGCCGTTGAGATAGGGGTAGGTCTTGGTGGCGTGGTAGTGATAGTCCCCATCCGGACCGATGTGGCCGTTGAACGCGTCCAGTTTTTCCACTTTCGATCCATCCGGCTCCTCGAGTCCGTAGATGGGATACCCGTCGAGGGCGTAGGCGACGGGAAGGGACTTGCCGAGCGTTTCCTGGAGGTGAAGGGGAGCGATGTGGTAGTGGTAGTCGTCGGCTCGACCGGAGTGGCCGCCGTATTCGTCTAGTTCTCCTGCCAGGAAGGTATCGGTTTTGCCGTCGTTTTTAATCGGATTGAAAATGGGAACGCCGTTGGCGGCGAGCGCGATGGCGCCGCGGAAGAAATTGCTTTTGGCCGAGAGCGGATTGGCGGCTGGCTTGGGCGCAAGCGGAATGCGCCAGGCATTGTCGCCGGTGTACGGCTGAGGGAGCGGGACTTGTTGCTGCCAGGCGGTGATGCCGACCATCATGGGATGTTCGGGCATACTGTTGGATTCGACGTAGAGAAAATTGTTGTCGGCCCGTGTTTGGACGAGCGGATGGAATGCGTGGAAGCTGGCAGCGATGGATTGGATGTTGGGGTCGTCTCGACGTTCGGTGGGGCTGGCTTGGGCTAGCAGAAAAGGTTGGGTGCCGGAGGAGTGGCTGTGATGGAATATGGATTCGTCGTCACCAACCGGGTGGGAGTGGCTGCTTGAAGAGACAATGGGGAGGATTGAAAGAATAAGGAGAAAGAGGCGAGTCATGGAGTATGGGATAGTATTAGTCGACTGAATGGCGGGCGCAAAGGAATTGCTTCGCTCTGCGCCCGCGCTTGCTGATCACCAAAACTTAATGCTTATGGCTTTACCTAAGACTATACTCTGGAAAGATTAAGATAGGTCTGTCGGTTATATTAATTTTCGTTAATAATCAGGGTTTTGGTAGCGGAGTGCGGGGTAATCGGGTTTGGTTAATTGACTGGCGATGAAGGTTTTGGTGGTTGAAGATGATGCGAAGCTCTCCGGGTTTATCCAAAAGGGATTGGAAGCGGAGGGATTCGTAGTGGATCTTTGTTCGGACGGAGATGAGGGCTATTCGTTGGCGACAACACGCGAGTACGATGCTATGGTGCTGGATATTATGCTGCCCGGTCGGGATGGGTTGAGCATTCTTCGCAATTTGCGTGAGAAGCGTATCGAGACACCAGTGATCGTGTTGACGGCTCGTGGAAGTTTGAACGAGCGTTTGGATGGGCTGAAGCTGGGAGCGGATGACTATATGATGAAGCCCTTTTTCGTGGAGGAGCTAGCAGCGCGATTGCATGTTGTAGCGCGACGGGCGAGCGGCGATTCTCGATCGATATTGTCGGTGGGTGCTGTGAGTCTGAATTTGCTGTCCCGCGAAGCCAAAGTCGGCGAGACGCTTATCGAATTATCGCCGAGGGAGTTCGCTTTGCTTTCCTATTTCATGCGTTCTCCGGGCCGAGTTTTCTCGAGAGCTCAGATTTGCGAGCATGTGTGGAATTATCACTTCGATCCAGGCACCAATGTCGTGGATGTTTACATACAAAAGCTAAGAAAGAAACTGGGGGGCGATCTTTCGGCTCAAATTATCGAAACGGTTCGCGGGGTGGGCTATCGAGCTCGAAAGGATGAGCAACGGTGATTGGGAAAGGGGGCGTTTCGTTTCGCGCGAAGATGGCGATGATGGCGGGAGCGGTTACGGGAGGAATCGTTTTAGGCGCCTGCGTTTTGCTTTGGAATCTGACCTATCGGTTCAACCTGGATGGGTTGGATCGATACGTCTTGGATGTGGCCCAGACGAATTTGCAACGCGTGCAAGGTCGATCGCATTGGCAGCGGTTGGACGAATCGCTGGCGTTTGTGGCCGGCGAGGGCAATCCTTCTCCGACCTATCGTATATGGGTCGAGCAGCGAGGAAAGACGGAATACGTTTCCGAGAAATGGCCGGGCGCGGTTGATCCAAGGCAGTGGTTCGAGGAATGGAAAATGCGGCGCAAGCGGGAAAATCCTCCGAGAATTCCCGAACGCGGCGTCCCGATCAGCGTTCGAAACCCTGCCTTGAAGCTGGTTGGTGTGTCTTACTTCGATGAATACTCGGATGATCGAAGGTGGCGGATTGGCGTATTCGATAATTACTACGGCTACTTGGCGATCGCAGTTGACGTGGACTCTTTCGATATGCGATTGGACCGATTGAAAGTGAGCTATTATCTGGTTGCTCCGCTTGCTTTGCTGATCGCATTTGCGAGCGCTTGGATGGTGGCGACGCGTTCGCTTCGTCCGGTCGAACGATTGACTGCTGCGGTGGAAGGTTTGTCGGCGCGAGGTCTAGGGAAACGAGTCGAACGGATTGGGCATGAGAAGGAATTTCAGCGTCTTGTCGACATGTTCAATGAAATGACGGTTCGCTTGGAGAAGTCGTTCGATCTAGCAAGGCGATTCAGCGCGGATGCGTCGCACGAATTGAAAACTCCCTTGGCCCGCTTGAAGATGGAGTTGGAGGTGGCTCTCAAAGAGGCGGAACCGGAATCGAAGGAGCAAGTTACGTATTCGAATCTTCTTGACGAAATGTCGCGTCTCAGCGGGATCGTCGACAAGCTGACATTGCTTTCTTCCTCGGATGCGGGAAAGCTCGAGTTGAGCTTGGAAACGGTGAATGTCAGCGAAATGCTGGAAAACGTTGTCGAAGATTGCGAGGCGATGTCCGGAGGGGTGCGCTTAGAGCGAAGGATTGCCGGCGATATTCGTATTGAGGCAGATGGAGTGCTGCTTGAGCAAGCCCTGCAGAACCTTTGCGGAAATGCGCTCAAGTATGGCGATCCAAGTGGCGTTGTTCGAGTGTCGTTGAGCGAGGAAGGAAGCCTCAAAAGGATTGAGATCGCGAACGAAGGCGAAGCGATTCCCGGGGCGGAGTGGGAACGGCTTTTCGAGCGTTTTTATCAGTGCGATCTTTCGCGTAGCGATCGCGTGGGCGGAGTGGGGTTGGGTTTGAGTCTTTCCCGGGAAATCGCTCGAGCCCATGGAGGCGACTTGAAGCTTGTTCGATCGGATGGCGTTTGGACGGTTTTCGAACTGACTTTGTCCTAGGAGAGCTTCATATGGCCTTTCTCGATCATTCTGACCGAATGTGGACTAAGCCCTATTATCTCAGCGAATTTGGCTCTGGTAAGCCCTAGCGTTTCGCGTAAAAGACGCAGGCAGTTGTTATGGTGTGACATGCCTAGAATTATAAACTAATGCTGGTTCAGGTCAACGTGATGTATCAGTTTTCTGCCGACATTTTGGACACGTTGGACAGGCCCTTCTTCCAATCGTCAAAATCAGACCTTTTTATCCTGATAAGCCTAGACGAGTACTTCGTGCAAGGAAGTCCGCGATCAATCCACCTGTAGACGGTTCTAGTGCTTACGTTTGCCTCTAGGGCTACTTCGCCCGCAGTCATCTGTTGTGTTCTATCCATAATATTTCTTGGGGGCACCCCTAAATTTTGGGCCGTGTTTTGTGTGTCACGTGGGCGATCCGTGTAGCTGAGAGACTGACACAAATGCAGGGGCCCCGATGCTAACACCACTTTCTCTTTTATAGTATTTACGATTAATGCTTTTTGAGGGTGGTAACACTAATCTGGTTAGGGTGGTTAGGCACCAAAATCGGTCTTAATAAACCTAAATAAATTAGGTTTCCTACGTTCGAATATGAACCCTAACCAGCCTAACCAAATTATCCTTAGTTCTGCTCCCATACCTTTTCTTTTAAGCAGTGGAACGCCATTTTTCTAGTGCTATCCAAATTAGCACGCTTAACGCTAACTCGAGAGAATTCTACTTTTACAGCGTCAACAAATTTCCCTTGTGCCACCGGATGTGTGTTTGTGTTACTACAATGATCCCTGTAGTCATTGAATGCTTTCTGTGTTGAAATTACTTCGTATTTTGGGCCCTCCTCGTATGCACTAATGAGATACTCTTTAAGCGGATTACATCTTAACCGGTACTGCGCCTTTATTTTCCCGCCAACATCCGATTCTGGGAAGTATTGGTGCTTCCTAAGCTTGTCGAAACCCTCGAGGGCCCAGTTGAATATTCCTGGAAGTTCTTTCTTTAGTTTGGTCCGAAGATCTTTGTCTTGTTTGCTCGTCCCCCTAATAACTTCGTTGAACGCAACAATGCGTAGCCTGTCCCAGATGCCCCCAGACTTATCTGAGAACTTCGGCAGGTCATTCGTAAGGAGGAACAGCCTTGCTGTTACCATGGCGTCGTAGGGATCCTTGCCTTTCCTCTCTACCTGCAATGTCCCGCCATCCGAAGCATCTTTCATTATGCCCTCGCACTTTCTTAGAGTCCCGTGATCCGCAGACTCCGTGTGGCCATCGCCAACAATATTGAGGCTGTTTTCTGTTAGAGGAACGTTTTTAAACCTCTCACCGTAGTCGTGCAACTGCACGTGGCAGCAGTCCTCTTTGCCAACCAAATCCTTTAGGACATCCACAATGGTGGATTTTCCAGTGCCGCTTTCCCCATACCAAAACATCATTACGTTGTAGTTAGTCTTCCGAGAAATCGCGTAGCCAAATTGCATTTGCAGTTGTTCGCGCTGTTCTGGTTCAGGCAATAAATCGTTAATTACCTCCTTGAACAAAGGACAGTCCGCCTTGGGGTCGTAGTCATAGCCAAACGATTGCGTGAAGAAGACTTCGTTGGTTATCGGGTCCGTATAGTAGGCTCCGTTTTCTAGGATGTCTGTAATGCTCAAACAACCATTTGAAAATACCATTAGTTCGGGATTGCTCCTCCATCCTTCATCAAAATACCTAGCCGGGACTTCGGTATCTTCCGTAACATAATTCAATCCACAAAACTGTGCACAGAGGTTGATGATACTATTTTTGCTTGGGCTCATATTATAGCGTTTCCCATTCTTTTGTAGGAACTTTGTACACATACTTTTTAGGTCCTCATCCGGTACTTTTACCCACTTAAGCTCGCGTTCTTTATAGCACCAATGCTCGTGACGATATTTCGTTAGGTTTGCTTTCCCGCCAAACTCATGGTCACAAAAATCTATAGCAGCTAATATGTAATCTGCTTGGGGCCTGCCGCCTTTTTGGCCGTTTTGGGGAGAGGATCTTCCCCGTTTATCTACGGGAATTTTATAGATTTTCCAATGTTCGACCAATTTAGAAATATTATCACTCAACCCCGTCTTTAATATGCAGTCTCCTTGCGCAACCTCTACCGAAAACAGGAGTTCTTGGCTGATGTTATCTTTAAACTGATCAAGGTAAACACCGTCCCCACCTTTATCGTTTACCCGACATAGCTCACGAAAAAGCTTAAAACGCTCACCAGTAAATGGATTCTTGTTTCCTGTTTGCTTCAAGAGACCTGAAATTTCCATGGGGTAAGCCGCTAGTCCGCCCAAGCAAGTTTCCTCGAACTTCTCGAGCTCGGATTCCGTGAGTTCACGCACAGTACTACTTGACCGCTGATCGGTACCGAATACTTTTTTCCCAATAAGTTCTAGGTCCCCTGGCTCGGCTATCTCACAACTGTTAACCGAGTTTGGGGGCCTTTCTTTTCGGCTCATGCCTGCACCTCCTTCGACTGTTCAAGGGCGGCCTCGAGGTCGGCTTTCCTGTAGCGTCTTCTTTTGCCCACCTTTACGGACGGCACCATGTTGTCGTAGGCCCAACAGTGGAGGGTATTTCTGGTCTTGATCCCTAGATATTTTAGCGTTTCGCGAACTGTAAGGAGGTCAGAATATCCTTGATTCCGACCACCGACTTGTGTGTGGTAATTTTTCACTACTTAATATTTGGGGTCACTGGTTGCACCCGGTGGCCCTATTTTTTTGGGTTATTTTTGTTAAATTGCTCTAATCCGATTTTTGGGCAGAGACGGATTCCAAGTAGCGAACAACTTCGGCTTTTGGAACTTTGATAGCTCTCCTTTTTCCGCCGGCGGGAAGCTTCCTCAAGTAACCCTGTTTTCTAATACGCCAAAGTCTTGATACGCTTATACCCAGCATTTTCGTTAGATCCTCCGAATCGTAAACGGTTTTAGTAAGCTCCCTATACATTTCTTCTCCCATTATATTATTTTCGTTTTGTATTATACTCAAGGGCCGCACAGATGGCGCGACCATAGACGAAATATAACGAAGCTGCAAATTCACGTCAAGTAGTCTATCCGCACTTTTTTTTGAAATAATTTCTTCGAGTTAAAAGGAGTTAAAAGGAGTTAAAGGGAGTTAAAGGGAGTTAAAATACTATAAAGTACTTTAACATACTTTCGTGATTTTTTATATATTACCACTTTTGTGGAGAAATCTCACATACAAGAACAGGCCCCGCCTGTTTAAGCTTGGCGAGATATAGGGCTTATCTAAACCGAAAACCACTCAGCCGCCTGCTCTTTGGTCACAAGTTCTCGGTAATGCTTGTGTATGATGGCGGGCGAGTTGCCTGCCTCCAAAGACGTCCCAGCAACGTCGCCAGTTTGGGCGACCCGGTAGCTGATGAAAGAATGCCTGAAACAGTTGTTGGGTAGTTCAATGCCTGCGGTAATGCAAATGTCGCGGATTCTGTCGATTGCTAGGTTGTCGCAAACTGGACCCGATTTAACGCGATGCTGCTGCAAGTAGAAGGCGGCTCTGTCGCAAATCGGGACCAAACGATTTTGTGCCGTTCCAGATTTCGCTACTGTCACACGCAGCAAGTTACGATCTAGGTGTATGTCTTTCCAATCTTGTCCGTGGACTTCGCTGCGACGCAGCCCGCAAAACGTGGCCAAGGCCAATGCTGAAACGTAGTGGGGGTGATCAGATATTTTGTTGATACAATCTTTGAATGTTTCAGCGTCTATTATGCCGATGTTGTAAGGGGGTTCCTTGGCCCTCTCGGTGTCCTCCGCCTCTGTTTGTGCGGCCTTTGGCAAATAACCATTTTTGCGCGACCAGCGAAATAACGTTACAATCCTCCTGCGATGGGTGTTTCGCGTTGCGGGGTGATTGAATTGGTCGAGCCAATATTGCAACTGGCTCGTTTTTAATGAGTCAAATTTGAATTTCCCAAACGCCTCAGCAAACAGGACGAAAGTGTTCTTGTAGGTCGTCTTGATCTTTATCCCAGCGTTTTGCTTGGCTCCTATAAAGGCTTTCAAAACCTCTGGGGTGGGCGCTGAGGTGTATGGCTTAATCGTATTTGCGAACTCTTTTGCGGCTAGTATGGTTTGGTCACCAGTCATCTCTCTAGCTTTGAGGCACTCTTTAACCACATTTACTAAAGACTCAATGCCGCAAAGCCTTTTTGCCTCAACGTACTCTGTATGTTGTCTTGTCGTTAAAATGTTCGTACTTGTTTGGCTGCGTAGGCTGTCGGCCTTTTGCTTAGCAAATTCTTTGGCTGTTTGGAAATCCGCAAACTGCTTTGAGCACCGTCCGCCAAGGTACCATTTTACCTGAAAAATTACTCTGCCATCACTGCGTTTAGTCCGATAGATTTTTACAACAGACGAACCAGATTTAACTTCAATGGGATACCTCAAGGGGGGCTTTTGCATACATTTGCATACAAACTATTTGACAAATCAATGCAATAATTAACAAAAACTGAAACCCTTAAAACTATAAGGTGTTGATTATTAGCAATTTATAATATTGATTTGGTGCTCAGGAAGGGACTCGAACCCTTACACCTTTCGGCACACGCCCCTCAAGCGTGCG
>NHEN01000022.1 GCA_002172625.1 Verrucomicrobiaceae bacterium TMED86 | reverse complement strand
TATGTTTTCCTCCGTTGAAGCCAACGTCGGCCCAGCCGAGGTCGTCGCACATGATGAGAAGGAAGTTGGGTTTTTCGGCTGCGTGGCCGGGCATGATTTGTGAAATCGCGACGGCGAAGAGGGTGAGAAAGTGGTGACAGTTCATGGAGGATTAAAGTAATGGGTGTTTGTTTTGGCTGCTTTGTTTTTGGACCAGAGGGAGGTGCCGTTGGTTGGCTTGTTGGGCAGCGCCCACGGAGTAGAGTGGTAGTCCACGGGAACCTGGAATGAGAAGCGAGGATTTCATGATTACTCGAAGTGAGGGATGAGGATCTGGGGGAGGACTTTGAGGGTTGAGCCCATTCCTTTGTTGTGGGCGGTGACGATGGCGATGAGGTCGAGCTCTGGGAGCATAAGGATGAATTGTCCGCCGGCACCTCGGCCGGAACGGCAGTCGTAGGTTTTGTCGCCGATCTTCACATCGTGCCGCCACCAGAAGAATCCATACGAGGTGCCTCTGGGATTAGTGTGGATTTTTGAAGTCGCGCGGTTGACATACTCGGCAGGGACGAGCTGTTCGCCCCGCCATTTTCCGTGGTTCATCGTGAGTAATCCCCACTTGAGCATGTCGCGGGAGCGCATGCTGCTTCCGGCGGCGGATTTAGGGAGGCCGCTGAGATCGTCCTGCCAGCCGTATTGGGTGATGCCGAGTTTTCCGAGGACTTCGGTATTGATGAAATCGCGGGCGGTTCCGGGAACCGAGGCTTCCAAGACCTGCATTGCGATGGACGGGTCGGCTCCTTGGTATTTAAAAGGGCGTGGCATGGGGGGAATGGGGGCGCTGTGTTTGAGGTAGGCGGCGATCTGGCCTTGGCCCTTGAGCTTCTTCGGTAATTTTCGCAAGACGGCAGCTTTGTCTTTGGCGATGCGAATGCCGGAGCGCATGTTCATTGCTTGGGCGAGCGTGATGTCTTTTGCTCCGTCGACGACCTGGTTGGGGTCGATCTCTTTGAGTCGGTTCAAGACGGGTTTATCGAGATCCTCCATGGTAAGATGTCCGAGGGTAATGGCGCGACCGACGGCCATCGCGGTGTAGGACTTGGTGATCGACATCTGGTAGTGCGGGTAGTTGATGCGGCCTCTCCTGAAATAAGATTCAAAGACGAGTTTGCCGCGGTGGGAAAGTAAGAGGCTATCGATGTCGCCGTGTTTGCCCGCCGCGATTTCAGCAGCATGGGCGAGAACTACTTTCTTCTGCTTCTCTCTGAGAACTCCGACGGGAATGCCGTCTTTGAGGTCTGCGGGAGAGAGGTCAATGAAGGGCTTTTTGAGGTCGGGGATTTTGGCCTCGGCGGCGTATGAAATATCAGCGGCATTGAGATCGGTGATCTCGGGAGCGAGTCCGTTGGGGGTCTCTTCGGTCCAGGAAATCCCGGGCAAGAGGGCGAGGCTTATGATCAAGAGAGTATTTTTCATCGAGTGCTATTTACGCTTTTCCTGTCGTGGAGGTGGGGAAGTATGACGATTTTTCCCCTACCTTACTACTAGGAATTTCCTACTGGCGGAAAAGGGAGGGACATCATCCTGCAGCGCTTCTGTGAAGGGAAAAAATTTCGGGAGATTGCCGCAACGAGCCACGAATTGATTTCGGGGCAATGTTTCGGACGTATCGAGAATTTGGGATGAAGATTGATACTTTGAACGAAGGGCTCAAATGCTTGGGTATAACAGACATGATTAAGATTTTGCGTTTTTTAAACCGGGCGATTGGATTATCCCGTTCCCGTTGCCGATTTTTCCCTCTGGAACGGTATTCGGTTTTCAGTTGGATTCTATTTGTGAGTCTTTTTGGTCCGATGCTCCAAGCCGGGGAGAAACCGAACGTCCTCCTGATTCTGGTCGACGACCTGAAACCAGTCATGGGTTGTCACGGCGATCCGCTGGCGAAGACGCCTCACATGGACAAGTTATCGGCCCGTGGAATGCGCTTTGATCTCGCGTATTGCAATCAGGCCGTTTGCGCACCATCGCGTTTCACCCTGATGCTGGGATCTCATTCCACTTCAACCGGGCTCTACGGTCTCGGCAGCCACCTAAGGAAAACCTGGCCGAATGCCGTGAGCATGCCACAGTATTTTGCGAAGCATGGCTATCGGACCGAGTCTCTCGGAAAAGTCTATCACATCGGCCATGGTAACAAGGGTGATCCGGAATCGTTCTCGGTCCCCCACTTCAAGGAAAAGGTCATCGAATACGTCGATCCCGCATCGAAGCCGGAAGGCGGGTTAACTCGCGAGGAGGCCATGTTTCAAAACCAACCATCCCCCCCGGGAGGGATGAACAAGCTTCCCCGGGGAGCCGCTTTTGAATCACCCGATGTCGGGGACGACGCCTACGCCGACGGTCGTGTCGCTGCGGAGACCGTCAAGCGTCTTAAGGCCGCGAAGCAAAGGAAGGAGCCGTTCTTTATCGTCGCGGGCTTTGCTCGGCCCCATTTACCATTCTCGGCACCCAAAAAATATTGGGATCTGTATGACGCTGAAAAGTTCGAACTGGCACAGCACTCCGATCTCCCGGAAGGCTCACCCAAGGTGGCTCAGAAGCGCGGCGGGGAAATCCGCAACTACTTCCCGGTTCCCGACAAAAATGACCGCGCGCAGATCACCGACGAACTGGCCCGCAAACTCATCCACGGATACTACGCCAGCACCAGCTACGTCGACGCCCAGATTGGGAGGGTGACCGACGCGCTTGAGCGACTCGGTTTGGCTGACGATACCATCGTGGTCCTCTGGGGCGATCACGGCTTTCATCTCGGCGACCTCGGGATCTGGACCAAACATACCAACTACGAGCAAGCCAATCGTATTCCAATCTTGATCTCCGCACCCGGTGTGACCCAGCCGAATTCATCGACTCTTCAGTTGGCAGAGAGCGTAGACATTTTTCCGACTCTCGTAGAATTGGCCGGTCTCCCGGCGCCGGCAGGGCCACAGCCAATCGATGGCGTCAGTCTCGTGCCCGTGCTGAAAGATCCCGCTGCACGAGTTCGCGATCACGCATTCCATGCTTATCCCAAAAGCAAGATGGGCCGCGCTATTCGCACCGAACGATTTCGTCTCGTAGAATGGAAAAAGCCAGGGACACCACGCGAGTCAGCCGAAATCGAGCTTTACGACTACCGGGAAGACCCTCTGGAGACAAAAAACCTCGTCAGAGAAAAACCAGCTGAAGTGAAACGCTTGCGGGCGATTCTGGACCGTTACCCCGAAGCGGTCGGCCGTGACGGCAAGCCGGTAAAAACGGCAAAGGTTGACGAGGGCAGTGAGGCGAGACAGGGAGCTGCCCATCCTAAGTCGCCGAAGATCGCGAAGCGGAATCTTCGCATCATCACTGAATCCAGATCCCACAAAACGGGTAGTTTGCCTCAAGGTGTGCTTTTAGCCCAGGGCGGACGCGAGCACGGATACGCTCTGCATTTTCTTCCAAGTGGTCGGCCGGCTTTTGATGTCAGGATAAACGGAAAAGTGACCCGCATCGCCGGGGAAGACCCTGTCAAGAACATGGCTCGGTTGGAGGCGAAGCTCGACGCCAAAACGATGACACTCTCTCTGAACGGAAAGATTCTCGTGAGAGCGAAATCACCGGGACTCATCCCTGTGCAGCCCAAAGATCCACTCTCGGTGGCGATGGATACGCTCACCAATGCAGGTGATTACGTTGTGCCGAATTCCTTCAACGGAACTGTTCTGGCGGTCCGAATTGAAGGTGGCGGCAAGCCATTCGTGATTTCCAATCTGGAGATCGGAACGCCGGAAGCGACCGGGGACAACAAACCAATAACGACGGAATAGGGCAAGGCAGTGTCCCTGGAGAATGCGGGTCGAAAGGGATGGAAGAAGTCCTTTATTTGCCCTCGGCATTGTTTTGGAGAATCCGTCGCGCGCGTTCCTGGATTCGTGGTTCGGAGTCGCTTTCGACGAGATATTCGAGCCATTCGGCGACGTTGGGATCGTTTGCCATGGGGGCGAGCGTTTCGAGGGCCTGGCCGCGCATTTTTGGGGATTCCTCTTCGCCGATCCACTCTAGGATGTTGGTCCGGAATTCTCCGTTGGTGGTCCCACGGAGGTTTTCGAGGAGCTGCCATTGAAGGTAGCTGCCTTTGGGGTCGTCCAACGAAGCGGTCCAAAGAGGCATCATGGAGGAGACGATTTCATCGTCGATGCCGCCGCCGTCCTTGAGGGAAGAGAGAGTCTTGACCCGTTCCCAGTTGTCGCGTTCGGTGTCGAGGACGATGGCGCGGGCCTCCGCCAGTTTTTCTTTTTGTTTTCGGAAGTGCTCGAGCACGCCGAGATCCTGGAGTTGTTGTTCGATTTTACTCGGAGTGACGTTGATGGAGGTCAGTTGCGATTCGGAGAGATCTTGGTTCGCGGCTGGGTCTTCGAGTTCGTTGATGGGTTGTTGGCTCGCGTCGGTGAGCCGGGCGAGTTCGTTCTCAAGGGCACGGACTTTGGCTTCGAGTCGGGCGGTTGATTGCGCTGGTTCCGCAGGCGAAACTGTGGGTTGGCTGGTGAGAGAGACGGCGAGGGCGGCAAGGGAGAAAAGGAGGGCCAGAATGGAGAGGGCTTTCATGGGATTGTAGGAGGAGTAACAGAGTTGATTGAGATTGGCGAGTTGGAGGAAAGGAAAGGGAATTGTGTTGGTCATAGGGAAAAAGGGAAAGCCAGTTTTTTCAGAAAATTGAGCGTGGAATAAGATGTTGATTCTTTCATGCGTGTTCTCGCAATCATCTCAGTTCTCATAGTCACAATGCCTCCCTTGTTCGCAGATACCGAAAGCACGAGTCAGATCTCACCCCGCTATTATTTTGGATTTTTCTGTAAAATGTCCTCGCTCCGCTCAGTGAAGAATGGAGAATCACCCATCATGAACCGACGCAAGTTTTGCTCACTGACAGGGACCTCGCTGGCTGGAATGGCCGCGGGTCCAGCCTTTGCCGATCATCACGCAGGCGACGCCAAGCCTTTCAAGGCGATGTTCGCGCCGCACAGCGGTCTCCTGCCCACCGGTCCCAAGGACTACCTCGACCAGATGAAGTTCGCCTACGATCACGGCTTCCGGTCGTGGGAGGAGAACTGGCTATCCCGCAAGGACGCCAAGCTCTGCGAAAAGGTTGGCGAGTTTGCCAAAGACAAGGGCATCCTTCTCGGAGTCACCGTCATCACGGGTGGTAACGGAGTGAAGTTCTGGGATCCCGGCGAAGACGGAATCAAAAACATCTTGGCTGACATGAAAAAGGGCGTGGAGCATTGCAAGCGCACCGGGCAGACCAACATGACCATGATCCCCGGACCACGGGACCCCAAGATGCCCTACGAAGAGCAAATCAAAAAGGCCGCCGATCTCATGAAGCGCTGCTGCGATATTGTCGAGGAGCACGGAATTATTCTGGCTCAGGAGCCTCTCTCACACGGCGTCAAAGGTGGCCCTCCTTTGCTGCGCTCATTCGAAGACGGCTACAAGCTCTGCACCGCTGTGAATCGCAAATCCTGTAAAGTCCTCGCCGACTTCTTCCACGAGGGGCAGATTGGCAATGGACCCAAGCTCATCGAGAATGCCGAAAAAATCTGGGATCAGGTCAGCTATATTCAGTATGGCGACTCACCGGGCCGCAAGGAACCCGGAACCGGTAAACTTGACTATGTCGCCGTGACAAAGTTTCTCCGCAAAAAAGGCTACACCGGCCCGATTGGGATGGAGCACGGCGCCAGTAAGAAGGGTAAGGAGGGTCTTGATGCTCTCATCTCTTCCTATCGTAAAATCGACGCCTAATCGGCGGCGCCGTTTTGGGGCATTCGGAACTCAATTCGGGGAAAGATTTCAAAATGCCCTCCCGCCATTTCGGTGGGAGCGGCATGAAGCCGCGTCAGGAAATTTCCAGAAGGAAATTAGTGGAGAGATTTTTTAGAGGGTGGTGATGGTTTGAGAGTGGGACTCTTTACCGTCGAAGGCGGTGAGAATGAGTTGAGTGCCGGGGGCGATGTTGGGAAGGGTTTTAAGCGGCAGAGTGCCGTCGGGTTGGGAGCGGGTGCCGCGGATGGGGCGGCCGTCGGTGTGGGCAAGGCGCAGGTCAGCGTTGGGGAGAGTTTTGATGGAGGGGAGTTTGCAAGTGGCTGCCTGTCCGCTTTGGGAAGCTGTTTCGCTGAGTGAGCCGCCGCCGCGCGGAGTTTCGCCGGGGGCATCAATCAGGTTGCGTATGCGTAAGCCGATTTTGGGATCGACCTCGGTGGGGTCGAATTCCATTTCGAGGAAGTTCCAGTAGAAGGGGTCTTCTTTTTTCTGAGGCTGAAGGTCGGGAGTGGCGTGTTCTTTATGATAGAGGCAATGGACATCGAGGGGGCGGCCGTCGAAGTCTTTCATGCTGGGGCCAAAGCCGGGGATGACGGAGCGTCCGCCGCTGCGGCCGATGGGGCCGAAGGAGCATTCGATGAGATTGAAGTCGGTATTCTTGATGATGCAGCCGTTGTGCACATCGCCGTAGACGGTGACGATACCGTCGCGCTCGGACAGGAGTTCGATGAGCCGGTCGGCTCCGGCTTTGACCCAGCCGGCGTAGTCGGCGGCGACGCGGTCGCGTTGATCAAAGACAGTGTTACCGCCTTTGTTTCCACTCCAGATGGTGTGGAGGCCATTGAGTCCGGTAAGGCAAATGAGAGGGGCGGAATCGGTGCGGATGAGTTGTTGCAACCAGGCGAATTGTTCTTCGCCGAGAAGGGCGCGGGTGGGGTCGGCGCGGTCGTATGCGTTCTCAACATGATCCCAGCCCCAATCTTGCCAGATGTTGGTGTCTTGTGAACTGCGCCAGAGCCGGGCATCGACGATGGTGAGGGTGAAGTCACGGCGCGGCATTTTCCAGGCGCGCCACTTTTTTGGATTGGCGAGAGGGTCGACTTCTTCGGCTCCGGTGACGAGGTGGTGAACGATTTGGAAATTACGGCGCATGTAGGAGGGATCCTGTCCCAGCCCCTCGCGCTTGCGGATCGCGATTTGCTCGGGGCCTTTCACGTCATCCATGCCGTAGTCGTGATCGCCGGGGTTGATGATGTTCCAATGCTGCATCATCTGCCAACGGGAGGTCGGGCCGAAGATGGAATTAGCGATGACTTTGTAGGCGTCGTCGGTGCTGGGTGGATAGAGGACGAGCTCCATGTACCAGACGTCATCCTCCCAAACCATGATCTGGAAATTGTAAGCATCGAGGTGCTTGTAGGATTCGACGGACGGTTGGTCGCGGACTTGCCAGTCATCGCCTCCGCCTAGAATTTTTAGGCCGGCATCGGTGCGTTGTTGCAGGCCGGAGGTGACGGCGTGACAGCTGAGGCCGCAGAGCTTGTAAGGGGCCTTGAGTTGGGGTAGGCGGCCGACGTAGGAGCCGGTGGAAGGGACGTCGCCGACGAGCCCAGTACCGGCTCCGCAGGCTGCGGTGCCAATGCGGGGGTCGGTGGTGACGTTTTCTCCGTCTTTCCAAATGGTGTAGTAGAGCGTGGCGTCGCCCGGGCTTTTTGGGAGAGTGGTGGTGATGACGGAGGTGTTGCGTCGGAAGTCGTTGTTGACGATTTTGGCGGTGCCGGAGACGGGGACCTTTTCCCAGTCTGCGGTGGGAGAGTCGGAAACGCGAACCTCGGCCTTCTTACCGTCAGATGCGAAGACGCTCACGAATTTAACCTGCCACTTGCCGTCGATTTTTTTGAGGGTATCGCCGAGCGGGTAGCAGGCGGAGCATTCGGCGTGACCGACGGTGAGTGGTTTGTTTCCGCCTGGGTCGAGCGAGACATCGGAGATTTCGAAGTCGATGAGGCCGCGAGTGGCGACGCCGAAGTAGCCGGAGCTTTGAGCTTGGGGAATGTTTTCGAGAGTGAGGGTACTGGAGTTGAGCGTGGTGGTGACCTTGGTGCCTTTGACTTCGAGGGAGAGAGTGAATTTGTCGCCTGGTTTGAGGATGGGAGCTTTCGTTTTTTTAGGAGCAGGGGCCTTTTTCTTTCGGTTGGTGGGCTTTTTAAGTTCGGCGAGATGACCGTTGTCTTGATACCCGATGATGGTGGCTTTTCGAGATTTGTTGTATCCTTCGAAAAGACTACGTCCTCCGATGGCGATCCCGAGTTGGCCGTAGCCGGGTTGATACATTTTCCAATCGGCATTGTCGCCTTCGGGAACCGCGCGAGCATCGGCGTGATAGGTGCCTTTAATCGTGATGGTGTAGTTGCCGGTGAGTTTCCAATCGCGTCGCCAGAGAATTCCGTGAGGGAGAGAGGGATCGTAATCGGTCTCCATCTTCTTTTTTTCATGGGTCTCGGAGTGATAGGGGAAGCCGGTGCGTCGGGCGCGGTCGCCGACATTTTTGAGACGGCGGCGAAGGGCTCCGTTTTTAATTTGCCAGTAGCCTGGGTTGAGTGATTCCCACTCGGAGCCGTGCACGAGAGAATCGGGGCGGGAGAAGCCATCGATAGCGACGGGAGCAGGTCTCCCGCTGAGAGACGGAGTGAGCGCGAGAGTGGCGGAGGTGGTTTTGAGAAAGTGACGGCGGTCCATGTCAGCTTACTTTTTTAATTTTTTCTTTTTGCGGCCTCTCGTCATTTGTTCGATGGCTTTGAGCTCGGTGGCCTGGCCTTCGTCGCCGCATTTTTTCATCCAGGCGGTGAGCTTGGAGCGAAGTTCGTTCATCGTTTCGGCGTGCTTTTCGTCGCCGGCGAGGTTGTTGAGTTCGAGCGGGTCGGTGATGATGTCGTAGAGCTCTTCCTTGGGGCGCAACTGGTAGCGTTTGACGAGAGCTTTGGCTTTCGGGGTGTCGACGGTGAGCCAGCTCTTGAATTCAGGAGAGGTGGTGCAGGCGTTTTTGAATTTGGCTTCCGGAGTGAGGTTCCAGATGAATTTGAATTTCTCCGAGCGAATCGAACGAATGCCATAGTGAGGCGAACCGGAATTGATGCCCTTGGTGGTCATGATGCCGTGGACGTGTGTTTTGTGAGTTTCTTTTCCGGCGAAAACGGAGAGGAGGCTTTTGCCCTGGAGAGAAGGATCGGGAGTGCCTCCGGCCGCTTCGACCCAGGTGGGAAGGAGGTCGATGTATTCGATCATGGCGGGGTTGGTGGTGCCGGGTTTGATCTTGCCAGGCCAGCGGGCGATGAGGCCGGTTTGGAGGCCGCTGTCGTAACAGGTCCACTTCGCGAAGGGCATGGAGCTGCCTTGTTCGCTGGTGACGACGAGGAGAGTGTTGTCGGAGAGGTTGTGTTTTTTGAGAAGCTGCATCGCCTGGCCGACTTGATTGTCGTAATAGGTGATCTCGGCAAGGTAGCGGGACATGGCGTCGCGGATGGCGGGGGTGTCGACGAAGTAGGGTGGGAGTTGAATATTGGCGGGAGGGTAGCGGGAGGCGTCGCCTTTGTTCCAGGGTGAGTGAGGCTCGTTGGAGCAGAGGAGAAGGCAGAAGGGATTTTCTTTTTCGGTGCAGTCCTTCATGAAGGAATCGACTTTGTCGAAGTTAGGATTCTTTCCGTCGGGGATTTTTTCCCAGGCAAACACGCTGCCGGGAGAAACGTGGGTTTTTCCGCTTTGAGCAACGCGGTAGCCGAGGGCTTTGAGATATTGCACGACGCTCTTGGTGCCGTTTTCGACGTAAGTGTGATTCGGGTAGGCTCCGCTGGTGACTGGATAGAGTCCGGTGTAAATGTTGTGGCGGGTGGGGGAGCACATCGGCGCAGTTTGGAAGCAACGGGTGAAGCGCATTCCTTCGCTGGCGAGTTTGTCGATGTTGGGGGTGTGGGCCTGTCCGCCGTAGCACCCGAGATCACGGAAGGTGCAGTCGTCGGCGATGATGAAGACAATGTTGGGCTTGGTGGCGGCAGTCGAAATGACGCAGCTCATGAGGGCGATGTAAAGGGTGCGAAACATACGGGGTAATAGGATACGAATTGGTGGGCGGCTGCAATTGTAGAAATGGAGAATGTGGGATGGCGTCTGACGCGGGAATTTCTGTGATTAATGCAGAGCGAGTGGTCTGGTTTGGGTTGATTTTTTCACTGTCATGAAACCCCAGAATCATCACCTCTTGAGAAAAATCGGTCTCAGCCTTGATTGGTTTACAGGGTGAATATTGGATCTCGGTTTCGACCCCTGTTGCCCGATGGCCGACCCTGGCTCCGCTTTTCATTCCCGGAACGAGTCCGTGAGGCCTGCCCAGATTATAGCGGAGTTTTGATCGACTTTGCCGACCTTGATTCCGGAGGCGAAAAAGGGAGCCTCATCGACTGCAAGCAGGCCCGATAAGCGAGAAAAAGACGAAAGTTCTGGTGAGTTATTCTCCTTTAGGGAAGGTCCAGGGTTTTGGTGCCGGGAGCGAGAGAAGGTGCTTCACAGCGGCCTCGAGTTGGCGGTCTCTGCCACTCTCGCGATCTTCGGGGTTGTTGGCGACCTTGATATCCGGTTCGAGTTGCGTGTTCTCAAGATAATTGCCATTGGGGCCGATCGTCGAAACCTGGGGAATGCCGAAGATGATAGTGCGGTCGTGAAGACGTTCCCACCAGACGGCGGTGCCCGTTCCTGGGACAGGCATGCCGACGAGTTTTCCGATTTCCAAAGTCTTGTAGGCGAATGGGAAGAGGTGCGCGTCGGAGTAATTGCCTTCGCCCATGATGACAGCGGAGGGTTTGTTCCAACGGAAGAGTGGTTCGCCACCCATATTGCTTTGACCGCGAGGGTAGAATCTCAGGAAGGTTTTTCCGCTGAGAAAGGTGGTGAGGTCTTCGGTGAGCCAGCCGCCGCCATTGAAGCGGGTGTCGACGATGAGCGCATTCTTGTCGGTGTGGTGCCCAAAGACTGAGGCGTAGGCATCGCGAAATCCGCTGTCATTCATCTGACGAACGTGCACGTAACCCAACTTTCCGCCGGAGAGCTCTTCGGTTTTTTGGCGCATCTTTTTAATCCAACGACGATAGAGGAGTTCGCCTTCTTGTCCGCCCGAGATGAGACGAATAACTTCCTCCCAGCGTTTATTGTCGGCCGGATTGAAGAAGGAGAGGAGCACGCGTTCGCCGGCCTTTCTGTTGAGGCGCTTGATGTGGTTTTCTCCTGCGGCGATCTTGTTGCCGTTGATCTTTTCGATGATCGTTCCGGCAGGGAGTTTTTCGTCGAGAAGATCGAGCGGGCTCCGGGGGATTACTTCGAGAATGCGAATCCCGGGACCCTTGTGGTCCCAATCATGGTAGATGCCCAGAGAGGCGGTGGAGTCGCCGGTGCTAAATGACGGGCGGTAGAAGCAACCGGTGTGCGAGGCGTCGAGTTCGCCGAGCATTTCGCTGACCATTTCGGCGAAGTCGTAGTTGTTGTTAATAGCGGGGAGGAGCTTCCTGTATTCCTTGCCATAAAAATCCCAATCGGCCCCGTGGAGGTCGGTGCGGTGGAATTTCTCGCGGACCTGCCGCCAGATGTGCTGGAACATTTCCGTGCGCTCGGCAGCGAGGTCAAATGTGATTTCTGAATCGTAGGAGAGGGACTTGGATTTACCATCCCCGGTGCCGATCTTGTGAAGGCTTCCTCCGGCCAGAACGAAGAGGTTTTTTCCGTCCTCGCTGATGTGAATGTCAGTGGATCCGCTGCCGCCTGCACCGCCGAGGCTGGTGAGGAGCTTGGTTTCTTTCTTATAGAAATCGTGGGACCAAATCTGGAATTTCTTACGCTCGCTTCCCATGTAGAAAACCTTGCGTCCGTCTGGAGCTACCACAGCCCCTTCGAGATTGGTGGAGTGAATCGAGAGGCGTTCGATGCGGTCCTCAACACCTTCTGGATCGAGATTTTTCTTTTCCTCGAAGAGCTTTTCCCAGTCTTCGTCTTTGATTTCGTCGCGCTCGGCCTCGGTGAGTTGGAAGAGTCGATGGGCGCGGTTGGTTAGGAAACCGGCGTAGATGTCGAGTTCGCTGCCCCAGCTCCCGTGTGATTTTTTGCCGTGGCGATTGGAGATCCAAAGGGCGGCTTCGCCATTCCAGGCCCACTGGGGAGCCATGTCGTAGTAACCGTTCCGGCTCAGGTCGATGGGCTCGGATTTACCGTCGGCGGCGACCAGGAAGACGTTCTCGGTCCAACGTTGTTTTTGCAGAAGCATCGTAAGGAGGTTCTTGCTGTCGGGCGACCAGGAATACTCGATATCGCCATCGGAGTAGGAATAGGAACGACTACCGTCGTGCAAGGTGGTGCTCGTCTTTTTCTCCACATCATAAACGCGGAGTTGCACACGGTCCTGGAGGTAGGCGATCTGTTTGCCGTCGGGCGACCAAAGGGGCTGGAATGTTTCATCGTCTCCGGCGAGGAGGGTTTCCTCCGTGAGGGTCGTGGAGAGATAAAAGCTTTTCTCTTCTTCACGCGCGATGCCGGTAGTGTAGAGGTTCCAGCTGTTGTTACGTTCCGAGGCGTAAACGAGTTGGCGCCCTTCGGGATGGAAACTCACCGAGCGTTCCTGCTCCGGAGTGTTGGTGATGCGCTTGGTGGTCTTGTGGTCGATGGAGGTGACGAAAATCTCTCCCCGGGCGATGAAGGCAATCTCGTTGCCCTTCGGTGAGACAACCATCTCGGTAATCGAATTCGAGAGCTTGACCATTTCGGAGTTCGTTTTGTCGTCGGTCTGGATTGTGACTCGGATTTTTTTTGGAGCTTCGTTACCTTTTTCCTGCACGAAGATGTTTCCGTGATGGCTGAAGGCGATCTTTCGGTTTTTGGATCTGCTGAGGAAACGAACCGGGTGCTTGTCGAAAGTGGTGAGCTGTTTTGGCTGGGCGTTCTTTTTGATCGAGCTTTGCCAGATGTTGAAGCATCCGCTTTGTTCGGAGAGGTAGAGGAACTCCTTATTGTCAATCCAGACGGGATTACGGTCCTCGCCGACGAAGTTGGTAATCTTGCGATGTGATTTTTTGTCCCAGTCGTAGAGCCAGACGTCCCGGGTGACTGAGGAGGTGTGGTGCTTGCGCCAGGGGTCTTCGTAGCCCTTACGGTCGTGGTAGAGGAATTGTTTTCCGGAGGGGGAGAAGTTAACGTTTTCCGAAGGGATCGCGAGGAGCTTGGTGATGCGGCCGCCATTGACAGGAGCGAGATAAGTTTCGCCCACGCGGCGATTGGGAATATCGAGGGATTCCGGAGCGTCGGTGCGGGTGGATTCGAAAATGACTTTCTTTCCGTCGGGGGTGAAGGACGTCGGGATGTCGTTTTGGGAATGGAAGGTGATTCGCTTGGCTTTGCCGCCTTTGGCTGAAATGAGAAAGACGTCGAAATTGCCGTGCCGATTGGAGGCAAAGGCGATCGATTTTCCATCGGGTGACCAGATCGGGTGGTAATCCCGGGCGAGGTGTTGGGTCAGGGAGCGTGCTTCGCCGCCGGAAGAGGGAACGGTGTAAAGGTCCGCGTCGTGCGTGAAAACGATCGTTTCGCCGTTGGGAGAAATGGCAGGATAGCGCAGCCACTGGGGAGCGGCTTGGGCAAGCCCAAGAGTGGCAGCGAGAAGAGTGATGATTCGCATGCCGCAGCCTTTCAAAAACGCGGCGAGACCGGAACCACAAAAGTATTCTTTTCTCAGCAGCAACGGCTCACTTGGCGATCGGTTGTGAGAGGCGAAGGTAGGCGAAGAGGTTTCGGAGGGCGGTGTCGTCGAGGCCGTTGAGGAGGCCGTCGGGCATGAGGCTGCGGCCGACGGGTTTTAGGGTGCTGATTTGTTTTCGAGGAAGGGTGAGGTCCGTTCCGTCAAATCCCCGCAGGACAATGCTGTTTTGATCTTCGTCGGAGAGGAAGCCGCTGAGGACTCGCTTGTCGCTGGTTGTGACAACGACGTTTTCATAGCCTTCGCGAATCTCGGCGTTGGGCTCAAGAATACTCACGAGCATCGTGCCGAGATCGTCGCGTTGATAGCGGGTGAGGTCCGGGCCGACATTGCCGCCTTTGAAGAAGAGTTTATGGCAACTTGCGCACCGGGCGGTGAAAATGGCTTCTCCGGCGTAGGGATCTCCGGGGCGCTCGGCGAGGATCTTTTGCAGGGCTTCGGAGCGGAGGGAGGGGGTTGGCTTTTCGGTTTTAGGGAAGTGCTTCAGAAGTAAGGAAGATACCGCTTTGTCATCGTGAAGCGCGAGGCGGGTAATGAGGTCGGGTGGGATTTGATCTGGAGCGATGTTTTCTAAGAGAGTCGTTGCCCAAGTGGGACGGGAGGAGAGGAGGTTCAAGGTGGAGGCTTGCAGAGACGGGGAAAGTTTGGGGTGAAATTTCACGAGGACCTCTCCGATCTCTTTGTCTTGGTAGATTTGCAAGGCGGTGATGGCGGCGCGCGGGAGGTTGGGTTCGTCTGCTGAGATGATGAGTGTGAGGAGTTGCTTCCAGACTTCGGAGGTTCCTTGATAGCTTCCGAAGGCTCGGATGGCGGCGAGTCGCTCTGCTTGCGCGGCTTGTTTGTTGGTGAGCAGTTCGAGACCCTCGGCGAGAGCTTCTGGCTCGCCACTTCGGATGCGCATGGAGAGAGATGATTTGTCCAACTTGAGAGTGAGTTCGTCGGGGAGTATGGGAACGGTGCGACCTTCGAAGGCCTTCTCGAATCCTTTGGTGAGCGCGGCGCGTCCTGCTTCGTTGGGAGCGAGTTCGAGGAGGCGGGCGCAGTTGAGGAAATCGCGGCGGGATCCGGCTTCGGCGAAACGGCGAATGAGTCGTGGGGCGATTTCGTTTAGGAATAAAAGCGAGGACCAAAGCTCCTTGTTATTGAGGGTGGCGATGACAGTTTCAGAGTGGTTTTCGCAGTGTGCTTCCACGACATGCCAGGCCATGAGCGGGATGAAGGGATCGTTGAGGTGATTGGGTTGGGAGATGATCTGATTGGCGAGGGCGAGGGACTGTTTGGGCGGTAGACGACTTGCGGTAGAGAGAATCTGGCATTGGACCTCGGCGGTTTCTCTTCCGGTGCGCGATAGGATTTGAGCGAAGAGATTCGGCTCAATTTTTTTGTCGTCTCCAGAGAGTCTGATGATCCAGGCCCGAACCATTGGAGCGGGGTGGTCGAGGTAGTGAATTGCGGTGCTATCGCTCAGTTTTCCTATCTGATGGAGAATCCAAAGAGCCTCCAAGGCTGGATGGGAATCATTTCCCTCAAGGAGAGTCTTCAAATGTGGAACGAGGTAGGGATCTGCTCGTTGGGCCAACAAACGAACGGCGGTTTGGCGATGCCAAAGGTTGTCGTGGGTGAGGAGGGTGAGAAGTTCCGAGGTTGATTTTGCCTCGAGGTTTCGATCCTTGAGGAGTGGTGAGGTCTCTCCCTTGAGGCGATAGATGCGTCCGCTGTTGGGGTCGATTTGGCCTTGGTAGTTTTGACCGTGGGCGATGTATTGTTCGCGGAAGTCAGAGAAGATGACGCTGCCGCAAGGAGCATTGGCGAGATAAACGGGGCGGAAGGTAAGGTCTTTGCTGCGAAGCGGGAATCCGGTGTCGGTGGTTTTGAAAGTGCTCCCGGTCGGGATGCGATTTGAGGAGATCAAGGTGTGGTGCAGGGGGTCGACACTGAGAAATTGTCCCTGCATGCGGGAAGGAAGAGCGGGGGCATCGATACAGATTCCGATGTGGGAAAAGCGCGGAATCGAGTTGGTGCTCGCCATCATGGTGAGTTCTCCAAAGGCGAAGGGATTGGGTGGCGGCCCGAACTTGCCGGGGTTCTTTCCTTGCTTGAGATACTGACCGTTTTGAATGAAATGAAAGCCGCGTGTTCCGCCGCCATTGTGTCCGCTAAAGAGTCTTCCCTCGGCATCAAAGTGCAGGCCGAAGGTGTTGCCACCACCGTCGGCGAAGACTTCGAATTCTTTCGTCCGGGGGTGATATCGCCAGACGATGGGCCCTTCGTTATAGATCGGTGACTCATCGTAGCCGAGCCGTGTCACGCGGCTGGTCGTGGTGCTCCCTTGTCCACCGTAGAGCCAGCCGTCGGGTCCCCAGGCGAGACCATTGGCCACGCTGTGGGTGTCTTCGAGTCCGAAACCGGCAAGTCGGACCTCGGGGTCGCTATCGGGAATGTCGTCTCCATTTTGATCAGGATAAAAGAGGAGGTAGGGAGTGTGCATAACCCAAATGCCTCCCCAACCCCGGACGACGGAGTTTGCCATGTTGAGCCCGGTGAGGATATTCTTGCTCGTTTCATAAACACCATCTCCGTCGAGGTCTTCGTGCACGCTGATGATGTCGGCTCCGCGATCATGATTAGGCGGAGCAGGCGGGATGCGGTCATACTTTGAGCGGTAGTATTGGTCACGGCCGATCATGGCGAGTCCGGCGGGGTAGGGGTATTGGCGGTATTGCGCGACCCACATGCGGCCCCGGGTATCGAAACTGAAATGAGTAGGTTGTGCGATTTCGGGTTCGCTGAGCAAGGCGTCGACTGCGAGGTCATCGTCAGTTTCCAGCAAGGCGAGGTCTTCGCCGGGAGGAACCTGTCGACCGCGGATGGGTTCGATGGTGCGGGCGAGAGGTCGGCTGGAGAGCTTGAATTGATTGGAGGAATAAGCGGCGTGCTTGGGCTTCTCCGGGCTACTTGTGAAATCGTCTTTGGAGGGAGCGGTGGTGGTGAACTGCCACTCGCTTCCTAAAATAAGTTCGTTAAAGTAGTCGAGGATGACCGGGGCGGAGGCAAGCCCTCGCTTGCTTGACTTCTTCTCCAGACGAATAAGCAAAGAATTGAAGTGAGTTTTCTTGAGGATGTTTTTGGGAACCTTGAATCGCTGTTCCTTGCCCACGGGGATGCCCGGGGACTTCACGATGCTCTG
>NHEN01000196.1 GCA_002172625.1 Verrucomicrobiaceae bacterium TMED86 | reverse complement strand
CAGCACCGTGCCCCAACAATACCTCTTCATGATGAACAGCCCCTTCATGACGGAACGAGCGAAGACGCTGGGCAATTCAATGCACGCTCAAAAAGAACCCCTGCCCGATCGAATTAAAAAGGTCTACCGACAGCTCTACTCCCGCTCGCCCGATCCCGCTGAAATCGAACTCGGCACCCAATGGCTCGGCGACAAGCCCACCCCCAAAGTCTGGCAGCAATATACCCAAGTTTTGCTCAGCGCCCACGAATTGATCCAAATCCAGTAGTCCCCATGAAATTCCTCGAACACGAACTCGCTTACCGCAGGACGATGCAGTCCCAGATGACCCGCCGCGATGCGCTTGCAAAAATGGGTGCCGGAATTGGCAGTATTGGCCTGGCAAGCATGTTTGGGAACAACGCTCTCGGTGAGGAATCCTCGGCCAATCCCCTCGCCCCGAAAGCTCCTCACTTTGCCCCGAAAGCGAAGCGGCTCATTCAATTGTTCATGCCCGGCGGGCCCTCGCAAGTGGACACCTTCGATTACAAGCCGATGATCGCCAAGCACGCCGGCGAACGACCGGAAAGCGTCAATCGCAAGTCGCTCCGCAATACCAAGTTGGGCCTGATGCCCTCGCCCTTCGAATTCAAGCAATATGGCGAATGCGGAAAATGGGTCAGCGATATTTTTCCGGAAACCGCCAAGTGTGTCGACGACATCACCTTCATCCACTCGATGCACACCGACATTCCCGAACACGCCGGTGGCATCCTCATGACCAACCTCGGAGCGCTGCAACCCAACCGTCCGAGCATGGGCTCTTGGCTGACCTACGGGCTCGGCGCAGAAACCGAAAACCTCCCGGGCTTTGTCGCGATGTCTCCGCGCGCCCAGCCTCGTGGCAAGATTGCCAACTGGGGCAATGCTTTCCTTCCCGGTGCCTACGCCGGATCTTATGTGAACATTCAAAGCATGAAACCGGATGCGGTCATTCGTGATTTGAAGAACTCCAATCTCTCACGGGAAGAACAACGCAAACAGGCCGACCTCCTGACACAAATCAACAAGCTCCACCTCGAGCGCCTCGAACAGGACCAGAATCTCGAAGCTGGCATTCAGGCCATGGAGATGGCTTTTCGAATGCAATTTTCGGTGCCGGAAGTTTTCGATGTTTCGAAGGAGAGCGAGGAGACCCGGAAGCTTTACGGAGAAAGCGAATTTGCGAAAGGATGCCTCATCGCCCGGCGCCTGGTTGAGGAAGGCGTGCGCGTCGTCCAGCTCTCGCATTCCATCGATGGCTACGACATTGCCTGGGACACCGGCCATGGCGATATCGTTGGTGGTCATGCCAAACTGGCCAAAGCCTGCGACCAGGGAATCGCCGCGCTTTTAAAAGATCTCGAGGGCCGCGGCCTGCTCGAAGAGACGCTCGTCGTCTGGGGCGGTGAGTTCGGCCGCGCTCCCACTTCCGAAGGAAAGAAAGGCCGCGATCACGATCACTACGGCTACACCACCTGGATGGCCGGCGGCGGCGTGAAGAAAGGATTCAGCTACGGTGCCACCGACGAGTTTGGATTGTCCGCCGTCGAGAACCGCGTCCACGTGCACGACATGAATGCCACCATTCTCCACCTCATGGGACTCGACCACAAGAAGCTCACCTATCGCTACTCCGGCCGAGACTACCGACTCACCGACGTCCACGGTCACGTCGTCCACGATATCATCGCATAGCGCGAGGATTCCCACCTCTCCCCCAGGGAACGCGGAGTCGCCTACCCATCCGCAACCTGCCTACATTTAACCCACTTGCTTTCACATTTATAGATTGTCTGGAGCTCTGGATTGATCATTACCGTTCAGGAGGCGCCTTACCTTCCATTTGGCCATCCCGGTTCGCATCGGTGATTCCAGCTCGAGCACTCCGCCACCTGTATAACCATTTCTATGCCTATTTCCGGCCGTTTATTCATCTCCGCTTTCACCACGCTCATCGCACAGCTGTCCCCAACCGTTCAGGCCGGCACCCTGACTTTGGGGTCCCGGGTCCTGGTGACAGAGAACAACGCGAAATTCAATATTTCGGTGTTCGACGGGGCGGCAGGCTATGACAATGCCGGCACTCTCACCACCAATCCTCCCTATACCACCGGAACATTTGGTGATGGCACGGTGGTCGACTACAATCTCTTCCACAGCCCCAACGACACGATCGTCAGCTATGCCAGCGGAGGGGCCAGTCTGATTAGCAACGGCACCTCAGCTGCAGGAAACATCAACGGTTCGGGGTCGGACTGGACGAACCTCTGGACCGACAGCGATCCGGGGGGCGACTTGACAGCACCAACCAACCCGAAGGACTTCACCAACGGTTCGGTGCCCAGGACCTTCGCCCGGACTGCGAACATTACCGGAACCATCGACATCTCCGGTCTCACCTCGGGAGAGGTCTACATCCCGCATGGGACTTACATCAATAACTGGACGCTCACCCTCACCATGACCGGCCCCGGACAGCCAACTCTGGCGGCCACCGACACCCAGGGTCGCAACGGCTCGAGCACGAACTTCGGGTGGATCACCGACTTCGCCTTCACCGACGCCTCTCTCTACGACACCATCACCTATTCCTACACCAACAGCGACACCGACGGGTCCCGCGCCCGCTTCATGGGTGTCATCCTCGACGGCACCGCTACCACCGTTAACCCGCCTATCGTCACTAATACCGCCGCCACCAACATCATCTCGTCCGGCGCTACCCTCAATGGCGAGGTCACCAACACCGGCGGTCAGAGCCCCGACATTACCCTTTACTGGGGCGACAACGACGGCGGCACCACTCCCGGAAGCTGGGAAAATGCTATCCCCCTCGGACCTCAAGCCACCATTTTTTCCGCCAACATCAGCGGATTGACCGCCACCACGACCTACTACTACCGAGCCTTCGCATCAAACGGCGCTGGCGATGATTGGGCCAACTCCACCACCTCCTTCACCACGGCAGTCCTCCCGAATCCTCCGGAGGTCATTAACAACCCAGCCACAAGCATCACCTTCACCGCCGCCGACCTTAATGGCACCATCACCAACACCGGAGGTGAATCCCCTGACGTAACCATCTACTACGGCAACAACGACGGCGGCACCACTCCCGGAAGCTGGGACAACTCAGTCGTCATTGGTCCCGAGTCCGGTGGTTTCAGCACCTCCGTCTTTGCCCTCACCCACGACACCACCTACTTCTACCGCTCCTTTGCCGAAAACCCGGGCGGATCCGACTGGGCACCCTCCACCGCCAACTTCACCACCCTCGCCTTCTCCCTGCCAACCATCACCAACACCGCCGCCACCGACATCACTGGCGTCGCCGCTCAAGTCGGCGGAGAGGTCACTGACACCGGAGACGATGCCCCGGTCGTCACCATTCACTATGGCGACAATGACGGCGGCACCAACGCCGGAAGCTGGGACGACTCGGTTTCTCTCGGCACCCAAAGCGGGACCTTCTCGACCTACCTCACCGAACTCAGCCCGAACACCACCTACTACTTCCGCGTCAGCGGCCAGAACGGAGCCGGCACTGACTGGGCCGGATCCACCCTCAGCTTCACCACCACCAACTTCGGGGACATGGTCATCAACGAGTTCATGGCCGCCAACGATGCCGGAACCAAAAACAACCCCAATGGCTGGCACCCCATCACAAACCAGATTGCCGGCACCAGCGACGACTGGATCGAAATCGTCAACCTCACCGGCGGCACCAGCAGCCTCGTCGGCTGGCACCTCACCGACAGCGCCGGAAACCTCACCAAGTGGACCTTCCCCGCAGGAACCAGCCTCAACAGCGGCGAATTCCTCATCGTCTACGCTTCCGGCGACGGTACTCCCGATGCCAATGGCAACCTCCATACCAGCTTCTCCCTCTCAAAGGGAGGTGAATACCTCGCCCTCGTCCGCCCCGACCTCACCATCGCCAGCGAGTTTGGCACCGGGGGAACCGACTACCCCGGCCAAGACGACGACTTTTCCTACGGCATCCATCCCCTCACCACCGAATCCGTCTACTTCTCTTCTCCCACTCCGGGGACTACCAACGACCAGAACGGCATCGCCCGGGTCGAAGACACCAAGTTCTCCCCGGACCGCGGCTACTACCAGAACAATGTCGACGTCACCATCACCACCGTCACCCCGGGTGCCACCATCTATTACACCACCGACGGCACCTCTCCGGTCAATGCCGTCGGCAGTCCCACTGGTACCGCCACCGTCTACAGCGGCCCCATCACTCTCACCCGGACCACGCCTCTCCGTGCCGCCGCCGTGAAGAGTGGCCTCTCCCCCACCGACATCGATACCCATTCCTACTTCATCCTCGATATTGATGGCGCTGCCGCAGACGGCACCGACCCGGGTGGCTTCAATACCTCCTTCATCGAAGGATCCGGCATGGATACCGAGGTCTCAAAAGCAACCGCGACCGCCACCGGCCACACCACCTCCACCGCGCAAACGATGCTCCTAGGCCTCCGCGATATTCCCACCGTCTCAATCGCCAAGGACGGCGGTGGAATTGGCTCTGGTGAGCAGGCCTGTTCGGCGGAATTCATCCCCATCAACGGCGACCCCCGCGAAGATTGGCAGATCAACTGTGGCGCCCGGATCTTTGGCGGCGCCAGCCGAAGCCAAAGCCCAAAAAAATCCATCAAACTGAGCTTCAGCAGCACCTATGGCCCGGGAAAACTCCGTGAAGCCATCTTCCCCGGCTCCGAAGTCGAGGAGTTCAACTCCCTCGCCTTCCGCGGCGGATACAACAATTCCTGGATTCACTGGGGTGGCGATCAACGGGACCGTGGCTCCATGATCCGTGACCAATGGATGCGCCAGACCATGCTCGACATGGGCAACCCCGCCGCTGGCGAGGGCTTCATGGTCCACGTCTTCATCAACGGCAACTACTGGGGCGTCCACAACCTCTGCGAGCGCCCCGAAGCCTCCCACTACGCGGCCTACAACGGCGGGGACGAAGACGCCCTCGACGCCAACAATGGCGGAGCCCCGATCGATGGAAACTCGACGGCCTTCGATGCCATGAAGGCTCTCGTCAACAACACCTCCACCCTCGACTACTGGACCAAGGTGCAGCAAGTGATCGATATCGACCAATACATCAATTACCAGATCATCAACAAGTTTGGCGGCAATGGCGACCTCAAGTCGAACGGCAACTGGCGTTCCGCAGGCGGCGGGCCGTTTCCCGGCGGCCAACCCGAACTCATGGCTCCCTGGCAGCTCTACTCGTGGGACGGGGAGCGCACTCTCGAAAGCCAAACCGCGGGCAACACCCCCCTCGACCCGTTTGGAGTGCGGGGCACCCTGCAGGGCAATGACGAATACAAAATGCGCTTCGCCGACCGCCTCCATCAATACTTCTTCAACAACGGTGCCCTCACTCCCGCTGCCACCAAGGCTCGCTGGATGAAGTATGCCGACGTCCTCGACCGCGCCATCATCGCCGAGTCCGCCCGCTGGGGAGACCACCGCCGCGCCGTCCCCTACACCCGAGACGTCGAGTGGCTGAACGAGCAAGCCCGCCTCTGCAACGACTACTTCCCGGTCCGCACCAACAATGTCTTCAACGCCTACGGTAGCCTCTACCCAAATACCGACGCCCCGATCTTCCAAGTCAACGGTTCCCCGCAACACGGCGGCGTCATCCCCGGCGGTGGAACGCTCACCATCACCGCCACCTCCGGCACCATCTATTACACCACCGACGGCAGCGATCCCCGCCTCGAAGGCGGCGCGATTAACTCCGGTTCCACTACCGCCATTTCCTCCGGGTCCACCGTCAGCCTTGCCGCCAGCGGCCTCGTCCGCATGCGTGCTCTCAACGGCGGCGAATGGTCCGCCATTAGCGAAGCCACCTTCTATGTGGAACGCCTCGCCGGCCCCGGTGACCTCGCCATCACCGAGATCCACTACAACCCCTACCGCGCCGACGCTTTCGAAAAAGTCGCCGGCGCCGGACTCACTGTTCCCCGTAGCTTCGACAACCCCGACGACTTCGAATTCATCGAGATTCACAACATCTCCGGCGAAGCTCTCAACCTCGATGGTGTGTACTTCACAACCGGCATCGGATTTACTTTCGGACCCACCACCATCCCCGCCGGAGGTTATGTCGTCGTCGTTAAAGATCTTGAAGCCTTCAGTGTCCGCTACCCCTCTGTCACTCCCGCCGGAGCCTTCTCGGGCAGCCTCGACAACGGCGGCGAAACCCTCGTCCTCCAGTCCGCGTCCGCGGGCCCCATTCTCACCTTCAATTACGACGATTCCGGTCAATGGCCCGGGCGTGCCGATGGCAACGGATCGTCTCTTGAACTCATCAATACCGCCGGCAGCTACCTTGACTCGCAAAACTGGCGACCCAGCTCCGAGTTCAATGGCTCACCGGGAACTTCAGGCACCGGTCCGGACGGACGCATCGTGATCAACGAAGTCCTCTCCCACACCGGCGCTCCCAACATGGACGCCATCGAGCTCTACAACCCCACCGGCAGCCCGGTCAACATCTCGGGTTGGATTCTTAGTGACGACAACAACGCCTATCCTTCCTTCTCCATCCCCTCCGCTACCGTGAACTCGGGAGACTATGTCACTTTCGACGAAGACGATTTCAATATCACTCCGACCGGCACGATCAGTGCCTACGCTGGCACCGTCGCCGCCTATCCCACAACTGTGACGGCCCCCGGCCATGGCATCTCTACCGGAGACACCATCACCATCGAGGGATACGGAGGGACCGGCGAATACAACGACACCTTCGAGGTCATTGTCACTGGAGCCAACACCTTCACGATCGATGCTCCCTTCCTCGACAACGACTCTACGAAAGGCAACTGGATCTTCGGACGTCCCTTCGGTCTCAGCTCTTCGCGCNGAGAGACTCTCTGGCTCCTCGAAACCGATCCCTCCGGACGTCCCATCAAGTTCATCGACCGCGTCGATTTTGCGGCGGCCTTCAACGGGGAAGCTCTCGGCCGTTGGCCCAACGGTGCCGGGACGGGAACACTTATCAGCATGGCATCCAATACTCTGGACTTCGAAAACCTCGCACCCCAGATCGGACCCGTCCTCATTTCCGAGGTCATGTACCACCCTGATGTTCCCACCGAGGACAACTTCGAGTTCGTGGAAATCTGCAACACTGGAACGATCACCGAAAACCTCGACCACTGGCGCCTCCGCGGGGGAACCGATTTTGACTTCACCTCCTCCCATAGCCTCGCCCCCGGGGGGCTGCTGGTCATCGTCGCCTTCGACCCTATTACCGAACCCGCCAAGGCAACCGCCTTCCGCGCGGAATACGGGATCGACGGCACCATTCCCTTAGTCGGCCCCTTCACCGACGGTCCGCTTGGCAACGACACCGGCACGGTCAGGTTGCAACGACCCGATTCACCGCCCGCCGGAGAGCCAACCTTCTATCCCCAGGTCACGGAGGACGAAGTCATCTACCAAAATCTCGCGCCCTGGCCACTCGACGCCGATGGCAATGGCGATTCCCTCAACCGTCTCGGGCCTTCCTACTTCGGCAATTTCGCCGCCAGCTGGATCGACAACTTCCCAAGCCCGGGTGGGAAATTCCTGACCTACGAATCCTGGAGCACGGCCTGGGGAGTGGGTGGTGAATTGCTCGACCCCGACCTCGATGGCATCGTCAACCTCATCGAGTTTGCTCTGGGCCTGAACCCCACTGTTAGCGACAGCAACGCCACCGGGAATCCGGTCGTGGAAGGAGNTAACTTAACCCTGACCTTCACCAGGAATCTCCTCCTCTCCGGGGTCACTTCCGTTGTCCAATCTTCCCCTGATCTGGAAAATTGGACCGACGTTCCCGACTCCCTCGTCTCCTCCNCCAACTTCAATGAGGTCCGCAAGGCCAGCGTCACCATGGTCCCCAATCAAGACCGCTACCTCCGGCTTAAGATCACNCNATGATCCCTGAANGAAGGNNNCTNNCTCCTGTCTACCCTTCCTCNATACGNAAGAACAGNGNCTCCGCCTGNACGCCCANGAGNGGGAAGGTCACGGTGATTTGCTCGGNNTCATCGGGATTCTCGTCGCGTTCCTCTGTGATGCCGTCGTCCAAGTCCGCNTCCCAATCGATCATGTCGGACGAGTATCTGNCGATGTAGGNCNCCGCACCGGTCTTGCTCCAGGTCAGGGTCACCGCNGNNTTCGGGGCGAGCGAGTAATCGATCGCGGTAATGACAAGAGGNGCAGAGGGNCCCGTATNCCGGAGCCCAGCTGTGACGATCACTTGNCCGGCATCACCATCGACGTTCGTATTCTCAAGCCAGACAANATTATCCCCNTGGGTCAGACCAAAATCAGCAAACGACAGGCCACTAAAGGTATGAGTTGAGGTAACTTCAATCACGTCTCCAGCTTCGATCTCATCATCCATGAGAACTTGTCCATTATTCTGCTGAAAACGAATCGAGTTGGTATTGGCTTCCCAGGAATCGATGGTCCCAAACAAGTCAGTAGTCGACGAAAACACCTCATTTTGGACCGTCAGGGTGAACGCATTCACTGGTGCAGCAACACCAGACCCAAGCTGGAATTGTTCGTTAACCGTATCCAATAAAGTCGCGCCTCCCAAAATGGCTCCCTTATTACTCTCGGTCAGACCGGTGAGATCAAGGGTTCCGGAAACGTAAAGGATCACATCGCCATCAGCCTCGGTAAATTCCAGTAAGATCTCAGCGTCCGAGTCCTGAGAGAGATTGAAACCGAGTGCCAAGACAACAGTTGCCGCCTTAAGAGCTGTTTTCATCATGATCGTTTTTCTTCTTTTAGTGCAGCGGAGCATTCTTTCTGAGCTGCAGCGCATACCCATAGTGATCACTAGTCCAACAAGAGCAAGCTTGTGGTAGGCCCGGCATACTTTCCCTTCGCCTGGGTCGACTGTGAGGCGAAGCAGGCTGTATCTCCTGACTCACATGCCCGCGGGGCCAAGGTAACTTCTCTCCTCCCCTATGAATGCGGCGGATCGATCGGGCCTGGCTTGGCAGGGGCGACTTTGGGGGTGTCACCGTCTGCATTGGCATCCGCGTCGCCATCACAGGCAGCTGCAGAGAGGGCGATGCCTGCTGCAGCGGCGCTTGCGAGAAGTCGTTGGGCTTTGTGGGAATGCCCAAAGCGCTCGCGGCGGATGGTGAGCGAATTCTTATCGTGAATGCGGTAGACCACATTACGAACTTCGTCATCGCGGAAGAATTCGCCGCCTGCTTTGAAGATGCGATACCAGAGATGATAGTCGTCTGCTCCGAGGCCTACCGCGCGCTCCTGATAGTTGCCGGCCTTCCGGGCGATGCTGGTGCGCATCAAGACACTTGAGTGAGGCAACATGTTATCGTCCGAATTTCCGGTGAACATCGTTTCGATCGGCTTGTTTGGCCAATGCAAGCGAGGAGTAATTTCCCCATCCTGCAAGGTATTCAGCATACAGCCGTAGACATCAGCCTTTTCTCTTTCGAGAGTCTTCACCGCACGCTCGAGGTAGTTGGGGAGAAGCTGATCGTCGTAGTCGAGAGGCTTGTAGTATTCCGTGTCGCATTGCTCGAGGGCCTGACGATGGAGCCAGCTGCAGTGCTCAATATCCGCCTTCAAACCAGTGCAAATCAGCGGCAAGTCAAAGCGCTTGGCAAGTCGTTCGCCCAAGGCCCATGGTCCGTCGACGAGAAGGACGACTTTAAATTTACGATAAGTCTGCGAGGCAATGCTGTTAATGGCATCATCGAGATAAGCGGGGTCAACTCCATCGTGAATCCGCACACCGAAAGTCACCTTTGCGTCCTCATGTTGCAGCGAAGTGTGAGTCAGGACTCCAAGAGTCTGTCCGTAGGCGCGCACGTAATTAGACGCGAGCGAAAGCTCGTCCACCGAGGCGAGACACTTCACGGGATCGAGCTTGGCCGCTTTCAAAATAGCGCGATTCGCGATCTTAGCGAGGCGCTTGGGGTTTTCATGCCAATCGATAAGAACACCGTTTTGTCCTTTCTTGATGAATTTCGCGATGCCGCAGTCTTTGGTGACAACAACTGGAATTCCGCAACTCAACGCCTCCGCGGCAGTGAGCAAAAAGCCTTCGCGCTTGCTGTTGCCGAGCAGGACATGGCAGCCCTCGAGACGATGGCGATAGTTGAAAGCGTCGAAAT
>NHEN01000195.1 GCA_002172625.1 Verrucomicrobiaceae bacterium TMED86 | reverse complement strand
TCGTCTTCGAGCTTCTCAATGGCTTCGATGGAGAAACCCTGGGCAACGAGATTCCGAGCTGACTTGGAGTCGATACCGCGGGCCTGGAGATAAAAGATTTCTTCGTCACTCACGCGAGCGCTGGTGCTACCGTGGGAACATTTGACGTCGTCGGCATTGATCTCGAGTCCGGGCATGGAGTTGGCCTCACACTCGTTGGTCATCATGAGATTGCGACAAGTTTGATAGGCGTCGGTGCCGTGTGCCCCGTCGTCGACGAAGATCAGGCCGGAGAAGATGGTCTTGGCTTTTCCAAAAAGGGTATTTTTGAACAGAAGATCCGAGTGAGTATCGCGGGCTCCGTGATGTTGAAAAGTCCGCTGATCATATTCCTGACCGGTAGTCGGGACTGCGACGGAAAGAATCTCAGAGCGGGCATCCATGCCATCAACCGTAGAATAGGTCTCTTCGCGAACCCACTTGGCTCCGGTGTGAATGACAGCCTGCTTTGCATGCGCGAGTGCTTCGAGACGTGAGTCGGCGAGGCGGATCAACTTGCTGAATGCATTAAGCTCCTGGGTCACGAGGTAGGTCACCTTGGCGCCTTCGCCTGCAATGAGCTCAGCGCCACACAGAACGGTCGTGGCATCGGAATCATTGACCGAGATAAACCGCTCGACCACACGAACCTTCGCGCCATCGTCAGCGATGATGACAACCGTGGGAGTGAGAAGTCCCTCACCTGAGACGAAATGAACGATTTCAATGTCAGCTCCCGCATCGGTCTTGATGACAATTCCGTGCGAGGACTGAGCCCGATGCAGAGCGGAAAGCTTGGGCGAGCCCAAACGAGATTCGGTTTGCGGAAGCAGCTCCGGAGCGTCAGCAAGCGGCTGGACCGAATCAGCCGAACCTGAAATCAGTTCGGCATTGTGGAAAACGAAGCGCTGCATTCCCTCGAGCGCCTCAGGAAGCTCCGCTCCCATTCCTGCACCAACAGATTCCAAACCGGAGAGATTGGCCTCTTTCCAGGAACCAAAGCGCCAATTTTCCTCGTTGCGAGCGGGCCAATCGAGAGACTCGTATTTCGCGAGCGCTTCAGCGCGGATTGCGTTGAGAGCAGATGGTGGTGTCATCGTTGCGGACATTAAATAGAAAGTGTTCTGTTAAAAATTGGCTTAACCGACCGAGCCTTCCATCTCGAGATCGATGAGGCGTTTGAGTTCGACGGAATACTCCATCGGGAATTCCTGCACGAGGTCATTGATGAATCCGTTCACCGCGAGAGACATCGCCTGGGCCTCGTTCAAGCCACGCTGCTGCATGTAGAAGAGCATTTCCTGACTGACCTGGCTGACACTCGCCTCGTGCTGCGTCACGTGTTGATTCCCTTTCACCGTAATCGCGGGGTAGGTATCAGTACGACTCTTGGGATTAATCAGCAGAGCATCACACTCGGTGTTATTCTTGCAGCCCTTGAGGTGCTTGGGAATGTGAACCTGGCCACGATATGTCGAACGACCTTCGCCCACCGAGATCGATTTGGAAACCACGTTCGAAGTCGTGTTGTTGGCAGCGTGAATCATTTTTGCACCCGTGTCCTGATGCTGGTTATCGTTTGCGAGAGCGATGGAAATGACTTCTCCGCGAGCCCGCTCCCCTTTCATCACCACACCAGGGTATTTCATGGTAAGACGTGAGCCGATGTTGCAATCGATCCAGCGAATCTCGGAATCTTCATGTGCGAGACCACGCTTGGTCACGAGGTTGTAAACGTTCGACGACCAATTCTGCACGGTGACGTATTGAATCTTGGCACCCTTCATCGCCACGAGTTCCACGACTGCGGAGTGCAGCGTGGCGGTTTCAAATTTAGGAGCGGTGCAGCCTTCCATATACATCACTTCTGATCCTTCGTCGGCGATGATGAGCGTGCGCTCAAACTGTCCGAAGTTTTCGGAATTGATCCGGAAGTAAGCCTGCAGCGGGTGCTTCACCTTAACCCCCTTTGGGATGTAGATGAACGAACCACCGGACATCACAGCGGAATTGAGCGCTGAGAATTTATTGTCGCCAGTCGGGATGACCTTGCCAAACCAGGGGCGAAAAATTTCCTCGTGCTCTTTTAGCCCCTCGGAACAGGTCACGAAGATAACACCTTCTTCAGCGAGCGCTTCCTTCACATTGGAATATGCAGCTTCCGAGTCATACTGGGCTTCCACTCCGGCGAGAAACGCGCGCTCCTGCTCGGGCACTCCGAGTCGGTCGAAGGTTTCGAGAACCTCGGGAGGAACTTCGTCCCACGAACGCTTGGGCTTGGCACCATCCGAGAGATAGTAACGAATCCCATTGAAATCAATGTTGTTAAGATCCTCGGTCGCCCAGTTGGTGGGCATGGGCTTGGATTCGAAAACCTCTAAAGCGCGATGCCGAAAGTCATTCACCCACTGGGGCTCATCCTTCACCTTGGAGATATAATCAATGGTATCTTTGGTGAGACCGTATCCGGCATCAAACTTGTGTTTCTCGGGGAACGAGAAGTTTCCGATATCATCCTTTTCGAGGGCGACCTGCTGGACGGTGGCGGTTTCTGAAGTCATGACAAAATAAATTAGGCAGTCTGCTTGAGGAAATCGTATCCGCTCTTCTCGAGTTCGAGAGCGAGTTCGGCTCCACCGGACTTCACAATCTGGCCATCGGCCATGACGTGCACGTGGTCGGGCTTGATGTAATCAAGGAGGCGCTGGTAGTGAGTGATGACGAGGAATCCGCGGGCCTCCGAACGCATCGAATTGACACCTTTAGCGACCACTTTGAGAGCATCGATATCGAGACCGGAATCTGTTTCATCAAGAAGGCAGTATCGTGGGTCGAGCATCATCATTTGGAGAATCTCGTTGCGCTTTTTCTCGCCACCCGAGAATCCTTCGTTAACCGAACGACTGGTGAACTTTCGGTCCATTTCCAATTCGTCCATCTTGGCATACATTTCCTTGTAAAAAGCAACGGCATCAATTTCCTCACCATCCGGAAGACGGGCCTGACGTGCAGCACGGAGGAAATTGGCGTTGGAAACGCCGGGAACTTCGGAGGGATACTGGAAGGCCAGGAAGATTCCAGCGCGGGAACGTTCGTCCACTTCAAGTTCAGAGATATCGACTCCGTCAAGCAGAACGCGACCTCCAGTAACTTCGTAGTCGTCATGGCCGGCGACGACTTTGGAGAGTGTTGATTTTCCGGAACCATTGGGCCCCATAATGGCATGCACTTCGCCGGCTGGAATTTCGAGATTTAGGCCCTTGAGGATCGGAGTGCCGTCGACCGTTGCGTGGAGGTTTTCAATAATGAGACTCATGTGTATAGAAAAATTAGTTACTGCCGATCCGCCCTTTCAGGCTGATTTCGAGGTGGCTGACTTCGGTGCCTTGAGGCAATTCGAGAAAATCTGCAAGATTAACTCCTTCCTTAAAGACAACATCGTGAATCGTGCCGGTCTTTTGGTCCTGGAAATGGCAGTGATCGGAAAGGTTTGGGCAGTAGCGTGAGGGCTCACGCTCAAAGTTCACCTGCCGAACGAGTCCATGGGAAACGAGGGCTTCGAGGCAATTATAGACCGTCGCCAGCGAGATCGTGGGCATCCGCTTCTGAGAACGGGAAAAAACGTCGTTCGCAGTCGGATGATCCCGCTCAGCGAGGACGACCGAAAAGACTTCGCGGCGCTGCTTGGTCATACGCAGCCCATCAATCTCCGGGGGTAATTCCTCAGGAGTTGGGCTGCTGTTTGCGTCGAGCGAGATCATGATGGCGGGAAATTAGCTGCGGAAGGACAGCACGCAAGCAATAATTGGAATTATTCTAATTCGAAGAACTCTTACCGTCCAAATCACCGATTCAATCTGTTCAAATCCCTTGTAAAACTTTATCTGAAAGTCACATAACCGATCAACCACCACCCGACCGGCCCCGCGATTCACTCTGAATGGGGCTGCTCGGGCTCACCACGATTTTTTCGACGCCAAGATCGTGGTTTGGCTGGAAATGCCAGTTGGTGCCTCATCTACGCCATCCTTTGGCTCGTTCACCTTCTCGCTGGCACGCCGGAAATCTTCATGACCGTCCTCCCGGGAATGATCACGGGGGCCTTTTTCAGCTTCGGCTATGCCAAGCGCGTCGTTCTCTATTTGTTACCGCGATCGTGATCGATCCGGAAAGTACGACCGCGAAGCTTCGCGCCTTTCAAACCATGAATGACATCATCGGCGATCTCCTTGCCCACGTCGACGAGGGTGTGCTTCGGGAAAATGGTAATCTTACCGAGCGAGCCATCGGGCACATTGCACTCACGGTAAATCATCCCGGCAATGTCTCCCGGGCTGATGCGTTGGGCTTTCCCCAAAGTCATCACCAAAGGCACCATCCCTTTTGAAGGACCTCGTTCACGCTTGGGACGCTCTTTACGCTCTCCCCTCTCGGGACGATCTCCTCGATCACTTTTCTTGCGATCGCCACGATCCCGCCAATTTGGGTTAACGGCCTTGCCGCTTCGCTTCTCGCTCGCGAATACTTCCTTGGCGCGATCTTCGGCAATGAACTCCCCTTCCCTGCTGGTGGATTCCCGTAAAAGAGAAAACGCGGCATTGGCAATATCGGTCGCGGTATGACCCTGCTCAAGCAAACGATCAAGGTAAGCCTGGTAGTCGCCATACTCCTTGGCCTCAAGTTTCTCATGAATGGTATCGAAGACCTTGTCGGCCCGCTTGCCCTCCACTTGCTCCTGCGTCGGCACCCGCTCGCGACGAATACTCTGACGAGTAAATTTCTCGATTGTCTGGAGACGATAAATATCGCGACCAAAAACAAAGCTCACTGCTTTTCCAGAACGACCCGCACGACCAGTTCGACCAATTCGGTGAACATAATCTTCGGGATCATGGGGTAATTCGTAATTCACCACGAGCTCGACATTCTCGACATCCAGCCCCCGGGCAGCAACATCAGTGGCGACGAGAAGCTCCACGACACCATCCTTAAATCGCGCCAAAACGCGCTCCCGCATTTGCTGGGTAATATCGCCGTGAAGGCGGTCCGCAGTGTAACCACGCGCCAAAAGTGATTCGGTAACCTCGTCAACGAGACGTTTGGTATTACAAAAAATAACCGCCAAGCGTGGCGGATCAATGTCGATCAAGCGAGAGAGCACTTCGATCTTGGATCGTTGACGCACTTCGTAGCAGGACTGATCAATGGAAGACACCGTGAGGGCTTTTCGCTCAATTTCAACCAACTCGGGGTTCTTGCCAAAGCCATCGATCAAACGACTTACCTGACGATTCATCGTCGCTGAAAAGAACATCGTCTGGCGCTCCCGAGGGAGAGCATCGAGCAACTCCTCCATTTCTTCGCGAAAGCCCATGTCCAACATGCGATCCGCTTCATCGAGAATGACGGTTTGAATGTTTTTGGGATTGAAACTACGACGCTTCAGGTGATCGAGCAGACGCCCCGGTGTTCCTACCACCACATGAACTCCTTTTCGAAAGCTCTTTAGTTGTCTATCAATGGGCGTTCCACCGTAAACCGGAACCGCGCGAATCTTCTTCGCCTTACAACCGAGGTTGAAGACTTCTTCGCAAACCTGCACCGCAAGCTCGCGGGTTGGACACACGATCAAAGCCTGGGGCTCGTGGAGGTCGGCATCAATACGAGCAAGAGTCGGCAGTGCAAAAGCAGCAGTCTTTCCCGAACCGGTTTGCGACAAGCCGATGAGATCTTTTCCGCTCAATGCGAGAGGGATGGTCTTGGCTTGGATAGGAGACGGACTTTCAAACCCCATGCTCTCAACCGCTTTAAGAAGTTCATCCGGTAAACCGAGTTCGGAAAAAGGTGGGGTATCCATAGTATCAGAAGTGTGTGGGAAATTTGGCGTGCGCTCCAAAGAAGCGTTGGTCGGAGCGCGCGACAAACCACGGTTTTAATACCTTAGCAAGGAGTATCCGAGATAAATTGGGATACCGGCCAGTCGAATAAGACCTTACTTCTTCCGCCAAAGCAGAAAAATGATCCCGCACAATCCACCAAGAACGGCAACCGAGGGCTCTGGAACAGAGGCCACTTCAGGAGTCTCTTCAGCCGCACTGAGTGCACAAGTCGTCGCAACAAGGGCAACGATTGAGTAGAGTCTGGAAGGCAAAAACTTCATCGACGAGAGGGGACACGCACAGGAACACATCTCGCCCCAACATTCAACCCCTTAATTACCCGATGCGCTAAAATCATAGCAACAACGCGTTTTGGTGGAACTCCCTTCGCACATCCGAACCATCAGCATTTTCGAAATCAGCCCGCTGTATCATCAGAAGATGAGCTCTTCCCACAATCGGATCGATCCAGGCCTGGGTGCCATAAAGTCCGCCATGACCATAACTGCCAGCAGACAGACCCTCCGTGGGACCCTGCGGTTCAAGGACAAGACAACAACCCACTCCCCAGGCATTCCCCGGAGTAAAACCCGTCTCCAAATCTTCAGACTGCACTGTCTGCATTTCCTGAACGGCCTGCTCACTGAGATACCGTCGCCCATCGAGCTCTCCCCTCTTCAAGAGCATCCGACAAAACAAGGCGTAATCGCCCGCCGTCGAAAACAAACCCGCATTGGCTTTAGGATAGCGACTCGAATCCATCATGCGATCATGTGTGATCCAATTCCAGCCGTCGTCACGCCACTCGTCTGATTCCGTTCGCGAATAACACCGCGCCAAACGCGCCGCCTGTTCTTCGGTCGGATAGAACGAAGTGTCTTTCATTCCCAGCGGCTCAAAAAATCTCTCCTGCATGAACTCAGGAAGCGATCGTCCGGCAATCACCTCGACCACATGAGCCGCCATATTGATACTAGACTGGCAATATTCCCAGCGCTCACCGGGATTGAACAAAGTCGGCTTCTCAAGAATCATTGGAATAAGATCTTCCAACTTCTCCGCCCGATTTTCTTCCTCCAAACTCACATCCCTCATGCCCGAGGTGTGAGCCAGGCATTGCCGCAATGTCACCGAAATCCTCTCCCCCTCGGCATTCTTCAACTGTGCGAATTCGGGCAAGTGTTTTTCCAAAGGATCATCCAGGGAAAGCTTTCCCTCGTCCTGCAATACCAAGACTGCCGCCGCCGTGACCGGCTTGGTCATGGACGCGATACAGAACATAGCATCCGGAGTCATCTTCTCGTTCCCAGCCACATTGCCAAACCCCACCGCACCGATGAAGAGCGTCTCCTCCGCATCAGTCACCAGCGCAACTGCACCCGCAATTTCTCCACGGTTCACCGCCGCGCTTAAACCTTCTGCAATAGTCATTCCCATCTTCTAGCGCTCGATGACCCGCAGACGGAAAAATTCTTTCGCCACCGAATCGGTCACGCGGTAGGTCACGCGACTTTCGAGATCCGAACGGTAAACTTCGCTCTCCAGCGTCACCGCTTCAGAGCTCCACTCACCAAGAGAACTGCTCCCCTGCACTTCGATCAAGGCATCATCGGCATTCACTTTCCTGGTAAAGGAAAGGAAGATGACCGAATCCACCACCGAAATTTCCAGATCACTTAACACGGCATACTCCAGAAAGTTCGTGAGACCATTTCCGTTATCGTCACCATTTGGATCCCCTGCGAATGCCANGGCATCGTCTGCAGCAGGCCNNCCTTGATCCGCCACACTNGCGCGCCAGTGCGAGGCCTCATTTCCACTGGCGAGACTTCTCGGGGAAATCAACACCAGAGAAGAACCCAGTCCATCCGCTGGCGCTGCCCAGGGAAAGGCATCGTTGTATTCGAAATCCCGAATTGCGGTTCCCGCACCGAAGGAAAGCTTCATCCGCTCACCGTCATTGGAAAGCGCCTTGGAAAATTCTCCGATAACATGAGCCGGTGTCACCGCGAATCCATGCCGCAAATTGAAGGCGTCAATATTCGCCACGATCAACAAACGCTCGCCCGGAGCAATCGTGCTCTTACTCGCAGTCACGAAATCAAACTCCACTCCCTTGGTAAATCGCAATTCCCCAAGAGCAAGCGGCACTGCGCCAACATTCATGATTTCGATCCATTCAAAATCCCCTTCTTCCAGTTCCGGCATCGCAAGAAGCTCGGCTACCGTCGGAGGCAAGGGATGATACATGATCTTGCTGACGACCAAGCCATCAAGCCAGGGCTGGATCGTTGGACTTCCCACCGTGAACTCAAGCGGATCGGACCAATTGCTCCAACGGCCGGTATTATCCTGATGCCGCACGCGCGCGCGATAAGGACGACCCACTCTGGTCACGCTGGGAAGATCCAGCTGTGCCGCAAAGCTTGTCAGCTCTCCCGATTCCCAGTCGGCATCCCACTCAAACCGGAGTGGCTCACCATCTAGAATCAGTTTCTCGGTTGCACTTAGGGTCGCCTCAAAGCCCATGTCTCCACTCGAAGTACTTCGGTTATGAACTTCCACCGCGATGAGATTCTCTCCCTCAACAAATAAACTCGCATCCACGACATACTCGGCATACTCCGTTTCGTTCGCATTTGCGGCTGCCGGGGTATCATAGTTAATTTCTTGATTGCTGGTAAAACTATCCCTCACCGCTTCCTCGCCATTCACCCAAATCACGGCGGCATCATCCGCGAGGATTTTGAAGGTAAATGACTCCAGCGAATCCAAATCGCTTACATTCACCGTCGTTCGGAAATAGGCCGTAATGATGTTTCTCTCGGTAGTCGTATCAAAAACCAACCCGGTCACACCACCAAAGCCAAGCGGCGCAGCTCCGGTGTTCCAACCGGCGTCATCGAATCCGACTTCCTTCCAGGCCGTACCCTGATCACTACCATCATCAAGAAAACTCCAGGTCCTCCCACCAGGCATGATCTCGCGTTCGCCACCACCGATTTGATTCAACTCGGAAACCCGCCACTCCATCGCACCAAATGTTCCCGCTCCTTGTGGATCGGAAAATGCCGAACTGGTGAAGGCCAGATCATCCTGCGGAAAACCCGCCGCTCCGGAATAGGAAATTGTGGGCTTGGCCGGAAGCAAAGGATCGGCAACAAGCGCATCCAGATAAGCGTCTCGACCTTGCTGCCCCGAAATTCCGTTGTCGTTCGAGATCGGCTTCATCAAACCATTGGTTCCCCCAACCCATGAACCGCCGTTAAAGGCAAACCTCTTCATGTCATTCGTCACCGTCTCCAAAGCCGGCGAAGTTTGACTCCCTCCCACTCCCGCAATCCAACGATCCCGGTCCGCCGACACCTGGGGAGCGACAATCGCGGCCAGGGGATCAATCATTAGATCAATCTGCTCCTCGGTCCAAACCAGATCACGCATCTCACGCACCACATTGAGATACTCAATGCTATAGGGTTCGCGCGGATTATTATTCCCCGAACCAAAAACCACCTGCATTGGAAAATCAATTCCGCCATTCCAGTTCGGCCCCCAGCTCGTATCAGAATCCCAGGGAAGCACATTCAAGCGCCCGAGCGGATTCGTCGCCGAAGGTTCGAAATAATACGCCCGGTTCTTCAAATGCTCACCGGTGTTCGGCTGCACGTCGTAATGGCGGATCATATCCACCACGGCATGATAGTGATTCCAGCTGTCGAAATTCACATGCTCGTCCAACCAGGCATTATCTCTGGCAGGTCGAAGTTGATTAATAATCGTCGTGAAATCGGTCCCATCATCAACCGCACCAGCGGCCTGGTAGCGTTGCACCGAAAGCCCATCGGTCCGACCACTGATCAACTTATAGAGATTTCCTTTCTCGAGGCCATGGGTATCGAGAAAGCGCTTATCATATTCCTCCAGGGCCAATAACATCCCGTAGTAATCTCCCAAATATTGCCCATTCGCTCCTGCCGGTGCTTCTTCGGCATTCCTTACAACACGCAATTGAAACCAATGCGTATGCGGGGCCGGAGTTCCAGTGAGATTCCACATCAAGTGGTTCGTGGCCTGATCCATTCCCCAGGTGAAGTGACCCCTCGAACCAATCATCTTGTGAGTCGCGAGATACTTCCAGGGCTTGGGATATTTATTTCCTTCACGATCCCGGAAGATCGGATAATCCCCACGATTAAAGCGGAATTTCAGGCTCCTCTTTCCCGAACCGGAATAGCGGGCATTACGCTGTCGCAAACGATACTGCACGTGGTCATAAACCTTCCCCTCATACACAAAGGAACAACTCCAGTTATAAGCGCTTCGGGCATCGTATTCATTCCGGGGGATCTGGTTACCACCGCTATAAGCTACGGCCTGATCAAAATTCGCGGCTGTCGTCAGGATGTGATACGAGGCAACCGAAGACATCGTCTCAGCAGAATAAGTATGCGGAACACCCAACACCGACCGGGTCCCGGCAACATATTCGGGAATTCCATCGTAGTGGAAGTAGGCAAAGTTCAGCTTGGGATCATCGGCATACGGAACCCGTTGTTCCGCGCCAAGTAAATCGGTCACGGTGATACGATACCGCACCAAGGTACGATTAGATTCCCCCGATATCCCAGCTGTATAAATCCCGTCCCCCGCAATTTCATCCAGGTCGAAACCATCATCCTTCATTTCATAACTCACCCAGTTTTGTTCATAGGCTGGATTCGGATCCCGGGGGGCGTTGGGCTGGCTTCGCAACACCGTAGTCGTTTTCGCCAGGAAGGCTGGGACGTATGCTCCGGGGGCCACCGTCTGCACTTCCACGTTGACACTTCCTACACCATCGGGGTCAGTCACCTTGGCCGTGATGACCGTGGTCTCTCCCGCCATTGGCTGCTTGGGCGAGTGATCAACCTGCCGAATCGCGGGAGGAACCGTAACCGAATACACCGTATTCTGCGCTCCCGGCGATGGGATCGGTGGCGCTTCCAAATCCGGACCGGGACGAATCAATTCAAAATTCAAACCAAAGTCACTGCTTCCCGAGCCATTGTTAAAGCCATGAATCGCGAGGGTATTTTCGCCTTCATGAAGATAGGCTGCTGTCCCGATAAGCTCTTCCTCAATCCAGTTATTCTCGTCTCCATTAGAATTCGCTCGATCCGAAATTGTCAAATCTCCACCCGGTAAATTGGAGCTCCGAAAAACTTCGGTTCCATTAAGAAAGACCACCATACCGTCATCAAGAAGATAACGCAGGAGTAACTTCTGCGGCACTTCACCGGCAGCTACCGTAAAATTCCTCCGGAAAAAGACCGAAGTGAATTGCCCCTGCATCCCACTGATCGGTGGGGTAAACACCTGACTTCCCACTCCCCCATACCCAATCGGCATTGTCTGAGTCGTCCACGTTCCGTCTTCCACAAAACTCTCCCCGGTCCAATCCTTGATCGGATTAGAGGCCTCGGTCTCCCCTTTCCGCCAACGCCAACCGTCGGCAGATTCAGCAATGATCGTCGCCTCAGACAATCCAGACTGCCGGGAACTCCGCCACGCTGCACCCAGATCATTATCGAGACCCGGATTGATTAACTCCATTGACGATCCACTCCCACTAGCTCCCACCGGCCAGGGAAATCCAACTCCATAACTCACCTCATCGACTGTCTGTCCGTCGGCACTGCGAAGTTCGACGGTTTCTCCATCACCGGACAAAGCCCCCAAGTAGGGACCGACCGCGGTGACGCCAAAATTTGCAAGAAGTGTCGCCGGATCTTCGGAGATGACAAGGAAGGCGCCAGAGGCAATCTTGGTATTTTGGGGAATCGTAAAATTAATCCCCTGCTGAAAAAACCAACCCGAGACATCGACCTCATTGGGCCCGGCATTAAACAACTCAACAAATTCCTCGGCACTCGTGTTCGGCTCGCTATTGTAGTGGATTTCATTGATGACCACCTGCCCGCCAACCGGGGCCGGGGCGAGAAGGGCGCAAAGTATCGCATTTCCAAATTTCACAGGGGGACGATACCGCCGTATCCTGCTCACCGAAAGCGTGGAAAACCGAAAAATGCCTCTTCCGATTTATTTCACGCACCAGAGGAAAGTATCGCCACGAAGGATGAGCTTTCCATCCACTGCAATCGGCGACGCAATAAAACTCTGGCCGAGCTTGTTCTCCACCACTTCTCCAAGGCCATCTTTCTTAATCTTGGCCATCACGACCGTGCCATCTTCACGCGGGGCGCAGAAAGTATCGCCGATCATAATGGGCGAGGCATAATAAGTGCTCGCTGACTTCGGAAGTTTCCCGCTCCAAAGCTCCTTGCCCGAATTGGCATCGATGCAATTGATCACCCCGCGATTTTTGCCCCGGTCGATGAGGAGATAAACCTTCCCGTCGTGGGCCACTGGAGTCGCCGCATCGGTG
>NHEN01000194.1 GCA_002172625.1 Verrucomicrobiaceae bacterium TMED86 | reverse complement strand
GGCCCACCGTGGCTGCCGGAACATGCGGACCGGCGACGAGAAACCCGGTAGCCTCCCCCACTCCCAGCTGATCTCCCACCAACTGCTCGGTCACGAATTGATCATAAGGCACGTCATTGTTGAAAGCCCTCACCACATAATCTCGATAAATCCACGCACCCTTACGATAGAGATTGGACTCCGATCCATTGGTCTCGGCCCAACGAATCACATCCAGCCAATGCTGTGCCCAGCGCTCGCCGAAATGAAGCGATGCCAGCAAACGATCCACCAGTGCCTCATACGCCCGCCGGGAATCTTGCGCTGAAGCCTTTTCGAAATCGCTCACTTCCTCCGCAGTGGGCGGTAATCCTGTAAGCACAATACTCACCCGGCGAATCAACTCTCTTGGCAACGCCTCTTTATTCGGAGTCAGCTCAGCCTCCTTGAGCGCCTTGTTTAGAAATCCATCCACCGGATTATTCTTACCCTCCGGCACCTCGGGCCGAACCACCGGCTGAAAGGACCAATGATCCGTACCTTCCTCCTCTACAACCGCATCCATCTGGCCGGGCCACTCAGCCCCCTCTTCGATCCACCTCGAAATCAAAGCCATCTGCTCCGAGTTCAGCGGATCTCCCTTCGGCGGCATCGCCATGTCGGAATCTTGATCCGAAATGACCTCGATGAGAAAACTCTTCTTGGGATCGCCCGGCACAATCGCAGGCAGCCCGGAATCCCCGCCCTTCAGCATCACTGCCCGTTGATCCAAGCGCAGCTCGGATTTCTGCTTGTCCGGTCCGTGACATTTAATGCAGCGCTCTTCGAAGATCGGTTTAATCTCTTTCTCGAAGTCGACCTTTTCTCCAATCGCGGTAGAGACCAAGCAACACGCCAACAAAAGGCTGCGGTAAGATCGTTCCATCATCCTAATACTACCGCCATGCCCTATCCTAACGCAATTTTTCCCAAAAATCGAAAATTTCGCCATCCGAATTCTCAGGACTTGGGCAGAGCGTAGATTTTCAAGTCATCGATGATCGCTTTCTTGGGAACGGCAACCCGCAAAAGACGTAATCAGCTATCGACCTAAAAGAAACTCCGAATCGAATTCACGCTATGCGCAAATCGCCCCACTTCGTTCACCCCGTCAACGACCGGCTTCCCCGGATAATCGGAGGCGCAGGACGCCAAAGAAAAAACTCCAAGAATCAACAGCAAAAATCGAACTCTATTCATTTCTACAACTAAAAACAGGAATTCCAACGATTGGAAATCAAAACCCAAGTTTATGGCAATCTCCTAAATCGATAAAACCGGCGGGTCTCAGAAAGCACATCGGTAAAAGGAAGCGTCGTGCTGTCAGCCAACACCGGCGAACCCAGCGCCTCCCAGCTCTCCAAATCCCCACTTACCTCGGCTTCGTAGAGAAATCCCGGTTCGGCGATGACCGAAAAAGTAATGAGATTCCCGTCGATTGAATAGGTCGCACTTGGATCAACCGCAACCCGACCATTGGCAGCACCAGGACTCGGGGAAGCAAGGGCGGCAATTTCACCCTCCAAGAGCCCCATCGTCTTATCCGGTGACTGACGACCAAAATCCACCCGATCAATCAACGAGCCATCGGGAGCGGAAAGCAAAATACTCTCTCCATCGACACCCAACTTAAAGGGCACATGAAGATCCGGGCGAGCAGACAAATCATTCTGCAAGATCTCATCATCAGCCCAGACCATCAAATACCCTTCACCAGGAATATTGAAGCCGTCGGGAATCTGAAACTTAAAAGGATCAGCGGGATCATCACTCAGAAACCACCCCGTAAGATCCGCCGCTGACAGCCCGGGATTTGCCAACTCAATCCAGTCGTCGAACCGGCCATCCACGGGATCGGCAACCGCACTCTGATTGGAAGCCATCCATTCGTTAATGACAAGGCTCGGCCAGCTTTCCACCCCGGTGTAGGTGAGGGTCAGCACCTCACTGGCGATTTCCATCCCCTCCAAATCGAGAGCCCGAATCAGGAGCAGATTCTCCCCCGGTTGCAGCACAAAAGGAGCCGACCAATCACCCACCGAAATCCATTTCAGGTTGAGCGGGATGCCATTCACGGCAATCACCACCGCTCCCACCGGAGCTCTCCCCGACAAGGTGATGGTCTGCTCGGAGACCGATGATCCATCCGTTGGCGAAACAAGCTGGAAGGGTTCATTGACCGCATCAAGCTGAGGAAGAATGAAGGCTGCTCTCTGGTCGATCCAGTTGGGAACCGAAAGACTGTAAGGTCCACTCGGAGAGAACGGAGAAGTAAACCCAAGCCCCGCATCCGCGTAAGCCGCTCGCTTCTTCTCGAGAGTTGGCGTCACTCCGGCACCCGAAAAGAAATCCCCGAACGATTCTTCCATCGCACGCCAATAGGCCCGCACAAATGTCGGGTTATCATACATCCGTCTCAAGTTGGTATCCACATTCGAGGGAAATAGTCCTTGGTTCACCGGATCGTTAAAGACCCCCAAACCGACATCAAAATCCCAAGTGAACTGCACCCACTTTCCTCCGTCGGGTTTATACAAATAGGTATTTTTCCAGTTGGGATTTCCAAAGGCATCCCAGAACGAAGCAAGATCAATCAAGGCCCAGGTCCGCATCCAATTTTCCATGTCGATGATCTCGAGCAGATTCTTCTCATAGTTCGGTCCGGAGTCATCGGCCCGCGTCACCAAATCAACAATGCTTGTATCGTCAAGACGGGTCCGGTTCCCCCGGGCCCGGGCGCCGGTGGTCCAGCGGTAGCGCGCCGCGCGGGTCTCCCCATCCGCTTCGAAAACATCGATGACATTTCGCACAAAGGGACGAGCCCGCACTCCGCTGTCACTCGTTTCGTTGTCATTACTCGTCTTGAAAAGTTCTCCCTTGTCTCCGGGATAGTGGGAATTGGCCAACACTCCGTCAGGCTGCTCGGCATCGTGATAAATCGTGCGACGACGAATGCCGTTCATGTAGAGATAGACGTCCCGACGATGCAAGGTGGGCAGCTTCAATCGATCCGCAAACCAATGCATCAATTGCTCCCGCTGATTCGTGACGTCCCGCACCGGGTAATCGAGCGTCAGCTTGTCCGCCCCCAAAAATTCATCGCCTTCGGGCAATGTCACATCATAGGAAACCGAACCGCTCGTCGGGAAACTGTGCGAGTCTTTATTGCCTCCGTAAAAAGCACCCGCATCGTAAATCGCCCGCGCTCCGTTGTAGACAAAGGTGATCGGAAACGGATCATTACTCCTAAATGGCTGGGCATCCCATTCACTCAGGGAAGCCTCCGTAATCCACATGCGATAGGTTCCAAACCCTTCCCCATTGTCGGGCTCGCCTACCCGAACCAAGGCCTCGCGATCCGGCGGATAAGACGCACTCGCCGAAAGTGCATCGTCGGAGAGAACCTCAAACGCCACCAGCGAGCCACTTGCCTGCCCCGGAATTGAGGTAGAATAAATCCCATCTCCCGGCGTTAAATCCGCGCCCGTTCCGTCATCATTCATCGACAAATCAGCCGTGGAGGAAGAAGGATCAATCCGGTAACGCAAAGTCACCGCTCCGATCCCATCGAAATCAGAAACCTGCGCATAAACATCAATATCCTCACCTGCCGCAGGGAGAATTGGTCGATGACTCAGCTCCTCAATCTGTGGCCCCGCATTAGTCACCGCCTGACTATTGACCGCCCCGGGCGTTCCGAGATTAGCAGGAACATCCAGCCGACCCGCCGCCTCCAACCAATTGCCGCGAAAGCGCAGTATAAACTCAGGATGCCCCGCCAGCCAACGAACCCTGGCTCGCAGAGTCGCCTTCGATCCCGATGACAAAGTCTGGGAAAGGACGGCACGCGCCCGATTCGGACCGGGGTCTCCCCGACGGCTTGACACCAACTTCAATGAATTCGATCCCTCAAAGGACTCCCCCGTTTCTAGTTGTGATCGCCTTTGGTTCCCCTGAAAAAACCACCCCGAGGTTCCGCTTTCAAAATCTCCATTCGCCAAAATGTTGGATCCACCGTCGGGAATCACTTCGACTTGATCGACCAGAGCCTCACCCGGTCCCAACAAGAACATCTGCACCTGATTCGCCGGCGCGGCGCTGTTTCCATGAGCCAGGGTTCCGTTGAATTCAACCGTGGTCCATCCCGCTTTGGTCGACTCATCGCTATCGACCCAATTCGATGCCCCAAACGAGCCCGCTCCGGAATCCCTTCTTTCCAGAGTTGCCCCGCGTCCGTCCGAGAATCGATGCCAGCGATCAGAGTCGCGGTAGCTCACCTCATCCTCAACCACCAAAAAGCCATCTTCCCAGCGGGACAATGCCACTCTCTCACCGGCATCAGAAAGCGTCCCTTCGTAATCTCCCACTACTGAATTGGCATCCAGTCCGGGATGATTGGCCAAAGTTCGAGCCCGATCTTTCGCGATCACTAGAAATCCACCTGCAAGAATCTGCGTTCCGTTGGGAATCACAAAATCAATCCCATCGGTAAAAGTCCATCCACTCAGATCTCTGGTCAGAAGCCCGGTATTATGAATCTCAATCCATTCATCCGCATCATCGTGAGTGGGAGGATGAAACATCAGTTCATTGATCACAATCGATGGCTGTGACTGCGGCCGAAGAGGAGCATCGCTACGCGGTCGTACGAATGGCACTCCGGTCGACGAAGCCGGAACGACCACCGCATCCAGAATCCTAGTCTCACTTGGATCGGTCAGGTAAACCGCATCGCCTCCCGAACTCAGTGAAAAGCCCAACTCAGATTCCGTATAACGAATCGTCCCGCCCGCCGGGATCGTCGTGGCGGCAGGAATTTGAAAAAGAGCTAGAGAATCTCGGGCATCACTCAAGCCACAACCCGAGAGATCGACCGGGTAAGGCGCCGCATTTCGAAGCTCCACAAAATCCTCCACCGGAGCCTCCGAATTCGCTAGGACAGAAGAGACAAAGACCTGATCCAAATCATCGCTCGGAATCGTATCGAAACTTCCCGGCGATCCCCCAATAGCGTGACTGGCTTCCCAGGCACGAACATCATTTTCACCGTAAGAAGCTCTCGCCAGAATCAGAGAATGCCCCGCTCCATCCGCCGCTGCGGGCCACGAAAATTCATCGTTATAATTGAGCTCCTGCACGATGGCATCCGATGGCTTGCGCAACCGAATCCTTCCGCCTTGATTTGAGAGATTACCCTTCCAAGGACCCGCGACTCCCGAGATTAAATATTCGCTCTCCACATTTTCGGGGACCCTCGCGACTACCAAAAATCCCTCCCCGGGAACTTCCGATCCATTCGGAAAAACAAAATCCACATCCCCGCTCAACCGCCAACCCGAAACATCCTCCGCCCAGGGCTGTGAGTTGAAGAGTTCGATGAATTCCAGCTCCTTCCCGTCGCTCCGCTGAGCGGGATGATAAAGAACCTCGGAGATCGTGATTCCGGACCGCCGGGATGATGGCCCCAGCGGCTCATAGCTCAATTCTTCCCGGGTCGGAAACTTCGGAATGTCGATCGTGATTTCCGCAGTCTCGGAATTAACGAAGCCATTCGCATTACTCACCCTCACGGTATAGTCGCCCGCTTGATTCCAGTCCTCGGCATTAAGAGTGAGGCTCTCAAGAGTTGCTCCCGGAATCGCCACTCCATCCAGATACCACTGAAAACTCAATGGCTCAGCCCCGACGACTTCCACTTCAATCTTGATTTCATCACCACCGTCCCATGTGGCCGTTGGCTCCGCAGTAATCTCAGGCGGTGCATCAGGATTCACTTCGGAGGCTGACAATCGAAACCCATTGATTGCCGACTGTGGAAGTCCCGCGGTATTCGTCACTTGAAATACTCCGCTCGCCGTTGTCTCAATCTCGAAAACCATCGCAAAGGAATCATTAGCCACCAAGGCATCCTGAAAATTCACTGAAGCCGACACCGGATCACCCGTTCCCGCAGTCACCGTCCAGACTTTATCCGACGCATTGGACGCCCCCGGATCCCAAGCATAGAGCACAAACTGATACGAATGATTCGGATTCAAGCCACTGAAGTCCAAAGTCAGCGCACCTGTGGGCGATGTCGCGATCAACAAATCTTCATACAATCGCTGATAACTATACCCCGGAGGAGAACCATCTGAACTCCCGCGGTTTCCCGGAACTCCAAACCCCGAGCTCGTCGAGATCGCAACCGTCGTGGTCCCTGAAGTCACTCCCGCATCCGTCGTAAAATCTGCCGAAGATTCCGTCCCCGAAAACGCCGAGGGCCAGAGGTCAAACTCCGCGTGATCATCCTGATTAAACTCGATCGACAGGATTTCCACCTGAGCTGTGACCACGCAAGTGGAAGCCAGTAATCCAAGATATTTTTTCATCCCTCGGTTCGACTCTGGTCAATTCGCCGCATGGTTCCAATGACAAAAACTCTTCCCTTCCTCCCCCGGTAATCTCATGGTTCCGGCGATGGCAATTTCCCGACAGCTTCATTCCGTCGCCGACGCCTTTGGGCAGCAAGGCTGGCATTGCGAACCCGTGGAAGGCCGCGAGGTCCTCACCATGGCCTTCGAAGCCCACCACACCAGAGTTCATCTACATGCCCAGGCCTTTCCCAATCTCAACGCCCTGGCCATCGTGGCGGAGAGCCCCATGGTCTTCGATGATCTTCGACAAAGCTACGCCCTCGAACTCATCATGCGGGCAAACAAACAACTTACCCTGGGAAACTTCGAATACGACCTGGACCGCCAACTTATCATTTTTCGCATCACCAACCTCTTCGACAAGGAGGTCTACGATTCCGACATCATCTCCTCTATGGTCCACTGCGCCATCGCCGAGCTCGACCGAATCGTTCCGCTGGCCAGCGTGATCAACCGCACGGGCGACGATCTCCTCGATGATCTCTCCATTCCTCTCTTATTGGAACGTGAGGATCTTCTCCCTCCCGTGCCGGATTACGACGGCTCCGAGGAAGAGGAGCTCTAGAAATGTGAGTTTGTTAGGAAACCCGATGTATTTTTTGGATAAATGCAGGCTTGACGGGCCGCTCCACTACTCCTAGCGTCCCGCCCCCCAGCTGAACCCAGGGGATATTTCCTTATGTCGAAACAAATTCGTGGCGTAGACGTCAAAAACGGAGAGACCGTAGATCGCGCTCTCAAAAGACTTAAAACCAAGCTCGATAGCGAAGGTATTCTTGAAGAAATCCGCCGTCGCCGCTCACACGAGAGCACGATTGATCGCAAGATCCGTAAGGCCCGCACCGCTCCAAAGCGCAACAAAGTCCGTTGGAAATTCCAGAGCGAATCGCAGACCAAGGCTGCTGAGGCCGCTGCTGAGTAAAGCGACTAAAAACTTTTAAAGGGTTCACGATGAACGTCCCGGGAGCGATTCCCGGGGCGTTTTTCATTTTCCACGGAAAAGTTAAGTGAAATGGGGTCATTTTTATCACTTGCACCCTCGCAAAATGCCTCTAGCTTAACGCCGTCATGAAACCTACCATCCTATTTGGAATGATTTGTGCTTTCGGAGCTTGCACTGCGCCCGCTCTTGCCGCACCTGCCGAAGCTGCTGACGCATCTTCAATCTCGGGCTTCTCAGTTTCCTTCTCAGGAGGGGGATGAGGCGCTGCTGCCAAGGCCAGTTCGGCCTTAAAATCAATCGAAGGTGTAGACAAAGTTCTTCTCTCCGGCACGACTGCGTTCGTCACAGTCAAAGGGGAGGCGGCACTTTCCCGCACTGCCGTCCGTAAAGCATTCGACCCCAAAGGCCTCAAGGTCAAAGGGCTTAAGAAGGCATCAATTGCAAAACCCAAAGAAGCTTATCAGCTGGCGATCACCGGCGGCACATGAGCGCAGACCAATGAAAGAGTGCGTGGCACTCTTGAAAAGTTGGACGGTGTCGGTGCAGCCTTCGTCAATCGCGGTCAAGTGATGCTCCTCATGAGCGCTGAAGAGACTTACAACGAAGAGGAGATCGCCAAGATCTTGAAACGCTATAAGTCGACAGTGAAGTCATCCTCCAAGGTGGCCTCTCCGCTTTAAGCTCCGACCAAAATATTTAACTGAAAGCCCCGATGTGCCAAGCATGTCGGGGCTTCTATTTTTAGCGCAATGCCAGAAAAAGGGTGTGGGTATAACGTTTTGCCTTGGGGTATGCCTTGGCCGGTATTGCCTCCACCTTCGAAAAGACCTGCTTCAGTGATTTGACGAAGCCTGGATCAGGATGTGCCGACCAATAGACGACCCGCCCTCTGGCGCGAAGAGCCGCTCGGGCGATTTCCAGTCCCCTCCGTTGATAAAGCCGGGCATTTCCCTTCTGCACGAGCGGATCCGGGCTGTTATCAACGTCGAGCAGGATCACATCATAACGCTCGCCTCCCTGCATAATTTTGAAAACATCCTTCAACTGAACGGAAACCCGGGGATCGTCCAACAGGCGTCCGTTGACTTCACCAAGATAGTCACGGTTCCAGTCGATCAACTCCTGCAACAACTCCGCCACCACAACCTCGGAATCCTCCGAAACTAGCTCCAAGACCTTTCGGAGCGTGAATCCGAAGCCCAATCCTCCAATAAGGACTCGCTGGGCCCTTTCCGATGGCTCGCAAGCCAGCTCTGCCATGGTCTGCTCGGAAGACGCCGCTGTGGTGCTCATCAAGGGCACTCCACCAATTTTGAGGAAATGGTGACTGTCATGCTCCTGCAAAACAATGGTTTCACCATCTGGCGAAGTGCTGGTAGCGAGAGTCGTCGTCGGCTTCACGTTCACGAGCAAGCCACGGGTGGCGCCAAAGAAAAAGGACAATTCCGAACGATAAAACGGGTTCGACAAATGAAAGGCATTCGCGAATGCTGTTCGTAAGCAATTCTACGTAATGAACAAACCTGTCATTCTCATCATCTTTCTGGTGCTCGTTGTGCTGCATCAGGATTTCTGGAACTGGGACAACGCCAGTCTCGTCCTCGGCTTCATGCCCGTCGGTCTTTTTTATCACGCCTGCTACTCGCTGGTCGCCGCCCTCTTCTGGGGCCTCGTGATGAAATTCGCCTGGCCCACCGAACTTGAGGAATGGGCCGAAGGAAAATCCAACGATGAGGAGGGCGCAGAATGACTACTGTCATCGTCATCGCGATCTACCTGGGGCTGCTCCTCGGACTGGCCCTGTTTTCCAAAACTCTCTTTCGGGGAACTTCGAAGGACTACTTTGTCGCAAGTCATTCCATTGGCCCCTTCATGCTCCTGATGTCGGTCTTTGGAACCACCATGACTGCGTTTGCCCTTGTAGGCTCAACAAGCAAAGCCTTTAGCACCGGCATTGGAACCTACGGCCTCATGGCCTCCTCCTCCGGACTCATCCACGCCGCCTGCTTTTTACTTATTGGGATCAAACTCTGGGCCATCGGCAAACGCTATGGCTACGTCACCCAAATCCAGTATTTCCGGGCCCGTTTCGAATCCTCCAAATTCGGCTACCTTCTCTTCCCGATTCTCGTTCTTCTCGTCATTCCCTACCTTCTGATCGGAATCATCGGAGCGTCAAAAACAATCTATGGCATCACCGCTGCCAAGACAACCAAGGCCGGACTGGTTCCTGGAGCTTTCCCCAATGTTTTCGAAAACGGAGCCATTCCTCCCTGGATCACTGGATTGGTTATCAGTGCGGTTGTCCTGACCTACATTTTTGCCGGTGGTTCGCGAGCTGCCGCTTGGGCCAACACTTTCCAAACCATCGTCTTTATGATCATGGGCATCCTCGCCTTCTACCTGATCTCAGACAAGCTCGGAGGAGTGGGTGCGGCCATCGAACAAGCCAAGGACACCCATAAGGTGCGCACGCAAAGCGGACATGTCGGGTTTTCTCAACTCACTTTCCTCACCTACATGTTCATCCCGCTCAGCGTGGGAATGTTCCCCCACCTCTTCCAACACTGGCTCACCGCCAAAAGTGCGAAAAGTTTCAAACTCACCGTGGTTGCCCATCCGATTTGCATTGCCATCGTCTGGGTGCCTTGCGTGCTCATCGGAATCTGGGCCACCGGCGTTCCTGCATTGCAAGATGCCCCTAGCGGAGCAGTTCTGGCCAAAATGGTTGGGGTACTCGTCAAGGACCCCATCATTGTCGGTCTTGTCACCGCCGGAGTCCTCGCCGCCATCATGTCCTCACTCGACTCTCAGTTCCTCTGCCTGGGAACGATGTTCACCAATGACGTTGTCCTGCACGACAGCAAGAAGGAATACAGCGACAAGCAGATCCTCTATATGGCCAGAGCCTTCATCGTAGCCATCGTGGTCATCACCTATATTCTTTCTCTTCTGCTCTATAAAAAGAATGTCTTCGATCTAGCGATCTGGAGCTTTTCGGGATTCGCAGCTTTAACCCCTCTGGTCATCGCTTCACTCTACTGGAAGAGAGCCACAAAAACAGGAGCCTACGTCTGTGTCATCGCAGTCTTCATTAGTTGGGTCACCTTCTTCACCATGTCCGGCTTTGGTGGAGAATATTTCCTCGCAGGAGGAATCGTCCCCGCAGCTGCGATGTGGTTTATCGGAGCCACCGCGATGATCGTTGGCTCACTGCTTTCACCGCCGCCAAGCGAGAGAACCCTCAACAAGTTCTTCGGCTAGGCACCACGAATCACTCGCAACTCCAAAGGCCGTCTTCCTCCGGGGAGCCGGTCTTTCTTACTTTCGGGATTCGATGGCTGAGATCGCACGCGTCGCAAGAATCTTGATCTCCTCATCTTGATGATCCGTGTATTTTTCCAAAATCGGGAGACTCTTTCTAGTGCCAATTTTCCGCAGAATCCCCAAGGCTGCCTTTTTCAATTCATCCGGAGATGTCTCAAGGTGATTGGTCAGGCGACCTTCGATCACAGGGCCCAATTTCGCGTAGTATTCCGACCAACGCTCCGGGCTCTTCCCCCACAAGCTGTCAATCACCGACGCACTATCTTCCGAGCCATTCTCAAGAAGAAACTCTACCAAGGATGTCGGAATAAAACGATCGATCTTACTCCAGCTGACAACGATACGCCCGACCGTGGTCACTGTCTCCTTGTCATCCTTGGCCCAAATTTGCAGAGCATGGCCAACGTCATCAACTAACTCTGCATCACTTTCCTCACGAAGCAGTCGGATCAACTCCTCAACCATCCGGGGCATCTTACGGATCTCAACCCCTTCGGGAGGAGGGCTCGCGAAACGTCCTACCGCCAGCTTTACGCGCCTCAAATTGACGTGATTCAGCTGATCCAGNTTCACCAGAAAATAGGACGGCNTGGTAGGATCGGTCATTTGGCGTTGAACCTCCCCACTGGGCTCTGCGAAGATGCTCTTNTCCAATTCCACCTCGATCACTCTAATTTCAGGATGCGTTTTCACCTTCCCGAGAACCTCGCAGTGTTTCACAAAAGACTCAAATCGCTGNACGAGTCCCGAGAACACGATAAAGCGATCTTTCCCGCCGTTCCGCTGATAGGCGGCAGGGGCCTCGTTGCTCGGGAGGGATAATTTACGCTGAAGATACTCCTGAACAACCTGCACATCGTTCTCNTTGATATCCCCAATATAGATACCGGTCACCATGGACAACCCATCTTCCCCCTCTTCCTCATTGGCATGTTTTTCGATTTCCCGTTGCATCGGACNATAATCGACCCGGCGCTTTACCGACAANATCTCATCCTCTCCTTGCTCGGGCAAATCTTCGCCGTTTCCGGGAAGCTCATTCTGACTACCATCGTCAGCCCATTCTCCGGTAGAGGGTATTTTGTGAATGGGCATTACAAAGACAAGAGCAATCAGACAAGCGGTCAGAAAGGACGAAAACAGAAAGGACCGGGCCCTCCAGCCCTTGGCTCCAAAAATAATGAGCACAGATGAGCAAAATGCCACAAAGCCCGCTAAAATGAGGCGCTTCGTCATGTCGACATCCTGAAAAACACTTCCCTTTCCAGATCCCAATACGAAAACCAAGGTATAGAGCAGAAAAAACACAATCCCNACCATGACCGCGATCTTTTGCCCCGCAGTCGCAGGCANTACGGCCTCAGCTTCGGTATCCGGAGTATATTCGGCTTGAGTAAAACTAACCTTCTGCACCTTGCGGTGTGGCTTTTTGCCCAAGCGGTCAAGCAGAGCATCGTGGTGCTCGCCTGGGTAAAATTTGTCCTTATTCTCGATCACCGTTTCCGGNGAAACCTTGAANCGCTGGTCGCAAACACCACACTCGACGGTTTTGCCCGTTAAATCTTCATGAACGTGAAATCGGCGGCTGCATGCGGGGCACTGAATTTGAAGATCCATTGATAAATAGGTCGATTCGGTTCGAGACAAATGAATTATCTTCTTTTCGGACTCACAAGACAATCATTCCGTTCAATTTTTCCNGANCTTATTTTCGGAGGGATGCTTGATCGCTGCGATCTCGTCCATNATGCGATCTGAAATCGCCTGATAACCATCGCGCCCNTTGGCCGCTAACTCTTCGGCAGTGAACTCAATCGGATCGCCAACCACGATNGTAATAGGATGAAATTTCAAGCGACCACTTCCCCTCGGAAGCGCCTCGCGGGCNCCAAAAATTCTCACCGGCTGCACCCTTGCTTTNCTCTTAACNGCAATCAATCCNACTCCGGCCTCGCCGGGNTGCAAGTTGCCATCGAGCGTCCTCGNCCCTTCCGGNAAGACCACCACTTGNTCGCCACNNCGAAGAATTTTAATAATGCGCTTCAAGCTGCTCATGTCCGGCTGGTCCTGATCAATCGGCACCGCATTCCAGCGGGGATAAATCCAGGAACAAGGACCGCGAAAGAGAGTCTTGCGCGCCAGATAAAAAACCGCCTGATCATAGGCGATACCCACCAACGGCGGGTCCAAAAAGCTTTCGTGATTCGAGGCAATGAGAACCGGCCCTTCGGTGATGAGCTTCTCCCGCCCTACCACCTGATAACGAAAGAACGCCTTCGCTGCAGCGCGAAAGATCGTATGGCCAACCCAATATGTCGTCTTCATCAAATCTAATATTACTCCCAACCCAGCGAAATCAAAGCCNGATGCGCAGCCTCGACNACTTCATCNATTCCCATCTCGGAAGAATCAATGACGATCGCACCCTCGGAAATNTTCAATGGCGCGGTCTTTCGCNGGCTATCCTGGGCATCACGCGCCGCNACCGCATCCGCTTCACCGTCTCCGGCACGACGAGCCCGTCGAACCTCCTCGGAAGCATCGATGTAGAGCTTGAATGGAGTCTCGGGGAAAACCACCGAACCAATATCCCGTCCTTCCATCACGACATCATTNCTGGCGCGATACGCCCGCTGCATTGCCACCAGACGATTCCTTACTTCNGGAATCGCTGCGACCTTGGAAACACTGTTATTCACCTCCTCCGATCGCAATTCCTCAGCCAGAAGCCTCCCGTTAATGCGAATGTCTGAAAAACCATCGTCGACTCCGCACACGATTTCCATTTTTTGTAGCGCCGCAATGACAGCCTCCGAATCCGCTGGCTCAACACCCTCTTGCAATACCTGCCAGGTCACCGCGCGATACATCGCCCCGGAGTTCACCATGACCATCCCAAGAGACTTGGACAGGCGTTTGGCGACGGTGCTTTTNCCGGAGGCAGCCGGTCCGTCAATCGCTACGGCACGATGTTGATCACTCATGATGAAATTTTTGCAAGGTGTTGTGAAAAAGTCGGATAGGAGGTGTTGACACACGCGGTGTTCACGATGGTCGTTTCTCCTGATTCAGCCAACAAACCAGCAATAGCAAAAGCCATNGCGATGCGATGATCTCCATAGCTATCNAGCTGCGCCCCTTGTAATTTCTGTCCGCCGGGAATGACCATCCCGTCGTCGAACTCTTCGATCTGCCCACCCATCGCGCGAAGGTTCTTCACCACCGTATCAATCCGATCGGTTTCCTTCACCCGCAGTTCGTGAGCATTNCGAATCGTCATCGTTCCCTCGGACAANNNTCCGGCCACCGCAAGAATGGGTACTTCGTCAATCAGGTTGGGTACTTCTTCAGGCAATATTTCCGTTCCNGTCAACGTCCCACCCTCAATCTCAATTACGCCNCGAGGCTCTCCACCATCTTCATGCTCAATCGTATCGGTGATCCGGGCACCCATCCGTTTTAGCACCGTGATTATCGCAGTGCGGGTCGGATTCAGACCGACATTGGTGAGTGTTAATTTCGACCCGGGCGTCACGGCTGCCGCGACAATCCAAAATGCTGCGCTCGAGACATCGCCAGGCACAACCAAATCACGCGCGGTCACTTTCTGCCCTCCCTCTATGGAAATCCGATTCCCCTCGGTCACCACTTCCACTCCAAAGTAATTCAACAAGCGCTCACTGTGATCCCGGGTGGTCGCAGGTTGATAGACCACCGTGGTGGCCGGCGCAAAAAGCCCCGCGAGCAAAACCGCGCTCTTCACCTGCGCACTGGCAACCGGCATGTCATACTCGATAGCCTTCAAGCTTCCTCCGCTGATGTGCAGTGGTGCACATCCTTCCTTTTCTCCACGCGCATCAATCTGCGCTCCCATCTCACCGAGTGGAATCATGACCCGTCCCATCGGACGACCCGAAAGCGACTCATCGCCAACCAAAACGCTATCAAACTTCTGCGACGCCAACACTCCTGCCAACAATCGCATGCCCGTTCCCGAATTTCCACAATCCAGTTCCTGACCCGGCGCTTTTAACTCATTGCCACATCCATGAATGAGCAAATCCTCCGGCTGCTCTTCCGTTCCCTTGAGCACTTCATAACGCACTCCCAGTTGCACCATCGCCCGCAGCGTGTTCACACAATCTTCGCTGGAGAGGAAATTCTCCACGCGGCAGCTACCATCGGAAAGACCGGCCAGAATGGCAGCTCGATGCGAAATACTCTTGTCCCCTGGAACTGCCAATTCGCCCGATATCGTCTTCTGCGGGCTGACTTGAATCGTATTACTCATGATAAATCGGTGCGATCTTTGCGAGCCTTCACCTCGGCGAGATAAGCCTGCAGGCCTTCTTGGTCCGAATTCGCAAGCTGATCAAGCATCTTGCCAATCTGATCCCGCACTTCCTCCAGGGAGTGCTGTAAGGCTTCCCGGTTTTCGATCATAATTTCCGCCCACATCGCCGGATCTCCCGCCGCCACGCGCGTGGTGTCGCGAAACCCGCCACCCGCCAATTCCGCATAACTCACATCCTTTAAGGAAACCCCGGCTGTCAGCGACGACATCGCGTGGGGGAAATGACTGATCCGCGCCACCGCCTCATCATGACCGGCCGCCGTCATCGTTCTGAGATGGCCACAACCGAGCGCCTCCCAAAAATCAGAGAGACCTTGCACTTCCTCGACCGGAATCCCGCCATCGTTCGTGAGAACACACGCCGCGCCATGAAAAAGATCAGCCCGCGCCGCTTCCACTCCTGTTTGCTCCGATCCCGCCATGGGATGACTTCCGACAAATCTCAAGCGCCGGGCCGTCGCCACTTCATGCGGCAGCGATTTCACACTTCCCACATCCGTCACCAAAGCCCCCGGCGACAGCAAACCCACAATCTTTCCCGCCAATAAATCCATCACGCCGACGGGCACCGCAAAGACCACCAAATCCGCCCCTTCCACCGCCTCTCCCAAATTCGTCGTGGCCTCCAAGCCCAGCGACGATGCCAGGGCAACCCGCTCGGGATTCCGCCCCCACAAAACGGCCTGAGCCCCGATTTCACGGGACGCCAGCGCCACCGAGCCTCCCAGTAACCCCGGGCCCAGAATTGCGATTTTTTGAAAAGAATGTGGCATGGAATAAAAGAGCCGGAATCCCTCGTGGAAATCCGGCCCGAAGCTATCTCAATTCCTGTCTTCAGGGAACCCGGAATCGGTGAATTGATTTGTTAGGATCATTCGGGTCCTGCACCAATGACCCACTGGGAATTCCGCGGACATCCACCGGCTCCATGGTCCATGGATTAAATACGTATCCTGACTTACCCGGAATCTTGCGTGCAGTCTGATAGGTCTTCTTGCGATTCGTGTTGGTCTCCGCCGAAGGAGTCTGATCAGAAGTCGTCGTCGGATTAGTTCCCGGGGGAATATCGCCAACAACAAGATCCTGTCCTGCCTCTTCGATCGAGCGCTCACGGGCTTCGATACGAAGTTTTTCCTCGGCTTTACGCTCGGCAAGCTCTCTTTCAAGCTGGGCAATCGTCTTTTCATAAGGCTGATTTGGCCCCAATACAAGGTTCCCGGTTGGCATATTTGGGTTGTGGCCCGGAGGGTAGGCAGGAGTACAACTGACAAGTAGTGCGCCACTCAAGAGCAGGCCGGCGAGATTTTTGAGAGAAATCATGACTTTCAATATCGGTAGGAGTTCAGAATATGGGTGGGCGCCAGCGAGCTGACGAAGTCTTCATCACGGGCGAAAGCCAATTTGTCAAGCCACCACCCATGTCTGAGAGTTCTAACAATTCCCGCGACCACGAGGATCTCCTGATTGAACAGGTGCGGAAATTCATTACCTTCCCAGAAGAAGGAAACTTCGGGATACTAGCACAAGACCTCTACAAACACCAATTTTCGGTCAATTTACCCTTTCAGCGCTACTGTCAGACCATCGGACGAAGCCCGGATTCCATCGAAAGCTGGCGCGAAATCCCCGCCGTCCCCACCAGCGCCTTCAAACTTCCAAAATTCCCCCTCGCTGGCGTATATCCCTCCACCAAGCGATTTCTAACATCAGGAACCACCACCGAAATTCGGGGCGCCCACCATTTCCCCGACACCTCCCTCTACGAGCATTCCCTGATAGCAACCTGGAAAAAACAAAATTTTCCAACACTCACCCACCTCTATCTCACACCCTCACCCGTCGAACTCCCCGAATCGTCCCTCAGCCACATGTTCGGAACTCTGGGGTCCAATCTTCCTGATCCGTTTCTTCTCAAAAACGACCGCTTCCACCTTCAGCCCTTATTTAATCAAATCAGAACCGAGGCCCCCCTCTTCCTGATGGGAACCGCCCTGGCCCTCCTTCATCTTATGAAAACTCTCGGGCCGCTCCCACTCCCCCCCGGATCGCAAATTCTCGAGACCGGGGGCTACAAGGGAACCCGCCGCCAACTCTCGAAAGCCGACTTCTATTCCCAGCTCGCAGAATTCTTCGCTGTCCCGGACCATGCCATTCATAACGAATACGGCATGACCGAGCTCTCAACCCAGGCCTACGCCACCGGATCAAGCGGAGCCCACCGCTTCCCCGCCTGGTGCCGTCACCAAATTCTCGACCCCGAAAGCGGATACGAGCTTCCTCCCGGAGAAATCGGCTACCTCCAAATTCACGACCTCGCCAACGTCCATAGTGTCGCGGCCATCCGAACCCAGGATTTTGCCATCGGACACGAAGACGGCTCCTTCACCCTCATCGGACGCGACCCCGGAGCCCTTCCCCGCGGCTGCTCCCGCAGCATCGACCACTCCCTTTCCTCATGAACCACGCCGAAAGACTCGACCTCATCGCCCGCTCGGCTTCCTTCTTCGAACCCTACACTGGGCCCTTCGACTGCGACCTTCTCCAAGGCACCTGGGATCGCGAACTTTCCCCACCCACCGTTCGCCTGCCCAAATCCATCGTTCACATCATCAGCGGCAACACCCCGCACGCCGCATACCAATCACTCCTCAACGGACTCATCCTTGGAGCAAAAAATCGCCTCAAGCTTCCCTCGAATACTCTCCCCGATTTTAAAATCCCTCCCGGCTTCGAACAATTCGTGGAAATCTCCCGTGATCTCCCCGACCACTGGATCCCCGAAGCCGATGCACTCGTCGTCTTCGGTTCCGACGACACCTTGCGTCACTTCCAACAACTCTGCCCCCTCGAAACACCCTTCATCGGTCACGGCCACCGGGTCGGTATCGCCATCATCAAAGACCCCACTCCTGAAGCTGCTCAACTCGCCGCCCGAGATATCGGCCAATTCGATCAACAAGGCTGCCTCTCCCTGCAAACAATCTATCTCAAAGACCCCCGCGCCTTTGCTCCTCTCCTGGCAGACGCCATGGCTAAATTTGAAAAAAGCCACCCGCGCGCTCCTCTGGGCCCCTCCGAAGCCGGAGCCATCACCAACTTCCGCGAAGAAATCCGCTACCTCGCCGCTCAAACTCCCGACGACGTCGCCCTCTGGGAAAGCCCCGACTCCACCGCTTGGACCATCGTCTCTCAAAACTCCTCCGGACTCTCCCTTTCCCCCGGCAACCGCACCGTCTTCCTGCGCCCCATGCCCGAAGACTTCTCAAATCTTACCCACCTTTCCGGCATTGGACTCCATCCCTTCACCAAACGAACCGATCTGGCCTCACCTCGAATCTTCCCACTCGGCCAGGCTCAATCTCCACCCACCCTCTGGGCCCACGACGGAATCCTTCCCCTCGCCTCTTTGGTGAAACACCAAACGCTTCAGTAAGAGAGCGTCAACTTCAGAACCCCGTTCGGATTCCTCACCGCCGCCTTCTCAAAACTTGGCAATCGCAACTTGGGATAGTTCGACACCGCTACGCCTTCCTTGGGTATTCCGAGGAAATTTTTCTTCAACTTCCGGTTGCGGTCTTCGTCGTGCAAAGCCACGAAGGCAAAATTCCCTTTCTTCAAATCAGGCACTTTGATCCTCACCGCGCCACCCTTCGCCTTGCTCGCCGGAACAAAAAACTTCATGAGAGCCTTCTCAGGGTCATCCGGAAAACCTGCCTTTCCAGAAAATACCATGACACAAATATCGCCCCGCTGATTAGCAATCCCGGTCACTTCAATTTCCACTGCGGCGAACGAAGTTGAAACGAGGAGAAAGAGGCCAAACAATATTCTGAGCACTCGAAGAACATTCCACAGTCCAGAAATCATTCAAGACTCCTTTCCTTCCGTCCGAGCGCTTTGAAATCATCACCGTCCCCTTCGAAGCCACCCCCGCCCTTCCCGATCTCGAGCTCCTTCAAAAACGCCTCAACAACCTCCCCCAGTTATGGGAATTCGCTCCCTCGGAAATGCTTCCCTCTTGATCTTTCCAGCGATTTTCCCTTCCCTTGATCAGTGAAACTTTGCGCAACGCCTCTGCTCGCTCCCGTTTTATTGACTATGGCCGCCCCGCTTCTTATCGGGCGGGAAGCCACGCCCCAAAAAAAAGAGGAAAGCGTCCGGCCGAGCATCAATGAAAAGTATCTCGATCCCGAACTCAACGTCGACGACTGGCTCACCTTCATTGAAGAGGTGAAAGTCAAAGGCCTCAAAGAAAATTTCTTCCTGCGCTTCCGCAAAGACTAATGACGAGCGCCAACGAAAAGGGACTCGGTTTTTGGACGCTCACCTTTCTGGTCGTCGCAAACATGATCGGAGCGGGAGTCTTCACCACCTCCGGATACACTCTGGAATCCTTGCGCGATCCCAAGCTCGTCCTTTTCGCTTGGTTTGCCGCCGGGCTCCTCGCTCTCTGCGGCGCCCAGAGCTACGGCTTACTCGTTCAACGCATGCCTGTGTCGGGTGGCGAGTATACCTTCCTCGCCCGGACCGCCCACCCCCTCGCCGGATTCATCGCGGGCTGGGTTTCTCTCCTCGCCGGATTCAGCGGAGCCATCGCCTTCGCCGCCATTGCCATGGAAAGCTATCTTCCCGGAATCCTCCCCCCAAAAGTCCTCGCCGCCTCCGTCGTCATTCTCGGCGCTCTCATTCACGGGGCAAAACGCATCATCGGAATCAGCACCCAAAACATCGCCGTCATTTTCAAACTCATCCTACTCGCCATCTTTCTTTCCTTCAGCACTTGGAGCGCTACCCAGGGAAAGTGGCAGGGCAACTCGCTTCCCTTCACGGGAGAGAGCATCGGCCTCCTCGCCTTTGCCCAAGCCATGGTCTGGATCTCGCTCAGCTACTCCGGATTTAACGCCGGAGTCTACGTCGCCGGCGAAGCCACCAGCCCACGCGTCGTCAGCCGATCCCTCATCACAGGCACCGCCATTGTCACCCTTCTCTACCTCCTTCTCAATGCCGCCTTCGTCCTCGCACCCCCTCCGTCGGAAATCTCCGGCCAAGCCGACATCGCCGCCCACGCTGCGATGTGGATCGGCGGCGAATCCTTAGCAACCTTCACCCGATTGGTGATCTCGCTCGCGCTCTTCACCTCCGTTCTCAGCATGATGATGGCCGGTCCGCGCGTTTACGGGAAAATGGCTGAAGACGGAATTCTCCCCAAAGTATTCATCCTCCGACCTGACTGCACCTGGCCTGCCGTCACCTTGCAAATGAGCCTCGCCCTTCTCCTCATTTTCATCACCAACCTACAAGACCTCCTCGCCTTTCTCGGCCTCACACTCTCGCTGAGCGCCTCGGCTTCCGTCCTCTGCCTCTTCCTCGGCGACCCCACAAAACGTCCCCGTGGTCTCACCGCTCTTCCCCCGCTCATCTTCATCATCGCCACCTTAATCACGGCCATCCTCCTCGTCATTCACGACCCCTGGCAAGCCCTCGGCACGATCCTCACTATCACCATCGCCGCTGCCGCGTATCAATTAATGAAACCACGACCAAGCTGAGAGCTATTCCTCCCAGGGGGAGGTGCTTGTTCTTGTGAAGCCCTTGGCGAAATCAAAAAAGGTATCGTGGAAGCTCGTCCGCCGCAGCCTCGGCGAAGGAGGACCCTCGCCACTTGGACGCTCGAACCTGCGAATCCAAACGGCGAGGGCGCCTCAGCTCCTCTCCCCAGAATTCAGATTGATGAAGTTGAAAGGTCTTTTCCAAGCTGCGGTATTCATCCCCATGCTTCATCTGCGGGTAATTCTCACTTCCCTCTTCCTCATCCTCCCCGGATTTTCCGAATCCATCACCGTCCCGGCTGCGACAGCCTACCTCGACCCCGATAGCCGTGGAGCCCGGGTCCGGCCCGAAGGGATCGCTCATTGGAAGAGCCAGGAAAACAGTATCAATTGGTTCGGAAAATTCGCGGCGACCGGCAAGTTCACTGCAAAGGTCGAACTAATCCTCACCGAGGGCGACACCATCACGATGACCCTCTCCAGCGGCAACAAGAAATCCAAGGCCACCGTCACGGGGAAAAAAGACACTCCGGTAATCGCTGATTTTGGGGTCTTTCATATCACAAAGCCCGGCTTCCAACAACTCTCCCTCACCGCATCCAAGCCTCCCAAGACCATCAAATCGCTCATCCTCGATGGCCCGGCCACCAAGGACGTGCACTTCAATATGAAGCCCCGACGCAATGCCGCTTCGGTGCACCTTTCCTATCCCATCGAACGAGGCACCAAGGTCTCCGCCTTCTACTGCGAAATGACCGGGGTGGAAGATCCGCTCTGGACCTACTACATGGCCTGCGGCTGGCATCGTGGATATTTTGGAATGCAGGTCAACAGCCCGACCGAACGCCGCATCATCTTCAGTGTCTGGGACAGCGGCGGTGAAGCCATCGATCGTAAGAAGGTTGGGCAAGAAGACCGCGTCACTCTCGTCGCCAAAGGCCAAGGAGTTTACAGCGGAGATTTCGGCAATGAAGGTACCGGTGGACACAGCCACCTCAAGTATCTTTGGAAGACCGGCCAAAAACAAAAGTTCCTCGTCACGGCGGAACCGGTCAGTGACACCCAAACCATTTTCGCGGGCTACTATTTTCATCCCGACAAGAAAGACTGGATGCTCATCTCAAGCTGGAAGGCTCCCAAGGAAGGCAAACGTCTCCGCGGGCTTTACAGCTTCAGCGAAAACTTCGCCGGCCAAAACGGCCACATCCTACGAAAAGCCCTCTACGGAAACCAATGGATCCGCACCGCCGACGGCAAGTGGCACGAGATCACCAAAACCACCTTCAGCCATGACAGCACCGGAAAGAAGGACCGCCTCGACCGCTACATGGGACTGGGCAAGGACAACCAATTCTTCCTCTCCCATGGAGGTTTCCTCAACAACTACACCAAGTACGGCGAACCCTTCACCCGCAAATCCAGCGGAAATTCCCCGGAGGCCATGAATCTGCCTCCACTTCCACCAGTGGAGAAATAGGCTCAAACACCCCCTTTCTCCTGCCACCAACCATGGTGAACCTTCCGCCAGAACCGCAGTCCTTAGAACGAGTACAATAAAGTTTACGCATATAATCCCAGCGGGATGGTTCAGTATGGTGTGGCCTACAACCTGAATTTACCTGCGAACAATGGCCGAAAGCCTTCATACTTCATCTCCTGATAAGGCCGACCTCACAATGAACATACGGATATTTTCAATCTCTTCAAAACGGAAAGGTTAATCCAGAGAGGCCGAAACCCTGCCGTTTCCTTGAACGATTCTAAAGTGTCCCCTGCTCTTTCTTTAGCCTGAGCTGACCGCAGGCCGCATTAATATCGTGGCCTTTCTCAAGCCGCAAGGTCGCTGAGACGCCCGCGTTGGTCAGGACTTTTTTAAAACGTAGACAGTCCTCATCATTCGGACGCACCCAAGGTAATCCCTCCACCGTATTATACGGAATGAGGTTCACCTTCGCCCGGATTGATCGAGCTCGCTTGGCAAGTATCCCAGCCTGTTCAGGCGACGCGTTAATCCCATCGATGAGAATATACTCCAGAGTGATTTTCTGATTCTTCTTTGAATTCCAAATTCGCAGCGCATCAAAGAGCTCGGCAACAGGATACTTCTTGTTCACCGGCATGATCTTTTCACGCGTTACGTCGTCCGGTCCATGCAGGGAAATCGCCAAACGAATCTGCTGCGGCAATTCAGCCAGCTTTTTGATCTGCGGAACCAGGCCCGAAGTCGACACCGTGATCCGGCGCGCTCCGATCTTCAGCCCCCAATCAGAAGTGACCATCTGAAGAGCATTACTCAGATTTGTGAAGTTCGCCAGCGGCTCCCCCATTCCCATGAAGACCAAGTTGTTGACTTTCTCTCCCGACAACTCCTCCGCCAAAATGATCTGCGAGACAATCTCAGCAGCGGTGAGATTTCGAGTAAAGCCATCGAGTCCCGAAGCACAAAACTTACAACCATATGCGCAACCCACCTGGGATGACACACAGAGCGTATGCCGATCCGACTTCTCCCCATAGAGTGCAGGTGAAGCCGGAATGAGAACCGTCTCGATGTATCGTTGATCCGGAAGCTGCAGGAGAAACTTCCGCGTGGTGTCTTCCGAGCCCTTGGTCAGCGTGTGCGTCAGCGGGCGCAGCGGATACTGCTCCGCCAGGGCCGATCTCAGCGCCGGAGGCAAATTGCTCATCTCCTCCCACGATCGGGCTCGCTTTTTATAAATCCAATCCAGGATTTGCGCTCCCCGGTAGGAGGGCTGGCCTTGTTCTTCAAGAAGTTCGGCGAGTTGTGATTGAGTCAGCATCGGGCGGGGAAACCGTGCGCCCATCAGAGATCAGGGGCAAGCATTGAGATCACACAAAAAAGCGCGCACACCTAGCTACCCGATCCTCCAATGTCATACAACCGAACGAATTTCCCGTTTCAAATCTTGTCCCCTTGTCCTTGGGCGATAGAACTCACTTAACAATTACTCTCTGTGTCCCAACGCATTCTCATCACCGGCGGAGCCGGATTCCTCGGCAGCCACCTCTGCGATCGCATGATCGACGCAGGCAACGAGGTCATCTGCCTCGATAACTATTTCACCGGCCGCCGACAAAATATCACCCATCTTCTCGATCACCCTAACTTTGAGTTACTGCGTCACGACATCATCGACCCCATCAAACTCGAGGTCGACCAGATCTACAATCTCGCCTGCCCCGCCTCACCCATCCACTACCAATACAATGCCATCAAGACGATGAAGACATCGGTCATGGGTGCCATCAACATGCTTGGCCTGGCCCGGCGCACCAAGGCACGCATTCTGCAAGCCTCTACCTCCGAAGTCTATGGAGATCCCTTGATGCACCCTCAAAAAGAAGGCTACTGGGGACATGTTAACCCCATCGGCATTCGCTCGTGCTACGACGAAGGCAAACGCTGCGCCGAAACTCTCTTCATGGATTACAAGCGTCAGAACGGCGTCGACATCCGTATCATGCGCATCTTCAATACCTACGGCCCACGCATGAATGCCGACGACGGCCGCGTCGTTTCCAACTTCATTGTCCAAGCTCTCCGGGGAGAGGAAATTACGATTTACGGTGACGGCTCCCAAACCCGCTCCTTCTGCTACTGCGACGACAATATCGAAGGAATGATCCGCCTCATGGACGGCGACCACCCAGGCCCCATCAACATTGGTAACCCCAACGAGTTCACCATGCTAGAGCTTGCCGAACAGATCATCGACCTTACAGGTTCGTCCTCCAAGATTTCCCATTTCCCCCTCCCCAAGGACGATCCAAAACAACGTCAACCTGATATCAGCCTTGCCAAAGCCGAACTCGACTGGGAGCCCAAAACCGAACTCCGCGAGGGACTCACCTCCACCATCGCCTATTTTGAGAAGGAGCTTTCAGAGAAGTAAAATTATCCCACCCTCTAATCTTCCTTCGGCACAACCACCACACGGTTTTTCTTCACCGTCTCGGTCAGGTCACGAAGAATATGCAAACCCTCGCGCTTCACGGAATCAATCCCGCTCGGCCAGTCCAGCGAGTCTTCGAGGTCATCGAACTTATCTTTCAACATACGGAAGTGCCGTTCTTCGGCCTCCTTGCGATCGAGTAGAGGTAGCTTGTCAGCCTTCAAATCATCCAGCGTGAGACGATAGACCTTAAAGGTCTTCTTATCCGCTTCTTCAACTTTCGCAAAACGTTCACGGCGTTCTTCATTGCGGGCCTTACGACGTTCCTCGCGCTCCTTTGCCTCAGCACGACGCGTTTCGATATTCACCGAGACTTTGTTCTCTTCGTTGCGCTTCTTTGTCCGCGCAATGTCCTCGGCAAGGTATTTGAAATCCTGATCCTCGGCCCTGCGGCCTTCACTCAGCTTGATCAGTTCAGCAAACGGGAGAAGATCACGATTCATTGGGACGAAGTCTTCCGCTTCGCGAATAATGTCATGTGGCAGGACATTACGCGCATAGGCCTCGCCCTGCTCTTCCACGTCGCTATAACTCGGCAAAACAATATCAGGCACCACCCCGAGCTTCTGCACCGAGCTGCCAGATGGACGATAGTATTTCTGAATCGTGAGCTTGATGCGTCCGGCCCGCTCATGATTGGAGAAGACCGGCATGTAGTTGGAAATTTCGACGAAATTCTGCACGCTTCCTTTTCCAAAAGTCGAGGACTCCCCCACGATAACCGCGCGGTTATAATCCTGTAATGCACCCGCCAGAATCTCGGTGGCCGAGGCGCTCCCCTTACTGGTGAGCACCACGAGTGGCCCGGTATAAATAGGACGACGGATCTTGGAAATCAGCGGCTCAACCCGACCATTGGTCGACTTCACCTGCACCATTGGACCCCGCCCGGTAAAGAATCCCGTCAAACGACGAACCTCATCCAACGACCCTCCGCCATTGCCACGAACGTCAATAGCAATACCATCAACTTTCTCTTCCACCAATCGCTTGAGAATTTTTTCAAGGTCCACCGAAACCCGGTTCCCGCGGTTTTCGAAGTCAAAATAGAAGGACGGCATCTCGATGACGGCATACTTCTGCAGTTCATTGCCTTCCCCAAATTCATACACCTCTGCTGAAAGCAAATCCTCCTTCAAGCTCACTCGTTCGCGATCGATCTTGATGATGACAAACTCATCCTTGTTGCCATTCATCGGCTTCACTTTAAGTCCGACGGTAGTATTGGTCTCCCCGAGGATCTGTTCAATTACCTTACTTAAAGGCATGAACATGACATCAATCCACTCTCCATTCCCCAGTGGATCCACCGCCACCACGCGGTCACCTGGTTGCAGCTGTCCCTGGCGATCCGCCGGACCGCCTGTCATGATGCCGGTGATCTTTGAGGTGCCGTCATCTTCGGAAATCAATCGCGCTCCGATTCCAACCAGCTCGTTGCTGATGCCGATGCGAAATTGTTCGAACTCCCGCATACTGTAATAATCGCTATGCGGATCGTGGGAACGGGCGACCGCGCTGTAAAAATAGTTCGCAATATCTTCTAAATCAGAATCCGTGATTTGCTTGAGCACGCGGTCATAATTCGACTTCACCTTGAAGATGGCTGAAGGAGCCTCGAGAAAGGGGCTTTCCTTGCCTTGTTCTTTGGCTCGCTGATCAATTCCCTCACGCCGCATCAACTCCGAGAGGAGCGCCTGCTCAACGCGGAGTTCCCACAAAGCTTTGGCCCTTTCCTCATCTACCGGCCAGGGCTCTTCCGAGCGATCACGAATCACGGTACGATCACCATCGAATTTGAATTCGTTCTTCTCTAACAAGGCACGGGCTTCCCCGATGCGAGCTTTGACCCGGCTCCGGTAGACCTCGAAAATCTCCGCACCCGCCGAGAGAGCATCACTCGTCATGAGGAGCTCATGAAGGCGGTTTGCGTATTGCTTCCGGAATTTCTTAATGTCGCTCTGCAGAAAATAGACATGACTGGGATCCAAGGTCTCCAGATACTCGTCAAAAAACTTTTGGCTCAACTCAACATCAAAAGCGGGACGCGAGTAATGACCATTCTGTAAAATGCGCCCCATCGCTCGACCCACCAAATCGAAATCGGTTTGGGCGGCAGCCGGTGTGGGAAAACAAGTGAGGGAGAGCAGCACTGGAGCTGCGGCAAGACAAAGTCGTTGAAGCATAGGAAAGACGAGAAACGATTCGAGCCTGTGAAGGCGGTTCACACAAGCCCGGAAAACCGGACCACAATATATAAACGCCACAAAAGAGGTCATTTATCCCTAAATCTCCCTGCTCCAGCGCAGGAATCCTACTCGGCACGGGCTTGATCTCTTCCAGAAATCCGCTAAAAGCCACTCCCCCGCCTCAATCAGCGGGATATAGATATGGGAAAGACACTTTATCAGAAGGTATGGGATGCACACACAGTGGGCACCCTCAGCGACGGACGCACCCAACTTTTCATCGGAACCCACCTTATCCATGAGGTGACCAGCCCGCAGGCCTTCGGAATGCTCCGCGAACTCGACCTAAAAGTAAAATACCCCAAGCGCACCTTTGCCACCATCGATCACATCGTTCCCACCGAAAATCAGGACCAACCAGCCGACCCGCTCGCCGCTGAGATGATCGATGCCATTCGCTCGAACTGCGACGACTTTGGCGTGACCTACTTCGACCTCAAGTCGGGCAAGCAGGGTATCGTGCACGTCGTCGGCCCCGAGCAAGGCATTACCCAGCCCGGATCGACCATCGCGTGTGGAGATTCCCACACCGCGACCCACGGAGCCTTCGGCGCTATCGCCTTCGGCATCGGTACAACTCAGGTACGCGACGTTCTTGCTACCCAGACCATGGCCATGGAGAGTCTCAAAGTGCGCCGCATCGAAGTCACCGGCAAACTTCGTCCCGGCGTCTACGCCAAGGACCTCACGCTACACATCATCCGCCTCCTCGGCGCCAAAGGCGGCATCGGCTACGCCTACGAATACGCTGGCGACACCTTCGACAACTTCACCATGGAAGAACGCATGACGGTCTGCAACATGGCCATCGAAGGCGGCGCCCGCTGCGGATATGTCAACCCCGACGAAACCACTTTCGAATTCCTCAAAGGCCGCCCTTACTCTCCAACCGGAGCGGAATGGGACGAAGCCGTCGCGCGCTGGAAATCCTTCGCATCAGACACCGATGCCGAATTCGACGACATTGTCAAAATCAACGCCGAAGACATCGAACCCACCGTGACCTGGGGCATCTCCCCCGACCACGGCATCTCCATTTCCGAGGACATTCCCGATTCCGCCACCACCGAAGACGTCGAAGAAAAAGCCGTCATCGACGAAGCCCTCGCTTACATGGAGCTTCCCGCCGGCACTCCGATCAAGGGCATCCCCATCGATGTTGCCTTCATCGGATCCTGCACCAACGGACGTCTTTCCGACTTCCGCGAAACCGCGAAATTCCTCAAAGGCAAGAAAGTCGCCGACGGCATCAAGGCCATCGCCGTTCCCGGATCACAGATCACCGCAATCCAGTGTGAGAAGGAGGGCATCGACAAAGTCTTCTCCGAAGCAGGCTTCGAGTGGCGCGCCGCCGGTTGCTCAATGTGTCTCGCGATGAATCCCGACAAACTCATCGGCAATCAAATCTGCGCTTCTTCTTCCAACCGCAACTTCAAAGGCCGCCAGGGATCACCTATCGGACGCACCGTCCTGATGTCACCCGTCATGGTCGCCGCTGCCGCTGTCGAAGGAAAAATCGCCGACGCCCGCGAAGTCTTCGAAGTCGCTTAAATTAATCCGATGAAATTTTTGCTGACAGCCGTTTTCTTTGTCGCACCCTTCCTGGCCCTGGCCAAGAAACCGGCGGCGATTGATGCCACAAAGCTGAAGCATCCGGTCAAACCAGCGCTTTGGAAAATCGAAGGCAAGGACCTGACCAAGCCTTCCTATCTCTTTGGCACGGTTCATCTCGGCGATACCCGCATTACCACTCTTCACCCCAAGGCGGAAAAAGCATTTCAAACATCCGATCGCTTTTACGCAGAAATCGATATGGACCCTGCCAGGCAAGTAGCAATCGCACCCCTCCTCATGCGCACCGATGGCAAGGTTCTGAGCGAATCCATTGGACCTAAATTGACAAAAAGGCTCAACAAAGCACTCAAGGCCATCAGTCCCGATCTCGACAGCAAAGCTTTTGAACCCATGAAAACCTGGGTCGTCACAATGGCGCTCCCCACACTCAAGTTAGGCCTCTCCGGAGAAAAAGCCCTCGATGCCGTGCTCTACGAGCGGGCGATAGGCGATGAGAAAAAAGTAGGTGGTATCGAAACCGTCGAGAGCCAGCTAAAGATCTTCAACGACCTTACCGAAAAAGAGCAAATTAGCCTGCTCTCGGACTCCCTCAAAGCCATGAAAAAGGAACAGGCCGAGGGCAAAGACTCGGTGAAGGAACTTCTCGACCTCTACCTGACAAGCGACGTCAGAAAAATTGGTGAAATGATCAAAGAACATATGGAAAACGACATGGGCAAGAATGAAGAGCTTGGCCGTCGCCTCATGAAAACTCTTCTCGACGATCGGAACATCACCATGACCGATACCATCGCCAAGAAGCTCTCTGAACACCCGGGCAGCTCCCAGTTTTTTGCCGTTGGCGCAGCCCACTACACTGGCAAATCCGCCATCCAGGACCTACTTACCAAAAAGGGCTACACCATCACGCCCGCTTTCAAATAATCATTTTCAAATCCAATACCATGGCCATTGCACCCATCACTCACGTTTCCGGACCAGCCGTCCCTATTCCCGGCGCCGACATCGATACCGATCGTATCATCCCGGCTCGCTTCATGAAGTGCGTCACCTTCGACGGACTCGGCGAATACGCCTTCTACGACGTCCGCTTCGACCCCGTCTCGGGCGAGAAGACTGATCACCCGCTCAATGACGAACGCTTCAAGGATGCCACCATCCTCGTGGCAGGCATCAACTTCGGCTGCGGCTCCTCCCGCGAGCACGCCCCGCAGTCTCTCGCCAAGTATGGCTTCAAGGGAATCGTCGCCGAATCCTTCGCCGAGATCTTCTATGGCAATTCCACCACCCTCGGCCTGCCTTGCGTCACCTCGTCAAAGGCGAACATCGACGCGCTCAAGGAAGCCACCGCTGCCGATCATACCCTCGAAGTGCAGATCGACCTTGAAGCGATGACCGTCACTGCCGGCGACCTTAGCTTCGCCGTGGAAATGCCTGCACCGGCACGCCACGCTCTCCTCTCCGGGAAGTATGACCCCATCAAGGAGCTCCTCGACAACAAGGACCAAATCGAAGCCGCCGCCGCCTCGCTGGCCTACGTCGACTGAGCCAACTCCTCCCTCTCTCTCAACTCCGCATCCTCGCACGGATCGCGGAGTTTTTTCTTTGTCCCTTACCGCCGGCGTCGCATTAGCCCGGCGCATCCCATGAAAATCAGGGCCGCACCGGACGGCTCCGGAATCGCCGCGCCAGCTTTGATATTGTCCAGCCCCAAAGTGGCCACTATCGTGTCGCCCCTCAGGCCAGCATTTCCGCCAATATCAAAGGTGTCCTCTTCCAAAGAAATAATCTGCAATCGATTCACCGCCGACATTGTCGAATCATAAACGGCATTTCCCTGTCCGGCATGAACAAGTCCTGAAGAGGATAGATCGAAGAGCAAAGACTGCCAACCGGTCTCCGGAAGCAAAACCTGTGGCTCAGTCACAAACCAACCGCCCGGGCCATTCAATGCCACCCTCAAGTTAATCGTCTCGCCTCCCGGTCCGCTCAAATTATTGGCATCCAGAGATAGCGTGAAAATCGATTGCCCCAAGTAATCGCCGGTCCATTGAGCCGTATTCCAAATCTGCATATTCTTGCCTGGAGAAGATCCCGAGGACGAATCGCGCAAAAATCCACTCCCGTCTGGGCCGCCGGTGGGCTGCTGAAAAGGCTGCGACGGAGATCCATTCCCTTCACGCCAACTCTCCTGGGGATTCAAGGCGCCGTTCGGCGCATTAAAATCATCCAGCTCGGTAATACTCACCGCATAAACCACCGGAGCAGACAACACAGAAGAGACCAGAATTCCTAAAACCTTCATATTGATGACAAGCTTTCCCCAGACCGGATGATTCTCAAGCTATTTCGACGGACAAAAAACGGAGCGGTCACCCACTCCGTCGATCATTCACCGTTTTCGTAAATCACTTAGTTCTCGGATTTCGCTTCCTTCACAAGCTTCTCGAAATTCTTGTTCAATTCCTCCATCTGCTCACGCGCGGCATCAACTGCCTTGGCGGCCTTGCCTGTGTTCGCTCCCGAAGTCCCTTTTTCCACACTGGCCAACTTGGACTTCAGCTTGGCCAGCTCCGCCTCTCTGGCCTCCAAAGCCTCTTTCGCCTTCTTCAACGCCTGCACATTGGGATCACCGGACTCTTTGTCCTTCTTCATCTCAAGAGCAATCTTGTTCTTCCGCAACTGGGCTTCCAACGTCGCATTCTCCAGTCGCTCCCTCTTCAATTCGGCCTGAATTGCCGCCACTTTCTCATTCACACCGGATTTCCCCTCTTCCATGCCGGTCGGAGCCTTTCGGTCCTCCTCTTTTTTAATACTTTGATTTCCCGCAACCTCCTCATTATCAGAGGATGGCTTGTCTTCTCCACGGGGTCCCAATGCCATCATTCCAATCGCCAGGACTCCTGCGGTTCCCAACAAGGCTTTATCAAAAATCGAGTTCTTCTTCGAAGACGTATCGCTCATGCGCTTTTAACAACGATTTTACGGACAGAAGTCACGCGTATTTTTTTCAAAAAGACATTTCCTGCCATTGAAACTACTTTCCCTGCACGGTGATAATTAGTAGTCAAATTTAATATCTTGACTAGTCAAAATGGCACGCTTATATCATCCTCATGACTCGACACTTCCTTTTGCTTCTCGCCATCCTCGCTGTGAGCTGCACCAAAAAGAAAGATTCCGCCTCTGGTCCGGAGGGATACCCCTATCCCATCGCCACCACCGTTGGCATGATTGGCGATGTCACCCGTGAAATCGTGGGCGACAAAGCCAAAGTCACCAACATCATCGGCGAAGGCGTCGACCCCCACGTTTACAAACCCACCAAAGGCGACATCGACACCCTTCAATCCGCCTCCCTGATTTTCTATAATGGCGTTCACCTCGAAGGGAAAATGGGCGAAGTTCTCGAAAACAGAACCAACGCCGGAACTCCCGTCACCGCCGTCGCCGAAGGGCTTTCAAATTATCAGTATCTCGAAAACGACCCCCACCTCTGGATGGACGTCTCCGCCTGGTCACTCGTCGCAAAAAATATCCAAACCAGCCTCGCCGACTTCGACCCAAACAACAAAGCTTACTATGAAGAACGGCTCACGACCTACCAGGCCACTCTTGTCGAGCTCAGCGCCTACGCTCAGAAATCCCTCGCCTCCATCCCCGAGTCACAACGCGTTTTAGTCACCGCGCACGATGCCTTCTCATACCTCGGTCGCGCCTACGATCTCGAAGTTCGTGGCATCCAGGGAATTTCCACCGAATCCGAAGCCGGAATTCAAGAAATCAACAAACTCGTCAGCTACCTCGTCGACAAAAAAATTCCCGCCGTCTTCGTCGAAAGCTCGGTCTCCGAAAAAAGTGTCAAAGCCCTCATCGAAGGCGCCGCCGCCCGCGGCCACAAAGTCATCATCGGCGGCGAACTCTTCTCCGATGCCATGGGCGAAGCCGGCACCTACGAAGGAACTTACCTCGGCATGATCGACCACAACGTCACCCTCATCACCCGCGCCCTCGGCGGCAACGCTCCCGAGGAAGGATTTCAAGGAAAGTTGAGCCACTAAGCCCATGCGCCCCGAACACCCACCGGAATTTCCCCTCGCGATCCACGACCTCACCGTGGCATATCACCGCAAGCCGGTATTGTGGGATATTGAACTCAACGTCCCACAAGGAACACTCGCAGGGATTGTCGGCCCCAACGGCGCAGGAAAATCCACCCTCCTCAAAGCCTGCCTCGATCTCATTCCAAAAACCTCCGGCGAGGTCCTCATCTACGGCAAGCCTTACGAAGACCAACGCGACCTCATCGCATATGTCCCGCAACGCGAAAGCGTCGACTGGGATTTTCCGGTAAGCGCCCTCGATGTCGTCGTCATGGGCACCTACCGCAAACTCGGTTGGTTCAAGCGTGTCGGCAAAGCACAACGCCAACGAGCGCGCGAAGCCCTCGAGCAAGTCGGCATCGGCCACCTCGCCGACCGCCAAATTTCGCAACTCTCCGGCGGCCAACAACAACGTGTTTTCCTTGCCCGTGCCCTCGTGCAAGACGCCGAGATCTATTTCATGGACGAACCCTTCGCCGCAGTCGATGCCGCGACCGAGCAAGCGATCATCGAACTTTTGCAAAACTTCAACGCCAAGGGAAAGACCGTCCTCTGCGTCCACCACGACCTCGCCACGGTCTCCCGCTACTTCGATCACCTTGTCCTCCTGAACATGCGCATCGTCGCCAGCGGACCGACATCGGAAACCTTCACCCGAGAAAACCTCCACAAAACCTACGGCGGAAAACTCAACCTCCTCGACGACGTCGCCGAGGCTCTCAAGAATGTCGGACGTTAGTGTCATCGCCTCCTTCGATTTCGAGTTGTTTTGGGAAACGCTCTTTCTCAAGACCTACAACACACGTCTCGTCGTCGTCAGTGTCACACTTCTCGGAGCTGCCGCCGGACTGATCGGGAGTTTCCTGCTCCTCCGTAAGCAATCACTCCTAGGCGACGCCCTCTCGCATGCCACCCTCCCCGGAATCGGCATTGCCTTTGCCCTCATGTCCGCTCTCGGCATGAATGCCAAAAGCCTCCCAGGCCTCCTTGCTGGAGCCACCATCACCGGACTCCTCGGTATCCTCCTCGTCCTCGCGATCAAACGTACCACCCGCCTCAAAGAAGACGCCGCGATGGGGATCGTCCTCTCGGTCTTCTTTGGCCTCGGCGTGGCCATTCTCCGCATGGTCCAAAAACTTCCCGGCCAAAGTTCCGCCGGACTCGAGTCCTTCATCTACGGCAAACCCGCCTCCATGATCGCCAGCGACCGGCTCTTCATCATCGTCGTCCTCGCTATCACCACCTTCGCCTGCCTTCTCCTTTTAAAGGAATTCACCCTCCTCTGTTTCGATGCCAATTTCGCCTCCACCGAAGGCTGGCCCACCCTCACCCTCGACATCCTCCTCATGGCTCTCGTCACCGCAGTGACGGTCATCGGACTGCAAGCCGTGGGACTGATCCTCATCATCGCCTTCCTCATTACTCCGGCCACTGCCGCCCGCTTTTGGACCAACAATCTCCGGCACATGCTCTGGCTCGCTGCTATCATCGGAGCCGTTTCCGGATGGCTCGGAGCCTCGGTCTCGGCCCTCCTTCCCAAGCTTCCCGCTGGCGCCATTATTGTCATCGCCGCCGCCGTCATTTTCCTCATCAGCATGATCTTCGGCCTCGCCCGCGGTATCCTGCCCCGCCTCCTCCGACACCTCGATCTCCAGCGCAAAGTCGGACGGCAGCACATCCTCCGCTCAACTTACGAAATTCTCGAAAACACCCAGGAGGCACACCCCATTCAGAACCTCCCCATCCCCATGGATCTCCTTCGCAAACACCGCTACTGGTCCAAGGGCGAACTTGCCAAAGTCATCCGTCAGGCCCGCTCCGAAGATCACATCGAGCGCCGTCCCACTGGAGAGATCTGCCTTTCCGAATCCGGCTTTGGCGAAGCCTCCCGCATCACCCGCAACCACCGCCTCTGGGAACTCTACCTCATCAAACACGCCGACATCGCCCCCTCCCACGTCGACCGCGACGCCGATATGGTTGAGCACCTCTTAGGTGCCGAAATCGTCCGTCAACTCGAAGCCGAACTCGACCTCGAAAAACCCATCGTCGAATCACCACACATTATCAATACGGAGCTTGGACTTCAATCCGAGCCCACAACCTAAGGCCCTCAACCCAATCATCCTAATCTTCGGATAAAGCCCCAACCGTCCAAGCGGCGTGGGCGCCGCCACTCCTTTTAAAACATGAAAAACACAATAATCCTCCTCCTCAGTGCAAGCACTTCCATCATCCTCGCCGAAAGCCCAGAAAAACGCAGTTTCAATTTTTTCAACCCCACCCCAAACCACCTCCTCCGCGAGCTTTCTCCCGACCGACCCGACGCCACGGAATCGCCCCTCACCGTCGATGCCGGACGCTTCGCTCTTGAAGCCTCCCTCTTCGACTACCGTCGCGACAACGGCGCGGAAACCTACACCTATGGCCAGCTTAATTTCAAAGCCGGTCTAACCCACGACATCGACCTCCAAACAATCGTCGACCTCTCCTCCGACACCCCCGACGGTGATGGCTTCGGCGATGTCACCTTGCGTCTTAAATACAACGTTTACGGCAACGACGGCGGCGATTCCGCACTCGCTCTCATGCCCTTCGTGAAAGTCCCCACTAACACCGAACTCAGCAATGAGGAATGGGAGGGCGGACTCATCATCCCATGGGGTATTAGTCTCACCGACACCATCGGGCTCGGACTCATGGCGGAGTTCGACTACCTCTTCAACGAAGACACCGGCGACCACGAATTCGAATTCCTCCACACCGCCGTTCTCGGTTTTGATCTCACCGAAAATACCGGTGCTTATGTTGAATACATCGGCATCGCCGGAGAACACGACTACCAGGCCTACCTCGCCGGCGGCATGAACTACGCCGTCAACGACGACCTCATCCTCGACTTCGGCGTGCAATCCGGCCTCAACTCAGCTGCCGAAGACTTCGGCTTCTTCACCGGCTTCACCAAGCGATTCTAGCACCTCTCCATGAACTGGACCGTCAACGACCTTCACATCATTCTCGTCGGAGTTCTCTGTGCGATGGCTTGCGCCTTGCCCGGAGTCTTTCTCCTGCTGCGACGGATGAGCATGATGGGAGACGCGATCAGTCATGCGGTTCTCCCCGGTCTGGCGGTGGCCTTCCTTGTTTCAGGAAGCCGCGCCAGTTGGTGGATGTTCTTCGGAGCCGCACTCGCCGGAGTTCTCACCGCGCTCTTCACCCAGTGGATCACCAAGTTCGGTAAAGTCGAACGTGGGGCCGCCATGGGCATCGTTTTCACCACCCTCTTTGCGGTCGGACTTCTCCTGATCGAGCAAGGTGCCGGCAATGTCGATCTCGATGCCGGTTGCGTCCTCTATGGAGCTTTGGAATACACTCCTCTCAATCTCGTCACGCTCTTCGAGACGGAAGAATTCCTCATTCAAATTCCCCACGCAGCACTCGTTATCGGAAGCGCCCTCCTCCTCAACATCCTCATCATTGGGATCTTCTACAAGGAACTCACCCTCGCCTCCTTCGACCCTGGCCTCGCCGAAACCCAGGGCTTCCGACCGAAAGTCATCCACTACCTCCTGATGACCATGGTCGCGGTCACCACCGTTGCCGCCTTCGAAGCCGTCGGCTCCATCATCGTCATCGCGATGCTCATCGTTCCTCCCGCGACGGCCTTCCTCATCACCCGACGCCTCCCCCTCCTCATCGGCCTCTCCCTCGCTCTCGCCGCCGCCTCGGCCATTCTCGGTCACCTTTCCTCCCAAGCCCTCCCAGCCCTCCTCGGACTCCCTGAAACAATGAGTTCCGGCATGATGGCCACCACGTCGGGATTCCTCTTCCTCCTTGTCTGGCTCTTCGGCCCGCAGGGGCTCCTCAAAAAGCAATCACGTGAGCTTGTCGCTCCTCCCACGCCATAAGCCCGTTGGTTTTTACTGAGGCAAAAGCGACAGCTTCTTTGTCAATTCCACTCCGAACTCCACGGCAACACTTCCGAAGTATCGCGCAGCTTGCAGCCTCAGTCAGTTCGGGATGACAACTACGTTCGCTTAAAAATAAGCCAATTCCTCTAGTCAGCCGTCCAGTCCCCGCTAGTCTCTGAAGCAGTGTCCGACTTCGAGTTTCAATCTCTCAACCTACGCGCCGAAATTGGCGGGAATTCCTACGTTCTGAATCTCAAGGGAGAGACCCTCCTCCTCGATGCCGGAATGCATCCCAAGGAAGAGGGAGCCGACGCCCTGCCGCGCTACCAGAACATTGCCTTCGATAGCGTCGATGGCATCGTAGTCTCACACTCCCACCTCGATCACATCGGCACCCTCCCCGTCGCCCAGCGCGACCAACCCTCTGCCCCGGTCTATCTCACTCCCGGCACCGCGGCTCTTGGTGAAAACCTTCTCCACAATTCGGTCAACGTCATGTCCAGCCAGGCTACCGACCTGGGCATCAAGGAATACCCGCTCTTTCATCATCGCGAAATCGAATACCTCCAGGAGCGTTGGATGCCCCGCGAATACGAGCGCCCCTTTCACCTCAACTTGGGAGACATCGATAGCGCCTCGATCACCTTCTTTGACGCCGGCCATATCATGGGCTCCGCCGGAGTTCTCATTGAGAAGGAGGACAAAACCGTCTTCTACACCGGCGATGTTCACTTCAAGGATCACACCTTGATCAAAGGCGCTCGCTTTCCCGATCTCGACGAGCCCGATCTTCTCATCATGGAAACCACCCGTGGTGCCGACGAACGCCCCACCGACTACACCCGGGCCGACGAGGAAGAACGCCTCGCCCAATGCATCAATAACGCCCTCGATGCCGGAGGCTCCGCGCTCATTCCCGTCTTCGCCATCGGCAAAACCCAGGAGGTCCTCACCATGCTCGACAACTTTAAGAACGAAGGACGCATTCCCGAGCACACGCCGATCTACATCGGAGGCCTGAGCACCAAGATGACGGTGGCCTACGATAAATTCTCCCGCTCGACCCGCCGCTCGCGACCCGGCTTCGAAATCCTCCGCGACATGGATGTCGTCACCGGAAAACGCAGCCGCAAACGCACTCCCATCGAATACAAGCCCGGTGCCATCTTCTGTCTCTCCAGCGGCATGATGAGCGAGAAGACCGTTTCCAATGTTTTCGCCCGCGGCTTTCTCCCCAACGAGAAAAACTCCCTTCTCTTCGTCGGCTACTCCGCACCCGACACTCCCGGCGGCGTGATCCGCACCTCAAATAGCGGCGACCTCGTCCGCCTCGACGGAACCCACAAAGTCCCTCTCAACTGCGAGGTCCACGAATTCGATTTCTCCGGCCATGCCCGTCGCGAAGAGCTCCTCGACTTCGCGATAAAAGCACGCCCAAAAAAAATCCTCCTCGTCCACGGCGACCCACCCGCCGCCGCCTGGTTCGAAACCCGCCTCAAAAAACAACTCCCCGACACTGAAGTCATCATCCCCCAGCCCGGCATCAAGATTACCTTCTAAACCGTGGCGAAGGCCCGAGAGCCCAGGGAGCATCCTCTGCATCTGGCGCAGCCCCTACACCAAGCCCTTCATCGTCGAAGTCGAGGTCGCGAAGCGCCCTTGTTCCAGGCCGAGGTTTTGCAACATCGAAAGGTAAAGATTCGGCAGCGGATAGTTGTTGGTCTGACTGAAGGCCAAATGCTGGCCATGCTGGTATCCGCCTCCACCAAAGAGAACCGGCATGTTCCGGTTGTCGTGCGAGGAAGCGTTTCCAAGGTTCGAGGTCAGCAGGACCATGGTGTCATCGAGCAACTCCGCTCCTTGCAGTTGACGGAGGAAATTCGCCCAGTGATCAATGACCGCTTGTTCGACTATCGCAAGCTGATCCAGCTTCTCCTCGCTTCGTCCGTGGTGAGACAGGGAGTGATAGGATTCGTCCACTCCGTCAAGTCCCCGCACCGCATTGTGAGAACAATGCAGCGTCACAAATCGCGTCGAGTCAGTTTGCAGCGCCAGAAGAACAGTATCGAGAAAAGCCCGCGTGATGTCCGGCGCACTGTTTCGGTCTGGTGATTGCGGTGCTTTTTTGACCTTGGGTTTGGGTTTGTTAATCCACGCCTCGTTGGCCTCCAGTCGCTTCTCAAGTTCCCGCACCGAGGTATACCACTCGTCGAGCTTCTCGCGATCTCCGGGGCCCACCTGACGTTCGAGCGCCTTGGCTTCGGAGCGAACAATATCCATGATCGATTGTCCGCCTTGCGCGATTTCGGCCTGACGCGTTTTAGCCTGAGGGCTGTCGTCGACGAAAAGCGAAGCGAAGAGCTTTCGCGAATCACTGACAGCAGGAATCATTGAACCATTTTCGGTATAGGAAGGAGAACGCTCACCACTATTATTAAGGACCAGAGAAGGGAATCGTGTCTCGTGCCCGAGATGCTTGGCCATTAACTGGTCCAGGGAAATCGTATTCTTGCTCACCTTGCCCCGCCCCATTGGACAAGCCGAATAAATCGATCCTTCCGCGGTATGCCCGCCCTTCACCCCGGGGTGCGAGGTGCCGGAAATAACGGTGAATTTGTCGCGAATATCCTGCAGCGACTTGAGGTAAGGAGAGGGAGTGTAGCTGGCACCTTTGTCTTTCGGGACCAAAAAGGGATTATGCAATCCCAGCGCCAGCGAGACGCCCACGAAACGCTTTGGCTTCACCGGACTCGAGGCCCCGAAGGCCGGGCACATTGCGTCAAGAAACGGCAGGCTCAACGCGACTCCCGCTTGCTTCAAAACGGTGCGGCGCGGGAGGGATTTTTGAGTAGAGATATACATGGGAGCAAACGATTACTTTTTGAGGAAAATTGGACTGTTGAGCGAGGCGTGAATGAGTGTTTTCATTCCATAGCCCTTGACGCCTGATTTTTCAACAATCTCATCCAAATACCCTCGGTCACTGAAATAAATTTCACCACCTGTGGCATATTGCAAGAACTGAGAAGCGAAGGAGCGGGCTAACATCTTGGGCTTCTTCAGATAAATCCCGCGCCAGGCCTGAAAGCCCGGAAAAGGAAGTCCATCAGGAGTGACACCCGAGGGATCCACTTTGGCGGATGTCTTTTTTGTTCCATATTTCGTGCGGAACTGCCCGATGGGATCAAAGCTTTCCAAAGCAAATCCCGCCGGATCGATCTTGGCGTGACAGCCGATACAGGAAGCCTCCTTGCTGTGCTTGGCGAGCTGGTCCCGGATGGAGACCGCACCACGAATATCAGGTTCCACCGCCGGAACATTCGGTGGAGGTGGCGGAATGTGACGACCAAGAATCCGCTCATTAACCCAAATCCCCCGCACGATGGGCGAGGTCACTGAGCCATCTGCAGTAATCTTCAAGATGGCCCCCTGGGTGAGCAAACCCGATCGGGCAAAGGGATCGACTTTTACCTTCTGTAAACCCTTGCCGGATTTCACCGGCGTGTTCTTGAGCTGATATTGCCGCTTGAGTCGGGAGTTCAAAAAAGCAAAGTCCGAGCGCAGCAGCTTTTGCACTGAGTGGTTACCATGAATCAGCTCCCGGACGAAGGCCCGTGTCTCCGCCAGCATCGACTGCTGAAGAGGGTAATCAAAAAAGGGAAACCTCCTCGGATCCGGCTGGGTAAAATCAATCTTCCGTAGATCGAGCCATTGGTCAGTGAAGGAATTGATAAAGCGCTCGGATTTCTTATTAGCCAACATCCGCTCGATCTGGGCCGAGAGTATCTTGGGGTCGTGCAAT
>NHEN01000193.1 GCA_002172625.1 Verrucomicrobiaceae bacterium TMED86 | reverse complement strand
CCGTAGGTCGAATCCGGCGGCTGAAGAAGTTACCTAAGGCACTTCCCTGCCGGTAATTTCGATACAACCAGCGTTGAAAAAAATTGCCCTTCCGCAGCTCGACCATCTCGCATTAAGAAACCACAGCTCTCCCAGACTGGCAATCTCGGAACATTCTTCTCTTTTTATAGAGTTGCAGAACCCTCCAGCTTCGTTATTCCAGAGACATGAGACTATTCTTTATTTCTTTCACCCTGACCCTCGTTGTTCTGGGGACCATGATCAGCTGTAAAGACATCAAGGAAGAAGAACCCGACTCCTCTAGCTCGGCGACTCAGGCAAAAAAAGCCCATCCCGCCATCGAACTGGTGAGACGAAAAGTCGGCCTCGAAAAGCAACTCGAATCAATCATCGCCAAGGCCGATCTCAGCGGTCAAACCCAAATAAAGAAAGCCGAAGCCAAGGCCCGGGAAGCTGATCAACATTTCCTCGCCGTCCAAAACCAACACCCACAACTCCAGAAACTTTTAAAAAAAGCCGCTAGGTTGAGAGGACGATACTCTCCCACCAATTCAGCTCAAAACGCCAAAACGACAGCGATGATGCAAGAGATCAACACCGAGATTTTCAAGATCTCATCGACCCTCCCGGAACTTCAAGCCGCCAGGAACGCACAAGCACAGGCTCGTAAGGCAATTCACAACACGAGACGTCAATTGGCCGACAAGATTCCCCGAGCCAAAGCAATCTTGGAAGAACTCAGTGAGATCGACACCAAACTCGCCGCGCAGCGCCCGCAATCCTAAATTTTCATCCCTCGCGTTTTCCTTGCCGGACGGTCTCTGATGACTACATTCCGGCCCGTGAAGCACCTCCTTTCGATCCGTCTCCTGTTGGTTCTCTTCGTCGCGACCCTTTCCCTTCCCACTGCAGAAGCCGCCTCAAAAAAAGAACCAGCCTATTCCGCCGAAGAATACGGTCTGGGACACGACCAGCATGCCATCTTTCCGATCCCTCTTTCTGAATACGACAAAGAGGAGGGCGACGATTGGAGCATTATGCAGAAGCTCAAGCACCGGGCCGGTCAGCAAGGTGGCTTTAATCTCGTCGCTTCCATCATTTTTCTCTGTGCCATCTTGCACACCTTCCTCAGCGGCTACTTCATCGAAATGGCTCATATTCATGAGAAGAAGCACAAGGAGAAAATCGAAAAACTAGGGCTGACCGCCGAAGCCAAACCACACGAGGATGCTCAAGACCATGTCTCATTCAAAGCCCATCTCTTTCACTTTTTGGGTGAGGTAGAAGCGATTTTCGGAATCTGGGTCATCGCACTTGCCGGAGCTGTCCTCTGGTTCTTTGGCATCCAAGGAGAAGGGATTGGAGCCGGCATGACCCAATTCAAGGGTTACATTGACGATGTCAACTTCACCGAGCCTGCATTCGTTGTTATCATTATGGCGATCGCCGCGACCCGTCCGGTGGTGCGCTTTGCCGAACACATTGTCGACAAAGTCGCCAAAATCTTCGGTGGCACTCCCGCCTCCTGGTGGTTTTCCGCTCTGACCGTGACTCCACTCCTCGGCTCCTTCATCACCGAGCCTGCAGCGATGACCATCGCGGCCTTCCTGCTTTCCAAGAAATTTTTCGATCTCAACCCCTCTCCCAAATTTGCATACGCCACTCTCGGCCTGCTCTTCGTGAATATCTCGGTCGGTGGAACCCTCACTCACTTCGCCGCGCCCCCGGTCCTCATGATCGCCGAAAAATGGTCCTTCGGCATGAGCTACATGTTCCTCAACTTTGGCTGGAAAGCTGCCATCGGCATCCTCATCGCCAACACCGCTTACTTCCTCTACTTCAGGGATCAGTTTTCAAATCTCAAAAAATCGGATTCTCGGGACATGCATATTCCAATCCGTTGGGTGGATCGCGAAGACCCCATCCCAACTTGGATCACGGTGATGCACCTTCTCTTTCTTGCTGGCACCGTTTATTTTGCCCACGATCCAAAGTTGTTTATTGGCGGCTTCCTTTTCTTCCTCGGCTTCACCCAGGCCACTGGCCATCACCAAAACGAGGTCAATATGAAAAGCCCGATTCTCGTTGGCTTCTTCCTCGCTGGACTCGTCATTCACGGCGGCTGCCAGGGATGGTGGATTTCCGTTCTCCTTACATCTATCGACAACCAATGGGTTCTCATGATCGGCTCCACTCTCTTGACAGCTTTCAATGACAACGCCGCCATCACCTACCTCGCCTCCCAGGCACCCAATCTTTCCATCGGAGTAAAATACGCGGTCCTCGCCGGAGCGGTGACCGGAGGCGGCCTGACCGTCATTGCCAATGCTCCTAACCCCGCTGGACAATCCATCCTCGGAAGCTACTTCAAAGGTGGCGTTTCTCCCATGGGCCTGGCCAAGGCCGCCATTATTCCCACCATTATCATGGGAGCCTGCTTCATGCTGATTCCAAGCTCTGGGATGACTAAAGATCCCAAGGCACCCGAACCCACCAAAGAGCTGGCGGAGTCAGCTGCCAACCCGAAGAAAGTCCAATAAGATGTTCACCGGACTCGTCGAAGCCACAGGCTCGGTCATCTCCCTCACCAATAATGGAGATCAGGCCCGCCTGGAACTCGCGATACCCTTCGCAGCCGAACTCGCCATGGGCGACTCGGTAGCCATCAACGGCTGCTGCCTCACCGTCGCCGGCTTGGGCGAATCCGTCGGTTTCGACATCCTGGCACAAACACTGAAAGTCACCTCTCTCGGCCAACTCTCCCAAAGCAGCCTCGTCAACCTCGAGCGCGCGCTCGCAGTCGGTCACCGCCTCGGCGGTCACTTCGTGCAAGGCCACGTCGATACCACTGCCGAAATCCTCGATATTTCTCCCCTCGGGCAGGATTACCGGCTCGAAGTCGCTCTCCCGTCCGAAATCCACGCCCTTTGCCTCGACAAAGGCTCCCTCACCATCGACGGGATTTCCCTCACCATCGCCGAGCTCACTAAAAACTCCGCCGTCTTCTGGATCACCCCGCACACTTTCAGCGCAACCCACCTCCACAAGGCCGCTGCCGGCCAAACCGTCAATCTTGAGGCTGATTTACTCGCAAAATACGTCCAAAAGCTGCTCAATCCTTGATTCGGCTCTCAAATAAAGCGACCGCCATCAAAAAGGCCTCTCCAAAGGCAAAAAATATGTTAATTATCCTTAAGGGAAACGAAAGTTTTTGTTTTCTCCCAAGGTAGTTATTCTATTCGGGATTTTCATTTAATACGTCTCTTCCTTTGAACCACCTTCATTCCATGATCCGCTCCCTTTGCGCACTCACAACAGCCCTGCCTGTTTTTGCCGCCAGCCCTGATTTCCGGGAGGATATTCAGCCCATTCTAGAGAGCCATTGCGTTCGCTGTCACTCCGAGTCGAAAGTCAAAGGCGGACTCCGCATGGACACCTACGAAAAAATCATGGAAGGCGGAGATACCGCCGACGCCATCGTTCCGGGCAATCCGGAAAAAAGCGAGATACTCGTCAGGGTCCATCTTCGCCCAATCGATGAAGGAGTGATGCCCGACGAAGGGCAAATGCTGAAACACGAAGATCTCGTTTTGCTCGATGAGTGGGTGAAAGCCGGTGCTCAATGGCCCAAGGGCGTCACCCTGACCGAGCGCAAGCCAGCCAAACCCAAACGCGTCGCGATGCCAACAAAGGCTCCGGAATCCAATTTCGAGGCAGCCGAGATGCTCGATGATCTCCTGAAGCGAGAAAATGCCGACACCGGCGTTGTCACCACCGGGACCATCACCGATACCGCCTTCCTTCGACGTGCCACCATCGACCTCATCGGCCGCATACCCACCATGAAAGAAGTGCGGGAATTCGAGAAATGGGGAACCGACCGCCGGATCAAGCTCATCGATAAACTCTCCAATCACCCCCGCTTTGCCGACCGTTGGACCATTTTCATGTCCGACATGCTGCGCATTCGCTCGAATGTCACCGGAGGAAATCAACTCCTCGCCTACATTCACGGTTCCATTGATCAGGAAAAACCCTACGACGAAGTGGTCCGTGAACTTATCAGTGCCTCCGGTCGCGCCAATTCCAATCCTGCTGTGGGATACATTCTCGGTGACGACGCCGCACCGATGGAACTCGCGGCCGCCACCTCGCAAATCTTTATGGGNGTGCGCATTGGCTGCGCGCAGTGCCACGACCATCCCTTCGACGACTGGGCGCAAGAGGACTTCTACGATCTCGCCGCCTTCTTCGGAAAAACCAAGCAGGTTCAAAGCCGCCGTCAAAACGGATCNATTTACACGACGGAGGGTGACAAAATGACCGTCCTCTGGCCACCTGAAGACAAAGCCGAGCCCGAAAAGCGCAAACCCGTCGAACCGAAGTTCCCTTTTCAGGTCAACGACTTTAAATCCAAACCGGAATACATTAAACGATTCGAGGCTATCAAGGTAATCCGCGAGAAGAAAATCACCAAGGACGATGGCTCCGCTTCACTCGACGCCCTTCTCGATGCCGTCGAACCCAATGTCGGTCGCCCCAGTGATCCGGTGTTGGAGGAAGCCAAAAAAGAAAGCCGCAAGCTCGACGTTCATGGCGAACTCTATCGCGCAAGCGAACTCCGCAANCAACTCGCCGACCTCATCACCGATCCCCGCAACGACTACTTCGCCCGCGCCTTCGTCAACCGCGTCTGGGCCGAACTCATCGGACGCGGCTTCGTCGAACCATTGGATAACTTCTCGGACTACAACGGCATGCACCATCCCTCGACGCTCGATTTCCTCGCCCAGGAATTCATCGCCAGCGGATATGACTTCCGAACCTTGGTTCGCATCATTACTCATTCCGATGCCTATCGCCGCTCCACCCTTCCCGCCGACACTTCTCTCGAACTCCGCGAGAAGAGTGAAAAGAATTTCTCTGCCTCGCCCGCCCGCCGGATGATCGGAGAGGTGCTCTACGACAGTATCGTCGTCGCCGGACACCTTGAGGACTTCAAATGGCCCAAAGGCGCGAACAAGAAGGAGNTCTCTCGCGAAATCCGCGTGGCCACCGGGGAATATACCATTGTCAAAAACGAGGGCGCTGCAGCCCCTGCGATGATGGAGGAAAAGAAAATATCCATGCGCAATGACGGCTACGATCTCGAGTCCTCACTACAGATCGATTTTAATTCGGTCCTTAGCAGCGAGGAACAAACCGAACTCATNTCCATGCGGAAGATGTCCGACGAGCAGATCAAGGCCCAGGAAATGGCCGCCATGAAAATGGAAGAAGAGCGNAAGGTGATGAAATACAAAACTGAAACAATCACCGAAACCATNGATGACAATCCTCGTTTCGACAGCGCCATGCGCATGGCCACTCCGGCCCCGCCTGCGCACTTCCTCCGCGTCTTCGGCCAGCCCTCTCGTGTAGGATTGGGCGAGTTCCGCGACGAAGCTTCCTCGCTGCGCCAGCAACTCATGATGCTCAACGGGCGCATGACCCACGAAGCCTCCCGCGTCGGCACCTTGGAGCCACTCCACCGGCTCCTGAAAAAAGATCAGGATCTCGCCATCGATTGGGCCTATCAGGAAATCCTTACTCGCCTCCCGACTTCAGANGAAAAATCCGACGCCCGCGTCATCGTAAACAAAAGTACCGACGGTATGGCCGACCTCCGTTGGGCTCTTCTCAACAGCAACGAATTCCGCTTCATCCCCTAAGCCCCACATCCAACTCCTAACCGAACCTCACGAACCATGTCCTGNAAAGATTACCAATTCACCCGACGTAAAATGCTGAAAACCTTCAGCGCCAGCATGCTTGGTATGCCCGTCAGCCAACTCCTCGCCAAATCAGACTCCAACAAGGCTCAAGCCGAACACGTCATTCTCTTTTGGAACAGCGGCGGCATGAGTCACCTCGACACATGGGACCCGAAACCCGGCCGCAAGACCCAGGGTGAATTTAATCCCATCAAGACCTCCGTCGATGGCATGGAGATCTCGGAAATTTTCCCGCAACTTGCCAAGCAAATGCATCACGCCGCGCTCATCCGCTCCATCGCCGGGACCAATGGCGACCACGGCCGCGCGCAATACGAACTGCAAACCGGATTCAACCAAAACCCCGCCATCGTCCATCCCGGACTCGGCTCCATCGTCGCTCATGAACGCCAACCTCTCGGCGACCTCCCTTCTCTCGTCAGCATCAGTGGCCAGGGTGCCCGCGCCGGATATCTCGGCCAGCAATGCGAAGCGTACTTCGTTGGTCGTCCCGGACAAAAAGACCCCTACCTCACTTTCCCTGAGGGCATCAGCCACGCCAGGGGCATGCAGCGATTGCAGATCCTTGAAAAGATGAACGCCCGCACTACCGCCGCGAAAGGCGCTGCGGAATTGAAAGCTTCCCAGACCGCCCTCAAGGACGCCGTCAGCCTCATGGAAAGCCCCGCTTTGAAGGCCTTCGACTTGAAGGAAGAGAATTCGGCCACCGTTGAAAAATATGGTGACACCGAATTCGGTCGCGGAGCTCTCCTCGCCCGACGCCTCGTCGAAAAGGGCGTCCGCTTCGTGCAAGTCAACCGCGGAGGTTTTGACAACCACGGCAATATCTTTGAAGCGATGCGCAATCACGGCGGCGTCATGGACCCCGCCATCGCCTCGCTCATTTCCGACCTCAAGGCTAATGGCAAACTCGAAAAAACTCTCGTCGTTGTTCTCAGTGAATTCGGGCGCACCCCTCGCATCAACGACGGCGGCGGACGCGACCACTGGGCCCGCGTTTTCAGCTGCATGATGGCTGGTGGCGGAATCAAAGGCGGAAGTATCGTGGGTGCCTCCGACGAAGACGGCATGGACCCTGCCGAACGCCCGGTTAAGGTCGCCGATCTCCACGCGACTCTCTGTCATGCACTTGGCATCGACTCCAGCAAGGAACTCACAACACCACTGGGTCGCCCCATGCGTCTTGTTCGTAAAGAAGCAGCTCCCATCCACGAATTATTCGCTTAATCAAAAACGTGATCAACCTGAACCGCCTCTTCCTTCCACTCCTCCTCGCGCTCCCACTCTTCGCACAGTCACCGAAGACTATCGAACGTGGCTCCATCATCGAGGACCGCGCAGCCCGCAAGCTACTACAGGCCGGCGATTCCCGACTAGAGGTCGGAGAAAACGAAAAGGCTCTCGAAATTTGGGAATCGGTCGTCGAGCGCTACCCGCGCAGCCAAATCCGTTTCGAAGCCCACCTTCGTCTTGCCGATCACCTCCTCAAGGAGATCAAGGACTTCGACAAGGCGCGCCTTCATTACGAAGCCGCTGCCGTTGAAACCAACGAGGACGACGAGAAACGCGCCTACGCATTTCTCAACACCGGCGCTTGTTTCTACGAAGCGGGAAACTACGGAAAATGCTTCAGCATCATGCGTGATGTGATCGAGCAATTTCCAAGTTCTCCAGAGGTCAACGAAGCCTACTATTACATCGGGCTCGGACACTTTAAACTCGGACACTTCAGCCGTGCCATCGAAGCTCTCGAAAAAGTCGGCACCGCGCTTTCAAACAAGGACAAGCAGATTGAAAAAGTCGAAGCTGGAAAACGCCTCTACGTAAAAATCGACGATCAGGACTTCGCCATCCTCGAGCCGGGCTCGCAAATCAAAGTCATTTGCCGCACCAAAAGCGGCGACGAGGAAACCATCTTATGTGATCCCGTCGGACGCAATGCACGAATCGCCTTGGGACGCATCCCCACACAACTCAACAAAGCCACCCCCAACAATGGCACTTTGGAAGTCCGGGGTGGCGATCACATCAAGGTCACCTACATCGACGCCCACACTGCTGAAAAAGGCTTCAACGAAAAACGCCTCAAGGAGGTTGTCGTCGTCGGCAATGGCGTTGCCCGTATTACTGACGGCTCCTATCAACGCGACCTCCCCGCCGCCGTCCTTGGAAAACATCTTCACCTTCAAATCATCGACGCCGATCATGACACGAGCGAAGGAGCCGACAAAGTCGAAGCGACCATCCAGATTTTCCGACGCAAGACTCCGGATGAAATTGACGACGAACTTGCCAAAGGGGTCGCCAGCGGAGAACTCGTCGAAGGACCTGAGGGTGAAGACCTCAAGTCACAGATCGACCCTCTCCTCATGATCCGCTCTGTTCCTGTTTCTCTTCTGGAGCAGGAACAAAAAGGAACCTTCCGCCTCGCCATCCCTCTCCGCATTGGAACGGCTGAGGGGACTCTCACCGGAGAATCCGGTCAGACTATCCGTCTTGTCTACCGCGACGAACAGAACCTCACCGACAGTCCTGCCATCCGGACCTCGGAAACAAAGATCATCGAAGGCAACCTCGGCGAAGTCCGCGTCACCCGCACCGACATTTCAGATGAGGAACTCCGCCTCAAAACCCAACTTCAAACCGCCTCTGCTCTGACCGAAGTGGGTAATCACTACAAGGAATTCGGACTCAACGACAAGGCCGATCTCAAATACACCGAGGCTCTCGATGTCTGCGAAGAAATCCTCGTCGAAGCTCGCAAAGTCGGGGGCAAGCTCCTCGAGGAAACCTACGTGCAACTCTGGCGGATTTATTTTGCCATGGACAAACTCGACCTGGCCCTCGGCATGAGTCGTCGCCTCCTCAACGAATTCCCTTCAAGCTCCTTTGTTGACGAAGCGATGCTCCAACAAGCGCACGTCGAGCGAAAGCGCGAGAACTTCCCGCGTGCCATCAGCCTCTACTCCGCCATCACCAAACTCCCCACCAGCCCGCTGCGTGGCGAAGGACAGTTTTACACTGGCGACTGTTACGAAAGCATGGCCTTGAAGGCGAATCTCGGCCAATCGGCACCTCTTTTCGAAAAGGCCTTCCTCGCCTATCAAAAAGTTTACGAGCAATTCCCCGACTCCGGACGCGTCGGTGACGCCGTCGCAAAAATGGCAGCCTTCTACTACCAAAAGGAAGACTACACCCGCGCCATCGATGTTTTCGAAAACGTCCTCTCAGATCATCCCGACGCGAACTTCCTCGACGTCATTCTCTTCAATTACGGACGCTGCCTCTACAAGCTCGAGCGTAAACCCGAGGCCCGTCGCAGATTTGAACAATTAATCAACGATTACCCCGAAAGCGAGATCGCCTCGGAAGCTAACAAGATCGTTGGAGCGCTCAAAAAAGCAGGATTTTGAAAACACCACTTCCCTACCTCGCCCTCGTTCTCGCCCTCAGTCTGCCGGCCCATGCTGATCGGGGCGCCGATTTGGAGGCCAAGCTCAAGGAAACAACCGAAGCTTCCTCCACCGGAGCGAAGCTCATGAAAGAGCTCACTGAGCTCTATTGGAAAAACGAACAAGTCTTTGGATTCATCAGAACCACCGGAAAGTTCTCCCGAGCTCAGACGAAAAACCCGGAGCGCGCCGCCATGACGCTGAAGCAAATGGATGGCTACGCCGCCGCGGCTCGTCACGAAGACGTCATTATCACCGGACGACAGTTCCTCGAGATTTTCCCCAAGCACGCCCTCACTAACAAAGTCCGCGACCGCATCGCCACGGCCCTGGAACACACCGGACGGGGTGGCCACGCTGCCATCGAACGCACCGCCATCTGGAACAATGGGGGGGCGACCAACCAGGGAGTCCGCGCCCTACGTCTTGCCATCAAAGTCAACAATGGCGACTCCTATAAAAAAGCGTCGGCACTCGCCGTCGCGATGGTTGCCAAACTCCCCGCCACTCCCCTTCTCACCGGTGTGGGATTTCAGGGCATGCAGGCCGCCGAGCGCTCCGAGCAATGGGCCGAAGGACTCCAGATTTCCAAGGCCCTTATCCGTCGCAAGGCCCCCATGAACGAGGATACCAAGAAAGACCTTTGGTCCCGAACCGGACGCTTCGAGACCCGTCTCGGACAATTCGAAAATGCCATCCAATCGTATCGCAAGGCACTCAGCCCTGGCAAAGACGACGTCCACCGTAGCCTCATCGAGGCCATGGCCAACGGAAAAAAAGCACCTGCTGAGATCGAAGCCGAAGCCCGGCGCTATATTGCAGCCTACCCATTCAGGGATGATCGCTATACTCCTCTCGTCCAAGCTGCCTATGCGGCCGCGGCAGCAAAGGACACCAATCGCGCGCTCGCTATCGCAGAGGATATTCTCCGTCTAGGCACCCCTACCCCCGACTTACCCCGTGCCTATGTCAAATGGTGTGGAGTAAACCACAAACGCGCCGAGCAAGGCCTTATCAAGCTAATCGGTCAAACGGAAAAGGGAGCCGGCACTCTTCGGGCCGTCCTCGCAATCGATGTCTATCGCGACGGACTCAAAGACGTCGCCAAGGCCCGCAGCATGGCCTATGACTACCTTTCCAAATCTCCTACTGACGACGGTTGGACCGAAGAAATCACCAGTTTTCTTTATGACTCCGCAAGTGGTGAAGAAACCTTCAAAAAAGACCTCGCCACCATCAGCGCCAGCGCCAAGACCTTTCCTCATCTGAGCGGATTTCAGGAGCGGATTTGGAAACGTTCCCCTAATGATAAGAACCGTAAACGCGCCTGGCAATCCAGCGCCAAAGCTCATCAAAACAACTCCATCACCAAGCTCTGGAGATCAACCCTGGAAAAGGGCGGCAAGTCCGGACAGAGTTGTCAAAAGCTCCTCCAACAGAAACTCAGCAAGGAGCAACGTCACTACCTTCTTTCCCGGCTCGCCTACGTCTACCGCCATCACCTCGGAGGAAAGTCCCGCGCCAACGCCGCGAAACACTACCAAAGTCTTTGCAAGGAATTTCCAGGCGATCTCAGCGCAGCCGAGGCATGGCTCGAAGCCGCTTCCTACTCTGAAGGCGAAGGAAAGCAGGGAATGAAAATCGCGGCAGCCAATCACCTCCTCTCCATTCCGGCCGGACCTGCGAACTACGAGACTTGGTATCGCATTGTCGAAATCAAAGACGAAACAATTATCCGTAAGGCCATCCCCTGGATTACGGCTTCGACCAAGATCAGTGGCTACAGTTCCGCTCACTCCACCCGCATTGGTGACGTCATGAACGAAATCGGCATGAAAGCCGAAGCCGCCAAGTGGTGGAAATCCCGCATGGATCTCGACCCCAACAACAACGAATACGTCTCATGCGCCCGGCGCTACGCCTCCACCCTCGAACCTGCCGCGGCGCAGAGCTTTTTCCGGTCCCGTATGACAGCTGACACCAACTATCACGGGAGCTACGCTGCGGAACTTGCCAACCAGCTTTTCATCGCCAACAAGCTGGAAGCCATGGAGCCCATCCTCAAAAACTCCCGCGCCCGCGCCGATCAAGATCCCTTCCGCTCCTGGGGCATGGGAGACTACCCCGCCCGGAATTGGCTGGATACCACCCGCAACTCCAAAGAATGGTCCGAAGATAAAAAGAACCTTGTTTACCGCATGGTTCGCGACCTCCGTCTTGGCAGGGTCAGCACCGAAGCAGGCCTCGAACTCCTGGCCAAGGAACCCAAATCCATGGAACGCCTTCTCAAGGCCCAGACTCTTATCGAACAAGCCGACCGTCACTATGAATCCTGGCGTCGCATCTATCCATACGCGCAAGCTGCCCTTGCACGCGAAGACTTCTCACTCGGTACCACCATCCTCAATGGACTCCTCAATACCATCCGCTCAGTCGGCAATTCCGAAACAACGGCAGCCCGAAATCTCCTCCGCAACGCTTACGGAAAAATGGGTAGCATCAGCGCAGACATTCCCGCAGACAGCCCCATCGCCCCCCTTCTCCAAATCATCCTGCATCGCCGCCTTGGCGACGAAGACCTTGCTGAACAAGCCTACTATGCAAACAAGGAGCTCTTCGACAAACACCGCAACGAACTCCCGGTCGAACTCCTTCTCTTCGGCGCCGAAATCCACATCGCCCAGGGAACACCGGAAGACCACGAACGCGCCGAAGATATCCTCCGCGGATGGATGATCAAATTTGGCGAATCCGACAAAGTAGACATCCGCGACAAGTCCCGCATTCAACTTCTCCTCGCCCGCAACTACCAACGGGCTCGGCAATACGACATTGCCCGCGCCGAATTCACCACCGTTTTAAACATCTACAAAGACCAACCTGAAGCCGTCGACGCGCGCTTTGGAATTGGTGAAACCTACATGGCGCAGCGCGTCTACGACCAAGCTACGGAAATATTCACCGACCTCACGGAAAACCCAAATCCTGCCATCGCCATCCGTGCCAACTTCCTACGCGGCGTCCTTGCGATCAGGCAGGACGACAACCAGGAAGCCCGCAAGATTTTCCTCTCCGTTCTGGAGCAAGCACCCGACACCGAACTTGCCAACGAAACGCTCTACAACCTTGCTGAAGTCTACGGAATCGAACAGCGCTTTCTGACCCAACTCGAGACCCTCCGCACCGTCGGACGCCTCGGACAGGAATCCAAACTCTGGCACACCCCCGGCAAAGCTCTTTCCGTCGTGGTGCAGGATCCCGACCTCGGCATCAGTCGTGGTGATACCCGCATCCCGGTCATCGTCAGCACCGAACCCGGGAATGATCGCGAGCAATCATTCCTCACCAGCGGAGGTGCCGGCAAAGGAATCTTCCTAACCGAATTCCCCACCACACTCGGAGAACCCACGCCCGACGATGGTATCCTGCAAGTCACCGGAGGCGATGTCATCTCGGTGGACTACCCCGAAGAATTCAAGAAACAATTTCAGTTCGAATTCCTGAGCAACACCCGCCTGCGTATCGCTTCGGATGGTGCGCTCGAAGTCGCCAGCAGCGAAATCATCAACGAAGACGACGAGACATTCACCGACAACCTGAAAAAAGAAATTGAAGGTAAAAAGGAAGAGCAGTCCCGTTCCGCCTCGCGCCCCAAGGATCAGGTCAAACCCGGTAACTTGATTTACACGCAGGTCAAAGACGGCGACCGCGACCTCACCGCCGCTCCGGACAAGGTCAGCGTCAAGCTCACGGCTTCCAGCGGAGACGAAGTCCAAATAATGATCGATGAGGAAAGCCAGCACGGCGGCGTCTTCCTCGGGATGGCTCGTACGGGTGAACTTCCCGCTGGAGCCAGCGCCTCCGACTCAGCGCTCGATCGCAATCCGCTCATGGCTATCGACCACTCCACCGACACCGCCTGGCGCAGTGAACCGGATGGCGCGGCCCCCAAGTCACTCTCGGTCGATATGAAGGAACTTCGCCCAACCGAAGCCATCGTTCTCAGCTCTCCGGAAGCCGAACAGGAAGCGCCCGTCCGGATGAAAGTTCGCGGCAGCCACGATGGACGATTCTGGTTTAATCTCGCCTCCTTCCCCACCCCGGCCGAAACTCAACCTTTGAAGTTCACCGAAGCCGGCATGAATCTCCGCGTTTACAAAACGCCTGCCAAAAACCTACGCAAGTCGTATTCCTGGACCGACATCGTCGGCCTCGTTCAAAAAGTCGACCCCTCAGAAACCAAGAAGGTCGAAACTCTCTCCTGGGAAGCTCCCGAGGAAACCAAGGACGCTTTCTTTCTTATCTGGTCCGGCCCCTTCGTCCAGGAAAGAGACGGCGCGATCCGTATCGAAGTAACGGGCCGAAATACTGCCGTCATGTTCAACGGACGACTCGAACTCCCGATCGGTGACGGCGACCAAACGATCGATATCCACGCGCCTCGTGGCATTCATGACCTCACTATCTTTACAATTGCCACACCCGAAGAGAGAGCCGTGGAGGCCCGCCTTGCAAAAGAGAATCGACAGTCCTCTACCGTAAAAATTCGCCCCTTCCTCGCCAACGACTTCGACCCTGGCTCAGTCGCGGACATTCAGAAATTCACTCCGCTCCCACCAGCTGAAATCAAGCAGGAAGAAAACCGTTGGACGCTTTCAATGCCCGCTCGCGAACTTCGCTATGTCGATTTCGAATTCCTCGAGTATCGCGGCGAAGCCATCGCTATCAACAACGTCGAAATCAGCGGAGGCGGAAACAAGCACATGCCACCCGAGGCTGACGTTCTAGAACTCGCCACCAACGACATTCTGGAACTCGCGCCCGGAGACACCGTGAACATCTCCTATCTCGACGAACTCACCGCAGGTGCCGAACAACGCAATCGACTTCTCACCAAATCTCTCACTGCCACTTACTACAACGGCGAGATCACTCCCATCAGCTACGACTTCAACCGCAGCGGTGATGGTTCGGTCAGAGGTGCACGCAAGGAACTCCTCCGCATCGAACCCGGTGAACGCATCGTCGCCGAAGTCGTCGACTTTGATTTGGATATCGGACTCGACCGAGACGAGGTCGAAGTGGAAGTTCAGATCAATTCAGACCCACCCTTCAAAGTCACCGCCACCGAATCCGGCTCGTCGACCGGAGTCTTCCTCGTTGAGATCGACACCGCTGCTGAAGCTACCGAAGGAAAGGTCGTCGTCAAAAAAGGTGATAAGGTTTACCTCCGCTACAAAGACACCCAAAACACATTTCCCGGACATGCCTTCTATCGCGAAACAATCGTCCTACTCAATGAACCCACCGAGGCACGCATTCAAATCGTTGGCAGCGAGACACCCATCGAAGGCGCCCCGAAATTCATCCCCGGAACCTTCGACCCCGAGCACGTCAGCAAAGTCGAATACCGACTCCCCCTCACTGTCGAGGTCGTCGACCCAGACCAAGCCAAGGATTCCCGCAGCACCATTCTTGTTGATGTCGTCACCACCCAGGGCGCCAAAATTCAAGTTCAATGCGTCCTTTCCCGCGCCTACGCCACCGACGATGAAACCCTATCCGACGTCCGCAATCCGGCTTTACAGGAAGGCCGTTTTGTCGGTCAAATCCCCCTCCTCCTCGGAGATCCGCAAAGCGCCAACATCGTTCCTGAAGACGGAACACTACCCCGGGGAGGCCTTGGTAAAGTCATCCTTCCTGTCGACGACGATCCCGAGGCTGCCCTCGACGATGGCTCGAACAAGAACACCGCCGCTCTGGCTATACTCAACGTCATTGGCTCCGATACCTTCACTGCCCGATACGACGACACCATCCGCCCCGACGGAGCCAAGGCTTCGCTCGATGCCTCGGCAACACTCGCCTCTGCCGCAACCCTCGAGATCACCGATGAGGAATATTTGGAAACCGCTGAAATTGCATACGTCGGCAAAAAGATCTTCCTCCGCCTCGAAGATCCCGACCGCGACCTCTCCAATAAACGGGACAGGGCCATGATTCGCATCGTCACAGCCAGCGGCGAAGACGAAACAATCGAACTCGAAGAAACGCTCACCCATAGCGGTGTCTTCAGTGCATCTTTCCCGCTCTCGGCTCAGGCCAAGCCTGTCTCGGGAAACTTTGAAGGTAGTATTGAATGCTTCTTTGGAGATGAGATCACTGTCGGCTATCTCGACAACATTCCCCAGCGCCCTGATGGAGAGGCAATCATCGAAAAGATGATACCCGTCGCCATCGGAACCAATGGTGTCATGGCCGCATTCAGCAAGATCTACAAAAACGAAGACCTCGCCATCCAAACGCAGTTCCACATTGCCGAAAGTCACTTTGAACTCTTCAAGAGCCACCGTAAACTCAAGCACGACGAATCAGCCGCCACTGCCCTCGCTGCAGGACGACGCGTCCTCCGCGAACTGCGCGACGATTATCCGAATCCCAAGTATGCCCCGCGCGTTTCCTACCTCCTCGGTCAGTTTGCGCAGGAAATGGAAGCTTGGGACGAGGCGATTGCCGCATATGGCTCCATCGTCCGCAATCATCCCGAGCACAATCTCGCTCCGGATTCCCAATACAAACTCGGTCAGTGTCACGAAGAAGCCGGGGAACTCGACGAAGCTCTCGAAGCCTACGTCACTCTCGCCGGCACCTACCCCAAAAGCCCGCTCATCGCGAACGTCATGCTCCGCATCAACGAGCACTTTTATATAAAGGAAGACTTCGCTGTGGCAGCCTCAGTTGGAGTCAAATTCCTCGAGAAATTCCCCAACCACGAATGGACTCCCAAGATGGCCTTCCGCATTGGCCAGTGCTACTACAAGCTCGAAGAATTCCTCAAGGGCGGCGAAGCTTTCGACCGGTTCGCCAAGCGCTTCCCGGAGCAGGAACTCACTGCACAAGCTCTCTTCTGGGCGGGCGAAAGTTACCGTATGGGAAAGGACATTCCCAATGCTTTCCGTCGCTACAACCGCTGCCGCTGGGACTTCCCGGAAAGTGATGCTGCTAAGTATTCCCGTGGCCGTCTTGCTCTCCCCGAGCTCCTTGCTCAATTTGAACGCGAAGCAAATCTGAACGAATAAACAATCAATCATGCTCACCAATCCTACCGCTTACACCCTCGCCAACTCCGGCTTCTTCGAAAGCGGCGCACTAAAGCTTCTTCTCGAAGGCGGCCCCTTCATGTGGCCTCTCCTGGCGCTCCTCATTATGGCTATCGCCGTCATCATCGAACGCTATCGTAGCCTCAAGCTATTGGAAAACGATGCCAGTGCCCTTCGCGAGGAAGTCACCAATCTCCTCTCAGAAGACAAAGTCCAAGAATCTCTACAACTCTGCGAATCCGCCCGTGGCCCCGTTCCCGCCATTCTCTCCAACGGCCTTCGCAAATACCTCGTCCTCCGTCGCCTTAACTACGACCAGGCACAGACGGAGCAACAAGTGATTAAAAGCATGGAAAACTACGGCACCAACATCGTCGCCACTCTCGAACGCCACCTTCCCATCCTCGCCACCATCGCCTCGGTTGCCCCCATGCTCGGTTTCCTCGGCACCGTGCAGGGAATGATCGTGGCCTTCGGTGACATCGAAGCCAACATCGGACAACAAAACATCGTGCAGGCTGCTGCCTCCGGAATCCGGGTCGCACTCCTCACAACCGCCTTTGGCCTGATTGTCGGCATCCCGGCCTACATGGCCTTCAATTACTTCACCGGACTCATCAATGACTTCGTCCTTCAGGTGGAATCCTCCGCTGCCGAACTCATCGAAGTCGTCAGCCTCCGCCTCACTCTCGACAAAGGCGATTCATGAAACTGCAACGCGGCAAATTGTTAGTCGATCCGCCGGCCAGTGCCAGCTCGGACATCGCTTTCATCCTTATCATCTTCTTCCTCGTCTGTGCCGCGGTGCAACCGGAGACCGGTGTCGCACAAATCCTCCCGAAAACCGAAGAGAAAAAAGACAAACAAGATCAAAGTAAAAACCTCGAAGTGAGCATCACACCGACCAGCATCGTCCTCAATGGCAGCCCGCTCGCACTTCCAGAATTCACGCAGCGTATCACCGCCGCCTTAAAACAAAAGACCCGGGACGCCGACCGTATCGTCACCGTGAAGAGTGCTCCGAACACGCCTTACCCCTTCTGGATTAGGGTCTCCCAGGCTATCAAGCAAGCGGGCGGCATTCTCACACTCGAACTCGAATCCGATCGCATCATTAACGTCGAATGAAGCTTCAACGCAAAAAACTGACCGCTTCCATCCCCGCCTTCGCGATGGGAGACATCGGCTTTTTGTTGCTCATCTTCTTCGTCATCCTCGCCCGGGCACAAGACGATAGCCACGTGCGATGGCAGCCCGCCAATCTCAAGGAAGCCGACATGGTCGCTTCCCCCCTCGCCAGCGTCACCATCGACACTGGCTTTAAGACCTACCTCGATGGCAAGGAAATCTCTACCGATGAACTCGCCGGAGCACTCAACAATCTCCTCGGCGACGCCCCTTCGGGCCAACGCAACGTCTTTCTCAAAGTCCACAAGGAGGCCAAAGCCTCCCATTTCGAACCCGTCATCGCCGCCATCAGTGAGGCCGGAGGCGATCTCATTCACATTCTTGAGCCCGAAGAAAAAGCCGCCAAATAATGAAAGGTAAAACCGACAACTCTGACACCTCCCGCGTCGCCATGGCCAGCACCAAGGCCGATCTCCGTGAGCTGAAATCCAACACAAATGCCACCGTTCAGGAATTGCAGCAGTTCCTCCGTGAACTCAAAGGCAAGAGCCCGCAGGAAATGCTCGGCGTGGTCGCCTCCAGCCAACTTTTCCGCTCCACCATCATCTCGGTCATCCTCGTCGCCATCGCCCTCTTCGCGCTCACCGCGATCCCCTACTTTCTTCAGAGCGACAAACCCGCACCCTCAGAAGAAGCCGTTGTGACCCCAACGCCCGCCGCCCCGCCTTCAGCGCCCACCCCAGCAGCCACGGTCCCAAAACCGGCCGATCCCAACACCCCTGAATCGCTCAAACCTCTCAAGGTCAACGAAACCATCACCGCTCCCTCAAACAGCAATCCTCTTGAGGATAAAGGCGGCGATTTCCTGAAGGATCTGGAGTAGCAACAGCCACCCGGATGCCTCACAACCCCAACAAGATCTCTGTCCCCGACTGGCTCCTCCGCCTCAGTCGTCGGCCGGTCATGTTGACTTGGATCTACGTGGCGTTCTGGTGTCTTATTTGGCTCGATGCCCACGCTTGGTTTCGCTTGAGCTATCTCACCTCGGCCATCGGATTCGCCACTGCGGTCCCGGTTTGTTACTTCTGGATCCGCCACCACCGCAACTCATCGCTGATCGTCAGACGCGCCGTTTTCAGCATCTCCTATCTTCCCCTCTGGCAACTCATCGTCCACCTCCCTCTCCTCAATTACTCCTACTCCCTCTCCGCAACTCTTACCCAGGTCGGCACTGCCGGAGCCTTCTTCCTTGGGTTGTGTTGGGCCGTCTGGTGGATCGACCGCGAGACTAAACGCGTCCCCGACCCCAAAACAAAAAAGACCGTTTGGGATCCACGTCAACTCGTCGCCTGGTATTTCGGCAATAAGAACAACAAGCTCCGGCAGTCCATCTTCACCCTCATGAGCTACACCTTCATGTTTGGCCTGATGGCATTCTTTCTCACCCGCCTATCCGGTTGCAGCATCTATGAATCCCCACTCGGCGGCGGTGAGGAAACCCAGCTCAAACAGATCGTCAAAATTCAAAAGGTCATTAATAAGAAATACGTCATCAATCCATATTCCAGTATCCTATTCAATCCGCCGCCTATCGATGATGTAAAACTTCAGGTCCTCGAAGTCACCGAGCACCTCTACAAGATCGGCCAGGGCAAAGGCGACGGCGCGGGCTTCTCCGCCGGCACCACACGCGGCAAGGTACGCTTCATCCGCCTCAAGTACGACGGCGGTGATTGGGAACAGGACATGGACCGTGGCTCCGACCTCAATCTCCTCACTGAATACGGCGTCCGCACCGGCCACCCCGTCAGCGACCGCCCCGAACCCATGGAGATTGGCCGCCTCAAAAGCTTCCCGCCCCGAAAAAGCCCACCCATGGTTTACATGACCGGGCAGCAAAACATCAACGTCAGCGAGAAGGAAATCAAAGTCATTCGCAGCTACCTTCTCGAGCACCACGGCATGCTCTTTGGCGACAACGGCGGGAGCTCCGGTTGGGAAGGTCAGTTCGTCTCCATGATGCAAAAAGTCCTCCCCAAGATCGAACCAATCTCGGTCTACCTCGACCACACCATCCACCGCATTCCCTACCCGCTCCCCAAACTTCCCATCGTCGCTCCCCACGGGCGGTCCAACGCCCTCGGCTGGGTCGTCAACGGACGACTCGTCGCCTATTACCACCCCGGCGACATTGGTGACGCCTGGGCCGACGGCCACTCCGGCGTTCCCCGCGACGTCTGGGAATCCAGCTACCAACTCGGCGTCAACATCATCTACTACGCCCACGCCGAATATAACAAATGGCTCGAAGCGACCAAAAAGTAACCCATTTCATCGACATGAATTTACGCCTCATCACTTTCCTTTTTCTCATCCTCGCCACGCTCTCACACAGCAAGCTCACCTCTCTACAGCAGATCGACGTCAAGACCTTCGAGAAGATGCGCGAGGTCGAACGCTATCAGATCAAAATTGCCGAAAAGCATTTCCTCAAGGGAACCTTCAAGGTTGCCCTCGCCGAATATGAGAAATTTCTCACGCTCTACGAAAAAAGCCCCGGCGCTCCCTATGCCCAACTCATGTGGAGCCATACCATGATGAGATTAAAAAAGCCCAAGACCGCCCTGCGCGACGGCTTTCAATCCGTCATCGACTACTGGCCCGATTCCCACGAAGCTACCATCGCTGCCTATTGCATGGGCGACGCCTACCGCACCATGGGCGAGGTCAAGGACGCCCAAAAGTCCTTCCGCTTCCTCATCACGGAATACCCCGATCACGAAATTGCCATCCGCGCCCGGCAGGACCTCCTCCACTACTCCCGACTCCATCAGGACATGGAGGAACGCCTCTCCATTCTCAAGGAGCTCACTTTCAAAGTAAAACGCACCGACGTTTCCAAATCGGCCTGCATCAAGGCCTGCCATGAGCTCGCCGAAATCCATTGCTTTGCCCAGGAACTCGATGAAGGAAAGAAAGCCCTCGCCACCACTTACGCCGGCCCCAAGCTCTTCGATCAGGTATATAGCCTCTCGGTCAAAACGGTGAACCACCTTCTCAAAGACCCAAAAACCAAATCCGCCGCTCTCAAACTCGGCGACCAACTTATCTCCACCATGCGGGTCGAAACGACAGTCCGCCCTGAACTCGCCTCACAGTTTCTCTATCAAGTCGCCGCCCTTCACACGACTCTGGGCCGCCCGTCCGAAACCTTCAAAGTCTATGAGGAAATCGGCGAGAAGTTTGGCATGAACGACGGACTCCGTGGAAAGATGGCCGACTGGTATATCTCCCGCGAAAAACTCGACCAGGCTTATCGCATCTACGGCCAGTATGAAAACAAGGTCTCGGGTCTTTCCAACATCGCCTCCCTCCAACTTAAGGAAGGCAAAACCGAAGAAGCCATCGAAACCTACCGCCAGATCATCGAAATCGATGGCGAAAACTCCGGCACCTACCTATGGACCATCGCAGGATGTTACGAAAAACTCTCCGACTGGAAAAAAGCCATCGCCTGCTACCGGCAAGTTGACCGCTTCCCGGCAAACTATTTCGCCATCGCCAAATGCCACCGCCGCCTCGGCGAACAAAAGGAAGCCATCGTCCTCTACAACCAATGTAAGGTCGTCGAGAAATCCGCCCCCGAGGCCACTATCCAAATTGGCTACACCTACGAAGAAGCCAAGGATAAGGAAAAAGCCATCCGCACCTTCCAGCTCACCTGTAAACGCTACCCCAAATCCGGCCAGGCCAGCCGCGCCCACTCGCACCTGCAGAACAAATACAACATCAACGTGACCCTGGGGGGAACAGAGGAAGAATAGCGATCACTTTCGTCTATAAACGGACGCATCAGCCCAAAATCCCACCCTGCTTAAGGTCACCCCAGCTTCTGCAGCGTCTTCTCAATCAACTTCTTCGTCCCCAGGACTCCGGCGACTGAATTCTTTCCGCCTTCGAATTCAATGCCAATGTATCCCTTGAATCCGCCGTCCTTCACAATCTTGAGCATGCGGTGAAAATCGGTATGCGCGGCTTCACCGTCCTCATTAATCTGATGAACCTTGGCACAGATCGCCTTGGCCCAGGGCAGCATATCTTTGACGCCCTGATACTTGTCGTATCCTTTGAAATTTCCAAAGTCCGGCAGAGTCCCGCAATTGTCTCGCTTCACCGACTCCATCACTTCCTTCACCCAATCTCCCTTACTCGACCAGTTGCCGTGATTCTCGACGATGGCATTCATCTTCATCGGTTTTAAAAGGTCGCACAGTTGATGCAGTCCATCGATCGCCTGCTTCTTGACCTCCTCACGATTTCCTTTCGAACGACAATCGACCCGGATCGAGTGACATCCCAACTCCTTGGCAAACTCCCCCCAACGAGCCAGCAAGGCCGCCGCCTTCTTCCGCTCATTGGCATCGGCTGAATCAAGCGCGAGGTCCGAGCGACAAAGCATCAATTGACTTTTCACCCCAAGATCCCCGACTCGCTTTTTCAGTTCCTCGAGAAACTCCGCGGAATCAATCTTATCCTCAAAGAAGCCGTTAAAATACTCGAGTGCCTTGATCCCGGTTTTGTCGATGGCGAACTTCGGATAGTCCAGCGGATCCAATGCCTTAGAGCGAAACATACTGGCGAAGGAATACTGCTGCAGCGAGATCCGCAGCCACGGGGTTTCCTTTTCCTCGGCCCCAAAAAGAGAACCGGCGAAAGTAGCGGGAATGGCAGTGGCAAGAAAGGAACGGCGGGAAGTCGATGTGGTCATAGGATGGATCAAGGCTTGATATCGCGAAGAGTATAAAGTGCTGATTCCCGAGCCAAGATCCTTTTCAAAAAGGCCAGAGTATAGGTGCTTACGGCAATTTACCGTTGTAGTCCGATAGTAATTCCACCGAGAATGCCCCCATGCAAAGACTCACTACCTTCATCAGAATTTCGGCAGCCATGATCCTCAGCCTCACGGCGGCACCAGGATATGCAGACGAACGCCCGAATATTCTGATTGTCCTCACCGACGACATGGGATTCTCCGACCTTGGCTGCTTCGGTGGTGAAATTGAAACTCCCAACCTCGATTCACTGGCTGCGGGCGGTTTGCGCTTCACCGAATTCTATAACACGGCGCGATGCTGGCCGACACGTGCCACTCTCATGAGTGGTCGCTACAGCAACAAACTCGGGCCGTCGCAGGTCACAATTGCCGAGCTTCTTAAGAAAGCAGGCTACAACACCGGCATGGTTGGCAAATGGCATCTAGGAATGAACCCCAAAAAAGACGGCCCCATCCAACGCGGCTTTGACAGCTTCTACGGAACAATGACCGGAGCCGGCTCGTTCTGGGATCCCTATACCCTCACCCGAAACACCGAAGCGGCCAAACCGGATGGCGACGACTATTACTACACCGACAAGATCGGTAGTGAAGCTGTCACTCAGATCAAAGATTTCGTAAAGTCGGACAAACCATTCTTTCAATACGTCGCCTTCACAGCGGCCCACTGGCCCATGCACGCGCCGGAAAAATCGATCCAAAAATATCTTAAGCGATATCAGGGTGGTTGGGATCAACTCCGCAAAGAGCGTTATGCTCGCATGCTGAAAATGGGAATCATCGACAAGGAACGCTGGCCCCTGCCGAAGCGCGAGCCGAGAGTCAATGATTGGAAAACCGTCGACCACAAAGCCTGGCACATCCGCAACCAGGCCATCTACGCGGCGATGGTCGA
>NHEN01000192.1 GCA_002172625.1 Verrucomicrobiaceae bacterium TMED86 | reverse complement strand
AGTCGTTAAGGATTCCAGCGGCGTAGGGATTGTCTTTCCAATTTTTGTGAAAGCGTTTGCGGTCGTGAGTTTGAGCCCTTTCCCAGGATTTTTCGCTGAGATTGAAACGGGTGGCATCGAGATCGACAAAGGTGATTTCGTTGTCTTTGTTGATGACGATGTTGGTGTTTTTGAGGTCGCCGTGAGCGAGGCGGAATTCGGCCATGGTTTCGAATGCTGACCTCAGCGCGGGGGCGATGGTTTCATAGCGGCTCTCTTCGAGGAATCGAAGCTGGACTCCTTTAACGTGGTCGGTGGCGAGAAAGGACATCGAGTTGAAGAGGCCCAGTTGATGGAATTCGGCGATGGCGAGTGGGCGCGGAGTCGGAATGCCCAAGTGGAGAAATCCGTGCGCTGCAATCCAACTGCGTCGACAGCGGGAGCCGGTGAGGCGATTCCGAAGCTTTTTGACGATGTGGGTAGGGTAGTAGTATTTCAGGATAACTTCGCGTCCGCTTTTGAGTTGGTAGGAGCCGACCTTGGAGCGGGAGCCGTCTTTGATGAGTTCAAAGTCTTGCGGTCTTTTCTTGGAGAGTCCGGTGAGCTCTTCTTTTTCCTCTTGAGTGACGTCGCCAAAGCTGCTCCGGCGTGCTTTTGCGAGAACCTCATTCAATTCTGCGATGTGATTCTCGTCGGTCATTGATTTAGCTTTTCTACAAAGACTTCGGCGTTTCGAGAGATGGTGTATCGCTCGGCGGTGTTCCGGGCAGCCTGGCGCATTTTCTTGCGATCCCCGGGAGTGAGTTTGAGAAACTGAATGATGCGGTTAGCCAGGTCCTTGGAGAGGTGGTGGGTGGCGCCTTGGACGACATAGCCATTTTGGCCTTCTTCGATGATTTCCGAAGAGCCATTGGTGGTGGTGGTGAGGGCGGGGAGGCCGCAGGCGAGAGATTCCAGGACGACGTTGGCGAAGGGGTCGTAGAGGGAAGGGAAGACGAAGAGGTCGGACATTTGGTAGGCCTTTTGAATTTCCCTAGTGGGGCCTTCGAAGTTGACACGGTCGATTACGCCAAGTCTTCCTGCCAATTCCAGGTAGGGGGCGGGATTGTCTGATCCGACGACACGGAGAGAGCAATCATGTCCTTGTTCGCGTGCCATCGCGAAGGCGCGGAGTAGTGGGTCGAGGCCCTTACGTTTGAAATCCTGACCAACGAAGAGAAGTTTGATTTGAGAGCCTTCCTGATAGTTCGGATCGGGAGTGAATTGCTCGTGATCGACGCCATTGTAGATGACGTGAATCCGGTCTTGGGGATATTGGTAGTATTCTCCAATGAGGGTTTTCGAAAGCTGGGAGTTGGTGACGATGATCCGTGTGTTTTTGGGATCCATGATGGCACGTTCGATCTTGAGAATGGTGCGGTGCCGGGGATTGATCGATTCGATGAAGCTACGGATTTTTCCGGGGTAGCGGAGTTTCATCCAGTAGCACTGAAGGGGGTCGGAGACTCGGAAAGCGTCGGATGGAAAATTGCGGGAGAGGGCGATGACTTGATCGACTTCCAGATTCTTCAGTGCGGCCTGGGAATTACGATTGAAGGAGAGGTGTTTTGTGAAGGAGGTGGTCCGGTTGACCTTGATCGGGACGTGCTTGAGGCCGGGGTGGATTTCAGGATCGAAGATTTCGGCGAGAACCCAGACTTCGTGGCCCATGTTGCAGAGTTCGCGGCAGAGGTTGGCCGCGAACCGTTCTGCGCCCCCCTTGCCGTAGGAACACTCGCTGCGAGTCACCGCTATTTTCACGGGCTTGAGATTGCCTTATCTTGGGGCGAAGGTCGAGAAGAACGCTCCGCGGGTATAAGCATTGCCTTGATGGCCATTGCTGGCTAGTTATTGGGCTCTGTGGGAGAAGAGAATTTTCAAGATTACCATCAAGGTGGGTTTGTCGGAAAAATCCGGATAGATTTTCTGACGGCGCTGGATACTTCCCGGATCGCAGGTTTGTTGGCCGAGCTGCGTTCAGCGAAGGAGGGGGTTCTGGCCAAGAGGAGGCATTGGGTGGTGGTGCGGCCGTTTGAGATTGAGGGCGAGACGAAGGAGGTGGTGGTAAAGGCCTTCGGTTCCCAGCAGGGATGGAAGGATCGTTATGATCAAAAGAGAGGATCAAAGGCGGCGAGGTCATTTCGCGCCGCCGAGTTTTTGAAGAGCCATGGAATTGATACTCCGGCACCGGTGGCTTATCTGGAGAGATGGGAAGGGGGACGACTGGTGGAGAGCTATTACCTCTCGGAGTATTTGAGCGGTCTGACCAGTTTCAAGAAGGCTCTAACGGATATCTACGAGGAGGGGCAACCTTGTGATCGATTTGTCGACCTGCTGATTAAGGTCGCCGGTGTGATGAGGAAGATGCACGACGCGGGATTTTATCATCGCGACTTAGGCAATCAGAACATTGAGCTCACGCGCACGGAGGATAGTGAGTGGGACGAGGTAAATATCATCGATCTCAATCGAGGAAAGATCCGCGAGGAATTGACGGCGAAGGAAAGGGCTCTCGACTTTGCCCGGCTTTCGATGCCGTCGGGGTTTTTGGAAATTCTGGTGAAGATTTATTGGCACGAAGGTGCCCCGAAGGAATTCCAGCAAGAGATGAAACGGGTTCGCCGGAACTTTCGCCTGTGGTCGGCAAGCCGTCGCTGGCGTCATCCGATCAAGAGTTGGAAGAAGGGGCGATATCGATTTGGGAGCGGCCTGGAGGATGTCTGGATTTGGGATCGGCGGTCTGCCCAAGCTTCCATCACGATGGACAAGGCTGATCGGAAAGCGCATCAATCGAAGTGGAATCACCTAAAAATCGCGGGATCGTTGTTGAAATCGGGGTTGCCGATTTGGAAAGAATACGGAAAGCAGATGGAAGGTGCTTTTCAAAAGAAGGTGAACCTTGCAGGGCGGATAGGGATGTCTCTGGAGCCCGCTGATTTGGATTTCGCCAAACAATTGGAGTATTTGCCTGCGATGGGTAAGATTCCTATTTTGCTGAGGTTTGGTCATCATGAAGGTCGGGCGCAGTGGGAGAAAACGGTGGGATATCTCAATGAGCTTCACGAGAAGGGGCATGAGATCATGGTGGCTATTCTACAGGATCGTAAAGCGGTGCTGGAGCCGGAATCGTGGCGGGCCTTTCTCGAATACGTGTTGGGTGAGATTGAGGGAAAGGTCGAGATGGTGGAGCTTTGTCATGTGGTGAACCGCATGAAGTGGGGGATCCGAACTTTGAGCGAGCATGTTTCCTTGTTGGATCCGGTCATTGAGCTGAAGGAAAGTTATCCGGGGATTCAATTTTCCGGTCCGGCCTGTATCGATTTCGAATATCACTATTTGGTGGCTTCGCTGAATGCCACGCCGAAAGGGTTCCGTTACGATGCGCTTTCCCATCATTTGTATGTGGATCGTCGTAGGGCGCCTGAGAATAAGCAGGGGAAATTTGGAACAGTGGAGAAGGCGGCTTTGTTGAAAGCGATAGCGAGGAAATCAAATCGCTGCGATGAACGGGTGATTGTTTCCGAGGTTAATTGGCCTCNGGTTAATTCTGGAGTGTGGTCCCCAGTTTCCGCATCCTANATGGCGCCGGGGACGAAGGGGAGCAAAGTTCACGTGACAGAAGAGGAATACGGGAACTTTATGATCCGNTANCTCGTGCTGNCCTTGTGTTCAGGCTTTGTGGATCAGGTNTNCTGGTGGCGACTGGTGGCGCATGGNTTTGGNTTNATCGANGAGCGGGCTGANGGAGGATGGCGGGAGCGNATTGGATTTNAGATGCTNTGCGTNTTNNTNGANCAGTTGGGCACGGCGACTTTCGTAGAGAAACTGGAAGCAGAAGAAGAGGTCTATGCTCTTCGCTTCGAGCGGNAAAATGATGAAGTCACGATGATGTGGTGCAATGGACGGATTTTCACCGGCCCTTGGCCGAGTGAGTTCAAAAAAGTGCTCGATGCCTCGGGTGAGGACATCGAGCTAGAAGAAGTGGGCGATTCACCCGTTTATTTTATCTCCTAAACTTTGCCCACGGCGCGGGTTTCGAAGCCGATTTTGCGGAGGGCTTCGAGGTCGAGGATGTTGCGGCCGTCAAAGATGAAGGCTGGCTTGAGCATCTTGTCGAAGATTGCTTGGTAATCGAGTTTGGTAAACTCGTCCCACTCGGTGAGAATGGCGACGGCATGGGCGCTGTCGCAGGCCTCTTCGGCCGAGGAGTGAGTGTGCACTCCGGGATGATCTTCGGGGATGCCGATGTCGGCGCAGATCTGCTGGCGGGACACTTTTGGGTCGTAAATATGAACCTCGGCCTGTTCGTCGAGAAGGTCGCGGCAGATGTAGATTGCGGCGGACTCGCGAGTGTCGTTGGTGTCTTTTTTGAAGGCGAAGCCGAGGAGGGCGATCTTCTTGCCCGCAACGGTGTTAAAGAGGGTGGTGACTATCCGTTTGACGAAGCGCCTGCGCTGGTAGTCGTTCATCTTGATGACCTGCTCCCAGTATTCCGCAACTTCGGTGAGGCCGTAGTGCTCGCAGAGGTAGACAAGATTGAGGACATCTTTTTGGAAACACGACCCGCCAAAGCCGACGGAGGATTTTAGGAATTTTGGTCCAATGCGGGAATCTGTTCCGACAGCGCGGGCCACTTCATCGACATTTGCTTCGGTGGCCTCGCAGAGTGCCGAGATGGCGTTGATGGAGGAGATTCGCTGGGCAAGAAAGGCGTTGGCGGTGAGCTTGGAAAGTTCTGACGACCAGACGTTGGTGGTAAGAATTTTTTCGGAGGGAACCCAACGTGCGTAGATGTCGAAGAGTGTTTGAATCGCGGCCAGTCCTTCGGGCGTTTGGTCTCCGCCGATGAGGACACGGTCGGGATTTTGAAGGTCTTGCACGGCGGTCCCTTCGGCGAGGAACTCGGGGTTGGAGAGAACCTGGAATTTAGCCTCGGTGGGGCAGTTCTCGAGAATGGTTTTGATTGTCGAAGCAGTGCGGACCGGAAGAGTGGATTTTTCCACAACAATTTTGTCGGTGGTGGAAACCTCGGCGATTTTGCGTGCGCAGAGTTCGATATATTTTAAGTCGGAGGCTTTTCCTGCTCCGGTGCCGTAGGTCTTGGTCGGGGTGTTGACCGAGATGAAAATGATGTCGGCTTCGTCGACGTGCTTGTCGACGTCGGTTGAGAAAAAGAGATTTCGGTCGCGGCATTCGAAGACGAGTTCGTCGAGTCCCAATTCGTAGATTGGGAGGTTATCGCTATTCCAGGCGGCGATTCGGTCAGGATTGATATCGACGACGGTGATCTGAATGTCGGGACATTTGTGGGCGATCATGGCCATGGTAGGGCCACCAACATAACCAGCGCCGATGCAGCAAATTTTCATGAGGAAAGGAGGAATAGTCGATTATTTGGGGGAATGGAAGAGAAGTCTCTTAGTTATTTATCCTCTGCAATTGATATAACATTTTTCGGGGAGAGGAAGTGAAGAGTTTTTGCGAGTTTTTTTAATCTCTTGAGATGTATTTCTTCGACGATGAAGGTGTCGACAGGATTTTTTTGATCCGAGATCTTCAGGAGCGCCTGGGAGACCATTTCGTTATTTTGAGAAAGATCGATCTGATGGTGCTCGACCGAGGCGAGGGTTGGGGGGAGACCGAGGTCGGTGTCTTTGGCAAGTAAGGAAACGATTCTCAAGGGCGATTCAGGGGTGGTGTCGGCAGGGTATTTGTGAAGGAAATCAAGGGGGCGTGTGCCTTGTAGTTTCCAGCGTTCTTGCAGCCAGAGGACATCAGCGGGGGAGCTTCTCCAGGCTTGTTCGAGGCTGTCGGCGCAAGCCTGGGTGGTTGCTTCCGGAATGAGGTGCATGTGAATGGTCCAGTGGCAGGGTGCGGAAGTTTCGCAATACATGCCTACGAGGATGCCCTTGGCGCGGCGGGCGAGGAGGGGCGGCATGGGGGAGCAGGTGGTGGGACGTCCAAAGAACATCGCGGGGGCTCCCTTGGAACGGATGCGTTGATCAGAGAGGATACCGAGGATCCCTCCGTCGCGAATGAATTTGGTGAGTTTATGGGTGGAGGATTTTTTGGCGAAGAGATGAAGGCCACGGCGGGCTCTTCGTCGTTTGATGACCCGGTCGATGAGAGGGTTGCTTAGCGGCCGGTAATGGGTGCCGATTTGTGATTTGGTGCCGGTGAGAAAGCCGGTGTGAGCGAGGAGCTCCCAGTTGCCCATGTGGGGAACAACCCAGATGATTCCCTCGGTGCGGGTGGGGTCGGTCACGAGCTCGGAATTCACAAAAGTGATGTGAGAGAGGATTTGCTCGTCGGATAGGAAGGGGATGCGAAAGGAGGTGAGCATGTTGGCTCCGAAACGTTCGAAGACGTCACAGGTGAGCTGAGATAGTTCCTCTTTGGTTTTATCTTCGCGATAAGCGGTGCGAAGATTTCGCAGAACGATTTTTCTCATTCCCGGGAAAAGCCGGTAGCCGATGCGTCCGAGGAATTCACCCAAGCTAAATACCGTGGGGAGGCTGAATAGGTGCAGGACTTTCTCGACCGCCCGAAAGACAAGGTATTCGAGGCGATGAGAGAGAAGAATGCGGGGCGTTTTTGCCATGGGCTGCGGCAGCGTTAGCCGGAGATCTGAAAAAATCAAGACCGGGCGATCAGCTGATAGTAGTCGCAGAGAGCGGTGGCCTCGCGTTCGGTGGTGTAGTGCTCCTCTGCGTGGGAATGACCGGACCGGCCCATATCGAGAAGTTTTTCGGGATGGGCAATCAGTTTGGCGAGCGATTTCCGGGTGGCCTCGACATCCCCGCAAGGCACGGTGAATCCGTGAATTCCTTCGGTAATGATGTCCTGCCAGGCTCCGGCGTGTGAGGCTAGGACGGCGCAACCGGAAGCCATCGCCTCGAGGACGGTAAGCCCGAACCCTTCATTCCTAGAAAGGGCAGTGACAAGAGACATTCCCTGAAAAAGTCCGGGAAGTTCGCTGCTGGCGCGGGATCCGTGGAAGATGATGCGCTCGCTGAGTCCGAATTGGGCCACTTTGTCTTCGAGTTCGCTTTGGAAGTCGCGGAACTTGGGCGTCGTTTCGCCGACGATAACGAGGGTTGGGTCGGGGTTATCTTTTAAGAGCGGGATTGCGGAGTCGATGAGGACATCGACTCCTTTTTGAGGACGAACTCGGCCGAAAATGCCGATGCCAAATTTTCCGGGGAAGCCGAGTTTTTTCCAGGCGGCGGATTTATCGGCGGGTGGGTGGTAGCGTTCGAGGTCGATGCCATGTGGAATGACGACATCGGGTTTCTTTTCAAGATAGGAAGCGGCGGCCGAGCAAGTGGTGATAATGCCGTCCATTTGTCCCATGAGCCAGCGGGTGAAGCGCGAGTGATAACGCTGCGCGGTCGAAGTGAAGACGATCTTAAGATTGGCTCCGAGTTTTCGGGCGGCCAGGGCCTGAATCATTTCATTATTACGCCGGGCGTGGAAGACACGGGGCTCGTCTTTGAACTTACGCAATTCACGAAAAGAAATGACGGGAACGTCATCGGGGAGATGATGTTTTCCAATGACGGCGAGGGAGACTTTTTCGCGGACTTTGGGGAGGGTCTGCAGCATTGTCGAGGTCACGCCGGAGAAGCGTGAGTTGGAATTGCCGAGAATGACGAGTGGGTCGGGCATGGTAGCTAGTCAGTCTCGGTAGGATCGTGATCCCGGGGCTGGAGACAGAGTCCGATTGTTCCGACAAGGAGGAGATAGCAGGCGAGGAGCTCGAGGTAGCTCTGGACTGTTTCGGGAATGTCATTGTGGTAGTTCTCGCCGAGGGTGGCTTTCCAAAGAAAAGGAGCACCGAGAAAGCGGGCGAGAATGTAAATCATCATAAAGGCCGAGGCGAAAAACCCAGCGGCGGGATGGGAGGAGAAGTCGTTGAAGAATTGCGGGAAGTGTTTCCGGTGCTGATGAAAGGTCCAAAGGACGTAAAGGCCGAGCGGGATGTAGAGAATTTCAACCGGGATTTTGATAAAAGGTTCGATAATGGAATCTCCTTCGCCAAGGGCGCCGGCCAGGGAGAAGGCTCCCATGACTTTGTAGAATGGGCCGATGTCGCCGGCGGGACGGGCGGCACCGAACCAGAAGGCGGCGCTAGCTAGAAGGAGGGCGAGTTGGAGGCCTTCGACAGCTCCTTCTTCGGTGGGTAGAACGGGATGGTCCGGAAGCCAGGCGGGGAAAAGGATCGCAACCGATCCGAGGACGACCAAGCTGGCCGTGACAAGGCGATGTTTCCAGGATCTGGCTTGAGGCTCGCTCACAAGAGGCAGTTTGATCCGATGCGGGGAAGATGCAACTCCTAGTAATTGACCTCCAGCAGGGTGAGACCGTCGGAGGGGGCGCAATGGGGGGATTTCTTGTCTTCTGGTGTATTGACGAGGTCGTAGAGATCATCCTGCCGGAGGTATCCTTGGGCTGCCTGGACGGCGGCTCCGGTGAGGAGGCGGACCATTTTGTAGAGAAAGCCGTTTCCGGTGAAGGTGAGGAGGTAGTCGCCGTTGATTTGAGCAAAGTCGGAGCGGGTGATGGTGCGGATGTAGTCGGTCTCGGCGGTTTCATTGCCGCGATTGGCGGCGAAGGCCCGGAAGTCGTGTTTGCCGAGGTAAACGGAGAGGGCTTGGGTGAGGTCCTCGGGGTTGAGTTGGCGGGGGAGGTGCCAGGCTCTTTTCGCCAGGAAGGGCGGGAGGATGGGCTGGAGACAGAGGTGGTAGGTGTAGGTTTTTGACTTGGCGGAAAAGCGGGCGTGAAAGTCTTCGGGCACTTCTTCGCAATCGAGAATACGGATGGCGGGAGGGAGTTTGGTGTTGAGGGCGGGAACCCAGTTAAAGGGGTTCATCGTGAGGTGGTCGGGGGCATCGAAGTGGGCGACTTGCCCGAGGGCGTGGACGCCGGCGTCGGTGCGTCCGGATCCGTGGAGACGGATCGGTTCTTTGGCGACTTGCCCGAGGGCTTTTTCGATGAGTTCCTGAACGGTGACGCCGTTGGGTTGGATTTGCCAACCGGCGAAGGAAGTGCCGTCATAGGCGATGGTGAGTTTGAGGTGCATTACCAACCGAGATAGTCTTTGAGGATTTCGAGGGCAGCTGCCTGGTCGATGACGTCCTTTTGCTGTTTTGCCTTGCGACCAGCCGAGCGGAGTTTTTCGGAGGCCGTCACGGTTGTGAAGCGTTCGTCGAAGAGGGTGAGGGGAATGCCGCCGAGATTGGTCCTTAATTCTTTGCCGAACTTACGGATCTTTTTTGAACTTGTGCCTTCCGAGCCATCCATACGAAGGGGGAGCCCGAGAACGACGGCCTGAATCTTGCGCTCGGCGATGACTTCGAGGATACGGGGAATGATTTCAGTCTTCCGGCAATCGATTGTTTCGACGGGATGGGTTCCAATGCCAAACTCATCCGTCGCAGCGAGCCCGATGCGGGCGTCTCCGTGGTCGATGGCGAGAATGGGGTGGGTCATTTAACGAGTCGGGAGATCGTGCTGATTGCGGTTGCAACAATAATAGCTCCGGAGAGGGTAAGGATGTCGCGACGATCCATGATTCCTAAAATTATCAGAAGGAGGCCGCCGAAGCCAACAGCAAGGATCAGTGTGAAGACGGGTTGGGTGGGATCTTTTTTCACTTAGAGGAGTTCTGTTGGAAGTTTCGGGCCGAGGTTTTTGATGGCGTCGGCTTGGTGGCGGTTGGCGACGAGGAGGGCGTCGTCGGTTTGGACGACAATGAGGTCGTCGACGCCGAGGAGGGCGACGCGGGAGTCTTTGCGCGCGTTGAAGACGATGTTGTTGGAGGCGTCGATCTCGGTGATTTCGGTGTTGGTCTGGTTTTGATCACCCTGGGTGGGGAAGTATTTCGCGATGGAGATCCAGGATCCGACATCGTCCCAGTCGAAGGTGGCTTCGATATTGAGGACGCGGGAGGCCTTTTCCATGAGGGCGTAGTCGATGGAGATGGGGGTGAGGTCGGGGAATTTGTCCGCTGTGGTGGCGACGACGTCGTTGGAGTCCTTGAGCTGATCAATGAAGCCGGCGAGTTCCGGTGTGTGTTCACGGAGTTCGTTGGTGACGGTTTTTAGCGACCAAACAAACATACCGGCATTCCAAGCGAAGTTGCCTTGGCGAAGGTATTCTTCGGCGAGTTCAGGATTAGGTTTTTCGCGGAAGGTGGTGACCTCCATGGCTTCGTGAGTGGTGTCGAAGCCGAGAGCGGCGGCTGGTCCGCGCTCGACGTATCCATAAGAAGGGCAAGGCCATGTGGGCTTGATCCCGATAGTGACGAGGGCGTCGGTTTGGGAGGCGATGGTGAGGCTGTCGCCGAGGACGGACTGGAAGGAATCGGTGTCCTGGATGAGTTGGTCGGAGGGGAGGACGGCCATGGTGGCGTCGGGATTGCGTGCGGCGATGAGTCCGATGCCGAGAGCAACGGCGGGAGCGGTGTCGCGTTTGGCGGGTTCGGCGAAGATGTTTTCGGCGGGGAGTTTGGTCGCGATTTTGCGAACGGCTTCTTCTTGGAGCGAGTTGGTTAGAATGAGGATGTTTTCAACGGGGATGAGTCCTTCGAGGCGGTCGATGGTTTGATTGAGAAGAGTGGAGTCGTCGAAGAGGTTGAGAAGTTGCTTTGGTTTGGCATTTCTGCTGAGGGGCCAGAAGCGGGCTCCGCTGCCACCAGCGAGAATCAGGGCATAGTTGTTGCTCATCTCGGGCATTCAATCGATTGGGGTGCGGATTGTCAAAACCGACTGGCGTCCCTTTTTCTGTTGGGGTGAGGGGATCTCTGCGCTATAGTGTGCCCATGAACGACTCCTATGACGAACGCGACTGGGTGGATACTACGGCAGCTTTCGCTCCGGCAGTGCTCGGTGCGGCAGCAGGTTTACTGGTGGCTGATGTCCTGAGTGACGAAGCGCGCAAGCCGGTTGGCCTCTCTCTGGCTTGCCTTGGATTGGCTGCGCTGACGCCGATGTTGGTGGAGACCATGATTAATAAACTGAATGGCCCAGGAACCCATCGCGGGTCGCAGCGCACTTTGCGCGGGATTCGGAACTCCGGTCTCCCTCCCCGTGATATCAGCTATGTTGGCGCCGAATTGGGTGACGAGCTGGGAGTTGGCTAAACAATTCGCAGTTGCGAACTGATTTCCCGGACGGTTTCCTCGAAGCCGGTCCGGAACGGAATGCGGGCTTTCCAGCCAAGTGATTCCAGCGAGTGCCTCGTTGCGAGGGCGTATCGAGCGTCGTGCCCGGGACGGTCATCGACATGACAAATGAGGGATTCGGGTTTTCCGAGTTGCTTCAGAATGGTGCGGGCGATGCCGAGGTTGGTGTGTTCATCGCGGGCACCGAGGTGGTAAATCTTCCCCGGAGTGCCGTGTTCGAAGGCTGCGATCAATCCGAGGGCGCAATCCTCGACGTGGATCCAGTCGCGGATTTGCTGGCCGGAGCCGTAGATGGGGAGGGGCTCGTCGCGCATGGCGTGATAAATGAGAGTGGGGATGAGCTTTTCCCGGTGCTGGCGCGGTCCGTAGTTATTCGTGCAGCGAGCGATGACGACATCCTGGAGATAAGTGGTGTGAGCTGCGATGGTGAGGAGGTCGGCGCTGGCCTTGCTGGCGGAATAGGGAGAAGAGGGGCGGAGCTTGGTGAATTCGTCGAATTTTTTCGGAAAGGGAGTCGAGCCATAGACCTCGTCGGTGGAGCATTGAAGGAAGGGCACTTTGAGGAGCCGGCATATTTCCAGTAGGGACGAGGCCCCGAGCACATTAGTGAGGGCGAACTCCTGGGTGCTTGCGATTGAGCGATCAACGTGGGATTCTGCGGCGAGATTCAGGACGCCGGTGAATTGGTGTTCTTCGATGAGCCGGGTGGTGAGAGATTGGTCAAGGATGTCTCCTTCCACAATGGTGAGGCGGGAATCGTGATCGGGCCCGACGAGGTGATTTCGGTCGCCCGCGTAGGTGAATTTATCGAGGACGATGAGTTTTTCGACTTCGGATCTCTCCAGAATTTTTCTGACCAGAGTCGAGCCGATGAAACCAGCACCACCGGTGAGCAATAGGGAAGAGAGCGACCGCATCTACGAAAAGATATCTGTTTAAGCGGTGAGTGAAAGAGAAAGATCTTCCCTTCAATGGGAATCCCATTGACCGTCCCCTGATCCTGTGGTCATTTAGTTCCACGATGAAACCACGTTATATTTTCACCTTGGGTGGACTGACCGTTGCGTTGGTTTCCTGTGGAGCCTTGAAAAATTTCCAGCAGCCATTTGGTGGAAGTTCTGGTTTTGATCCTTTGGCCGCGCCCGGAGTGCTTCAAAACAACTCTGCCGTGGTAGTGCCTACGGCGCCGAGTTATACTCCGGGACAGTGGGTGGAGGCCTCTATGCCCAATGCGACCTTCTTTCGGATTGTTCCAAGCGGAAACGCAACTGCGGATAAGATGTTGGCGGTAGCCACGCCGATGAAAGTCATCTCGACCTCGGGGACCTATGTCAAAGTCGAGCTGGATTCGGGAGATGTGGGCTTTGTTCCTGAGATCATGGTTGCCGAGCGTTCGGCTGCCTCGGTTGTCCCGCTGGTGCCTCCGCCTGTAGATGGCGTGCCCCCGGTTGTGGCCCCTGAGCCCGAGATTCCCGGCCTGCCTCTGACCCCGCCCCCGGCACCTCTTCCCGATGTGGCTCCTCCCCCTGAAGTGCCGGGAATTACTCCTCCGCAAAACGTCGATTAATTGTCGAAACTACTTTTCAAACGGTCCGAGAAAACCTCGGGCCGTTTTTTTTGGCTTTATCGTTGGGTCGATCATTTGAGAATACCTTTCGTCATGCCTGAAATTATTTCCTCGCTCGTCACTCTCGGCCTTCTCGTATTACTGCAAGCAGTTCTCGGATTCGACAATTTACTCTACATTTCCCTCGAGTCCCAGCGGGCTCCGGAGAGTGAGCAAAGCCGGGTGAGGAAATTGGGAATCGGGATCGCGGTTGGGTTGAGAATTGTTCTGCTCTTTGTGCTGATCAATCTCGTTGAGGCCTTGCAGGATCCCTTTTTTACAATTGCCAGCGGAGGCTGGGTCGAGGGAACGTTTAACTTTCACAGTGTGATCGTTCTTTTTGGAGGAGTTTTTATTCTCTACACTGCGACCAAGGAAATCATCCACATGATGTCTCTCGAGGAAGACGGAAAAGTTGTCGAACGGAAGCCCAGTTCATCCAAGAAAGTGATTGGGCTGATTGTTTTTATGAACGTGATTTTTTCCTTCGATTCCATATTGAGTGCGATGGCTTTGGCGAGTGTGAAAGATGAATCGGGAATGACAACGGGGTATCAAACTGGAATCATGACCATCGCGATTGTCATTGGTGGATTGATCATGATTCTTCTCGCCGACAAGGTGACGACCTTTCTTCAGCGCAATCGAATGTATGAGGTGTTGGGGCTTTTTGTCCTCTTTGTGGTAGGCATTATGCTGCTCACCGAGGGCGCGCATTTGGCGCACCTCAAGTTCTTTGGTAATCCAATCCACGCGATGACCAAGACGACCTTCTATTTCGTCATCGGCGTGCTTCTTCTCACTGATATCGTGCAGGCACGGTATCAGAAGAAGATTAACGCGGAGAAGATGCGCCGGGCTAAGGTCGAGGGCTAGCGGGCGTGGAGACCAGCAGGGGGATGAACCATGCGGACCACGGGCACGATGATGTTTGGCGTTTCGGATAATCCGTGAACTCCGGCGAGATCAACTCCACCTACCCATGACATGTAGTTGGTAATGTTCATTGCTTCAAGAGTTAGTAGGTTTGACCGTTGGGGAAAAGCCTGATTGCGATTGTTGAAAAAAAAGGCACTCTTTTCGGTAGTTCAACAATGCTGATGAATTCCAACCGCAGAAAATTCCTCGGAGGCGCCGCGGCGTGGCTGGCCCTGCCAGCTTCCGCCGAATCCGGACGTTCTCTAAAGACGATCTCCCTGTTTCATACGACCGACCTCCATGGCCATATTCTCCCTACGGTGAGTTACGAAGGCATCGGTAACCTGGGAGGGCTTGCCCGTTGTGCGACACAGATACGTAAGTGGCGGAAAGATTGCCCTGATCATTTATTGTTCGATATTGGCGATGTTTATCAAGGAACGGTTGAGGGTTACCAAACCAAGGGAGGTGTCATGATCGATAGCTTCAACAAGATGAAGTACGACGGCTGGGTTTTGGGGAATCACGAGTTCGATTGGGGGCTGGATGTCGTTGAGGCGGCGGTAAAGCGATCATCGATGCCGGTGGTCACGGGGAATGTCGCGGTGGATGGAAAACGGGCGGGTGCAATTGAAGGAAATGCCTTTTCAAAACTGGCTCCGTGGATTGTGCGTGAGGTGGGCGGATTTCGGATTGGCTTGATTGGATTGGTGACGCCGGGAATTCCCTACTGGTCGCGACCGGAGTTGTTGAAAGGGTTTGGCGTTTTTGATCCGGAGGAAAGTCTTAAGCAAAGTGTCGATGAATTGCGCGCAGAGAAGGTCGATGCGATAGTTGTGCTCGGCCACATGGGCTATCGTTATAAAGAGGACTACGCCAATCCGATTCAATCCCTGCTGAAGAAGGTTCGTGGAATCGATGTCTATATCGGAGGCCATTCCCACCAGGATCGTCCGAGTTGGTATTCTTTTGGCGTGCTTTGCACGCAGGCAAATTACCATGGCTTGAACTGCGGACGGGTTGATTTGGCCTTTGACTTGGAGTCGCGCAAGCTGGTTCATCGCAATGCCTGGACGGTCTTGATGGATGGCCGGGTTGATTTGGATCCGCTTATCCTCGAAAGCACAAAGTCAGTAGTTGAGGCCGCGGATGAGAGAAGAAAGTCGGTGATTGGCGAGGTGAAGTCTGCCATTTCGACCTACGGAAAGAAGAGTAAGTTTTGGAAGCTTCTATGTGAGTCCTTCAAAGTTTCGGCAGCAAAGCATGGCGTTCAGGCTGACGGGGTTTTTCATGGGACCTTCGAGGCAAAAAAAGTTCTTCCCGGGAAAAAGACGATCGAAGATGCCTGGTCATGGATTCCCTACGAAAACTGGCTGGTACAGGCGTCGGTCACCGGAGAGCAGATCCGTGAAATCATCGCGGAGGAACAAACCGTGCGTTATTCTGACCGCGGACTTTATGGGCTCGATGAGGAAACTCTCGAGAACGACAAGCGCTACATCATTCTCTTCAATAGTTACGACAGCCAGTCGGGCGGGAAGAAACTGCCAAAGCTCCGCGATATTCTCGAGGAGCCATCGAGTCAGACGAAACTCATTCCACTCACCACCCGCGAGGCGGTCATTGATTACTTCGCGGATATGAAAGAGATCGGCTAGACCTTTACGCCGCCGAGGTAGGTGCCCTGAACCTCGAAGTGTTCGTTGAGGACAACGAAGTCGGCGAGGAATCCAGGTTCAAGTTTTCCGCGGTCTGCTAAGCCTAAAGTATGGGCCTGGTTCCACGAGGTCGTCTCTACCAGCTCGTCAATTGGAATTCGGGTGAATTCGGGGATGTGCCGCAGGCCAGCAGGAAACTTTAGGGTTGAGCCAGCGAGTGCTCCATTGCTCTTGAGGCGGGCGATGCTGTCTTCGATAACAACCTCTAATCCACCTAACTCCATTTCGCCGTCCTTTTTCCAGGAGGCCGCCACCGAGTCGGTGATGAGCATGAGACGGTTGGTTTGGATTTTTGCAAAGATCAATTGGAGCATTTCCGGTGCGAGATGAACGCCATCGGCGATGAGTTCGATCTTAAGGCCGTCCTCGATGAGCCCGGCTCCCACGGCTCCGATCTCACGATGGTGTAGTCCGGTCATGGCATTGCCATAGTGGGTGAGGTGGCTGAGCCCAAAGCCCATTGCCTCCATGATTTCATCGTAACTGGCTTTAGTGTGAGCCGCCGAGGCAATGATGCCGAGTGAATGGGCCTCGCGGACGAGATTGAGTCCTCCGGGAAGTTCGGGAGCAAGGGAGAGAATGCTGGCGGGGAAAATTTCGTGGAGCTCGCGGAGTTCCGCAGGGTCGGATGGGCGGACAAATTCGGGGTTTTGGGCACCGGCTTGATCGCGATTGATGAAGGGACCCTCGAGATGCATGCCCGGGACGCGGAGGGGGGCGGACGGAGCCCAGTCGGCGATCGTCTGGACAATTTCACGAAGCTTATCCTTGGGTTGGGTTAAGGTGGTGGGCAGCCAGGTGGTAACTCCCTCGGCGAGTTTCTTTTCGGCGATGTGTTGCAGGCTGTCGGGGGAGGCGTCGCAAACATCACAGCCATCTGCGCCGTGGGCATGAATGTCGATAAAGCCGGGGAGGAGGCGATTTCCTTCGAGATCGATCCCTTCGTTTGATTCGGCGAGTTCGGACATCGATCCGAGCCGAGTGATCAGGCCATGATCGACTTGGACAAACCCGTTTTCTTCCGTCAGGCCGGGTGAAATGAGGTGAGCGTTCTTGAGGAGCATCAGTTGATGAGCAGGTTCCAGGATTTTTTAAGGTAGTTGGCCCCTGAGATCAAAGTGAGGGTGAAGGCTCCCCAGAGAGAGATGATGGAGAGGGGATTTTCCGGGTTGGAGAGCGTTTGAAAGAAGCTGACGAAGGCTCCCGAGTTTTCAATGGGCCCCATCATGAGCCAGACGAGGCAGGTGATGCCATAGGTGAGCTGAAAGGTGGTTTTCCATTTTCCCAGTCGGTCGGCGGCGATGACCTCGCCTTTTTCCACTGCGATTTGGCGGAGGCCGGTGACGAGGAATTCGCGCCCGATGATCACGATGGTGATCCAGGGTGGGCAAAGTCCCACACTGCTGAAGAGGACGAAGGCGGAGGCAACGAGAATCTTGTCAGCCAGAGGATCTATGAGCTTGCCGAGCGAAGTGACGAGATTGAGTTTTCGGGCAAGGTAGCCATCGAGCCAATCGGAGATGGCAGCCATAACAAAGGTCACCAGGGCGACAAGGTATCCTAAAACCCCTCCCCAACTTGCAGCGATGACAAAGATGGCCGTTAAAACAAGCCGGGCAAAGGTGATGGAATTGGGAAGGTTCAAAGGTAAGAAGAGTGTGTCGTATCTGGAGACTACCGACAATCTTTTGCGTTAATAAATGATGTCCATCGCGATCAGTCAGGGGGAATCTAACCTGGCGGCCATTGGAGCTGACGCCCGGCGAGGAGGTGGAGATGTAAATGGGGCACGGCTTCTCCGCCGTGGGGGCCATTGTTGATGATGACTCGGAAGCCATCTTCGGCGTAGCCTTCCTGGCGGGCGATCTCGCCGACTTTCAGGAGGAGATGGCCCATGAGTTCCTGGTCGTCGGCAGAGGTTTCGGCGATGCGAACGACTGGTTTTTTGGGAATTAGAAGAAGGTGAACCGGGGCTTGGGGCGAAATGTCGCGGAAGCAGAGGCAGAGATCGTCTTCGTAGACGATGTCGGCGGGAATTTCACGGGCGATGATTTTTTCGAACAAGGTCATCTTATAGGTCGACCGAAAGGGTGATCTTTCTCTGTTTGAGTTGGGCGTCTTGTTTGAAGCCTTCAAGGAAGGCGACGATTTCGGAGCAAAGTTGCTGGCAGGCCTTGGTGGTGGTTTTTCCGCCCCGCATGATGCTGGCGCCTTCCTTAATGTCGCAAAAGCGAATGGATTCGGCACCGCATTCCCGGAGAAGGTTGATTTCCTCGGTCAGGAGGCAGAAAAAGACGAGTTCGAATCCATTGCCGGCTTCGCGAGCGGATTTGACCAGCGAAACGGTGATGGGGGGAGCGAGGGGGACGAGATTGTTGGCGATGGCGTCACAACCGATTTTGCGAAGCATGACGCGCATGCGTTCGTAGAGGTCTTCGAGTGGAAGAACCCGAAGGGGGCAGCGGTGCTCGAGGTAGTGCATCACGCCGTCGCGAATGTCGTCGATAAAGGGGAAGTCGTGGCGGTTGCTCGCGATGGCCGCCCGGCTCAGGGCTTCGTCAATCCACTCGGTGTCGTAACCCACCACATGATGGTGGCCGACTTTGAGCACGGGGAGGTTGCCGACGATGCAGATCATTGAGGGTTATTTGAAAAGTTTCCGCTGCATTGCGTCGGTGCGGGCGCGGTTTTCGAGGGCTTGGATTTCGCGGATGAATTCTCCAACGTCTTCGAATTGCCGGTAGACCGAGACGTAGCGGACGTAGGCGACGGGATCGATTTCATGGAGTTTGTCCATGACTTTGGCCCCGATGCTGCCGGAAGGGACTTCGGTGTGGTGGTCGCGGTGGAGTTCTGAAAGGATTTCATCGACGGCGCGGTCGATGCGCTCCATGGAGACTTTGCGCTTCTCGCAGGCCTTGACCAGACCTCGGAAGAGTTTTTCGCGGTTGATGGCCTCGCGGCTGCCGTCGTTTTTGATAACGCGAAGCTCGGTGCGTTCGATTTGCTCGTAGGTGGTGAAGCGGGATCCGCAGTTAAGACATTTGCGCCGTCGCCGAATCGTCGTACCATCCTTGGTACTCCGGGAGTCGATGACTTTGTCCTCGTGGGACCCGCACTGGATACAACGCATTATTTTCTTACTAAGCTGAGCGCAGATTCGACGGGGAAGGCGGGCTTCGGAAGAAAAAATCTCCCCGTTTCCCAGAAGTCATTCACAAGATCCGCAAACTTTGGGATCGGGCGGGGAAATCTAAAAAAACTGTCCCGATCCCTGAATGATGGGGGCTCTAACAATAAAAAATTACTCTTCATCAACAATGAGATGAGAGAAATAAGAGTGGTCGGTTCTTAAGGTATCTGAAAGATCCTGCACTGCAGGGAAAGATGGATTTTCTTTTCAAAAAAATCTTGTCGCCAGTCTCGGACGATGGCAAAGAGTCCCCGCACTCGCGGGTGTAGCTCAGTGGTAGAGCGCGACCTTGCCAAGGTCGATGTCGACGGTTCGAATCCGTTCACCCGCTCCATTTTCTCTAAAAAGGTCCATGATTCATTTCATGGGCCTTTTTACTAAAAGGTGTTAGCTGGGGATGAAAACGCAGTTTGAGCCGGAGCGAAGCGGAGTTAGCGTGAGGGAGCGGAGCGGCTGAAGGCAATCCGTTCACCCGCGCCATTTTTATTTTGCGAAGAGCTCCAGGACGACTTTGCTGTAGAGGGCGTAGCCGCCGGTGATGAACATTCCAATACAACTGATCCAAAGCCCTAAGTCCCAGGCCCGGCCGGGGGTGAGACGGGAGTCGCAGCGTTTGTAGCGGAAAAACAAAGCGGCCAGCCCCAGGAAGGGAAGCATGAGGGCGCCCATAAACCCGCCTGCGAGGACCAATTGTTTTGGGGCCCGGAAGAAAGCGTAACTTGCGAGGAAGAGAATGGGGAAAATGATACAGAATATTTTGACCCAGCGGCGGTATGATTCCTCGCTTCCATTGATGAGGCCGAAAATCCTCATCGCGTCGGCACTGACCCGCGCGTGGCTGGCGGTGGCAACGAAGTAGGTCGAGTAAAGAACGGCAAAGGCGCCGAAGAGGAAGATGGCTTGCGCTGCTGATCCGAAGACGGGGGCATACATTTCTCCGAGAGTGCGGACCATTTGGTCGCCCGAGGGATCGAGTCCGGTTCGCCCTAGAATAGCCGCTCCGAGAAGGTAAAAGGCGATGGTTGCCGAGGTGTAGACGATCATCGAGCACCAGGCGTCCCAACGAAGGACTTTCATCCATCCTTCCGCGCGCGCGGCCCATTCAGGAGAATCGTCCCGCGGACCGGTCCATTTGGCATAGCCCTTTTCTTGGCACCAGTAAGGGTATTGGATGAGTTCGGTGGCTCCCACTCCGATGATGCCAAAGGCGGCCAGGGCAACGGTGAGGCCTTTGCCTTCAGGAATTTGGAATGTCATTCCCGATGCGAAGTCGGCCCAAGTGACCCGCCATTCGGGAAGTGACTGGAGATAGACCACATTGATGATCGTGACCAGGGTGAAGGTCGCGACCAGGGCTGTGGAGAAATTTTGGATGAGCCGGTATCGTCCGACGACAAGCAGGACGATGGAGACGATGGTAACGAGAAAGCACCAGATTAGAGAATCATTGGAAGTCGGGGCTGGTGAGGTTTCGGTTGCTTTTTCGGCCGCTGGTTCCGGGCTGGCTGCTTCTTCGGACCCAAAGCGCGTGGCGAGACCCTCCTCGACTTGTTTGCTGATGATTGTCTCGTGATATTCGTTTGCGACCCGGCCTGACTCAGTCAGTGGTTGTTGAATGGTGAGTGCTTGTCCCACTCCGCCGATAATTCCTCCGAGTTGGACGAGTGCGACCAGGCTGAAGACGAGCCAAAACCAGAGGAGCCAGTTCACACGGGCACGCGGGCCGCTGACTTCGTTCATGCCGGACAGGGTGGTGCGTCCGGTGGTGATGGTGTAGCGTCCGAATTCGATTTGGACGAAGACTTTGATGAGGCAGCCAATGATGATGAGCCAGAGGAGGACAAAACCGGCTTCCGCTCCGACGGCGGTGGTGGCCACGAGTTCGCCTGAGCCCACGATGGCTCCGGCGATGATCAGGCCGGGTCCAAGTTGACGAAGAACTCCTCCAAAAGTTTTCGGCGGCTCTTTGATGGAGGATTGTTCGTTTTCAGGCATGGGCTAGTGTTAGGGAAGCAGGGCTCCGAGGACAAGGCGCGGGGGGACTTTTTTGAGGTGGGGGAATTGGCAAGGTTGTGCTGCCTCTCTTATTCTGAAATAAGCCTCACATGAAACTCTTGGTGTATGTCGTTCTCGCTTCGATTTTTTCAGGGGCTCTCTTCGCGGGGGCGCCGAATGTGATTCTGATCATGGCCGATGATCTTGGGTATGGTGATGTGTCGTGTTACGGGAGCAAGCTGAACAGGACTCCCGTTCTCGACAAGATGGCGTCCGAGGGTGTGAAATTGACGGACTATCATTCGGGATCAACGGTGTGTACTCCCTCGAGGATGGCGCTGATGACCGGAATGTATCCGCCCCGCGTGGGATGGAAAGGCGGCGTTCTCGGATATAAGATGAGGATGTCGGGTGGCTTGTCGGCGGAGGCGCGAACAATGGCCGAGGTGTTCAAGGACGCTGGATACCGGACCGGGATATCCGGAAAGTGGCATTTGGGTGATGCCCCCGAGCGTCTTCCGCAAGGGCAGGGATTTGAGCACGCATTCTATATTACAGCGAGTAACAACCAGACGAAAAAGCTTTGGCGGAACGGCAAGTTGATCGCCGAACCTTTTAACAATCGCCGGCTCAGCGAGGAATTCACGAAGGAGGCGATTTCCTTTATTAAGAGAGAGCGGACCCGGCCTTTCTTCCTCTACATGCCTTATACGGCGCCGCATTTCCCAGTCGAGGCTCACCCGGATTGGAACGGGAAGTCTGCGAACAAAGCATATGGCGATGTTGTGGAGGAACTGGACGCCCGTCTGGGAGAGATTTTGAAAAGCCTGCGGGAGTTGGAGATCGAAAAGGAGACGATTGTCATTTTCACCTCGGATAACGGGCCCCAGGGAGGGCGAAAGAACAAGACGGTGGCGGATCCCTATCGAGGCGGAAAGTGGAGTGTCCTTGAAGGGGGGACGCGGGTGCCTTGTGTCATTTCCTGGCCGGGGAAATTGCCCAAGGGGAAAGTTTGCAAGGAATTGGTCGCGTCCATTGATTTACTTCCAAGCTTGGCCACCGCTTGTGGGATTGAGCTGGAGAAGAAGCGTGAGCTTCCTCTGGATGGTGTCTCAGTATGGAACACGCTCAAAGGAGACGAGGGTCCGCATCTGCGCAAAGACATGCTTTATTGGGATGGTTGGGCTGTGCCACAAGCAATTCGGGTTGGGCAGTGGAAGTTGTATTTCGATCAGGTCAAGGAGGTGAAGGGGTCGAAGGAGGGGCCGGTGCTGATTGATCTCTCAACTGACATCGCCGAGGAAGAGGATTTCAGTAAGGACCATCCAGATCGTGTTGATGAGATGTTGGCATTGGCCCGGAAGCGTTTGGAGGCAATTAAGGCAAAGAGCATTTCTCTCGGTGGCGAACCCCAGCAGTTTCCGAAGACAAAGGTGCCGCGATGGTTGGCGAAGTAGTCTTATTTCCCCAACTTGTTCCGCGTTCTTGAAGAGTCATTCTGGAGTGGTATAGTGCGCCCCAAGAATGGAGCAAAAATCAGATCCATACGCCCTGGATGGCGTGAAAAATCGGGCCCCAAGGCGCTTTCCCTGGTTCACCGTCTTTTTGGGATTGGTGGCTCTGGGCCTGATCGCGGTCGTTTTTTCCCCGGTTCCGGAGAAAGTCCGTCGCAAGGTCGGATTGGCCAAGGAAAAGCCCGTTTCCAAGCCGCTGCCACCACCTGAGCCAGAGAAGATTATCGTGAAGGAAGAGGTGATCGTGGAGAAGCGGGTGGACGTCCGGCCTCCCTATTATCAGGTGCAGCCAAATACCTTGATTTCGAAAAGTTCGATGGGAATCGATGTCAAAGCGGTGGTGGAGGAGAAAAAGGGGCTGATTGCGTCGGCGGAACGGGAGCGGGATGGCAGCTATGAGGCGGAATACACCCTCAAGGTAAATCGCCCCGTGGCTGCGAAGTCATTGATGGAGCTGAAGCTGATGAATGCCAATCTGGATAAGATTTTGCCTGGCCTGCCGGAATTGCTGAAGAAGTCGACGGTCTCGCCCTTTTTTAAGAAGCTCTACGATAATAAATTTTCCCGGCTGAAGCGAAATGCGGGCCGGTTTGACAAGCTCCTGACGAAGCACAATTACTTCGACTGCCAAACCATGCTGGAAATGGAGCATCCCGAATCGAAGCAGAAGATCTTTCTGATGCAGGGCGATATGGATGTCGTTTCCGATGGCTCCGATGGGGACCGTCTGGCGACGATGTCGGACAAGATTGTTAATTCTTCCTATTATCAACCTTCGACGAGCTATGGCTGGTCAAAGCGCGGGACGACGGAGAATCCGCTCATCGCCGGATGGCGCAAGCGTTTGGCTGAAGCCAAGAAGGCAAACAATGCTACGGAGGTGACTCGATTGACGGCTGGCATCGAAGACATGAAGCACCGGAGTTTTCTGATCGCGGATTATGATCCCTTCATCGTGATTCCCATCGATGTCATTCAGGATCGTGAAAGCGCCTGGGGGCCAAACGTGGGAGACTACGTGCTCGTGATTTATAAAGAGAAAATCTTCCCGGCGATCGTAGGCGATGCAGGGCCGAGTTTTAAGGTCGGCGAGGGAAGTCTTCGCATGGCCAAGGCGCTCAACCCGAAAGCCGGTCCCTATAGCCGTCCGGTTTCGGAAGTGAACGTGACTTACGTCGTCTTCCCGAGAAGTTCTGGAAAATGGGGGCCGCCGAACTACGACGATTGGCGGAAGGAATGCGAGAAGTTAGTCAAAAAAATCGGCGGCTTGGGCGAAGGATATTCCCTGGAGCATTGGAAGGATACCTTTCCGAAAAAGGAAGAGGAAGAGATCGACGGGGATATTCCAGAGTGAGCTAAGACGGCTGACAAGTCGGGCACCAGGCCGTGGTGCGGGTGGCGATGGTGTCGCGGGCGAGTTCGCTTTTACATTTCGGGCAGGTGCCGCCTTTTTTCCAGCGATGTTGGAAGAGCCAGTTTTTAGGCGGGACGTTTTCGACGTAGGAACCGGGGGCGAAGCCGTCTTTTGATGCCGTCATATTTTTCTCGGCGACATGCTTGAGCGCACCGAGGGCGACGAAACGGGTTTCTTTTCGAACGGCGGCGGGGTCAAGGTTGGCACAGAGTTCTCCGGGATAGATACCCATGCGCCAGCAAATTTCGTCGGCCATCCAGTTGCCGATGCCGGGGCAGGCGTTTTGGTCGAGGAGGAGCGCTTTGAGGGGCTTGCGCGGGTGCCGCCCGACGAGTTTGCGAATGTGGGCGAGGGAGAATTTGGGATCCTGGGGCTGGGGAGGAAATTCCGCCCAGGGGTCTGCGCAATCGTGGAGCATGATGCGACCGAACATCCGGTAGTCGTTGAAGATGAGGGCCGCCTTTTTGGTGCGGATAATGAGGTGGTCGTGCTTTTGCTCTTCGTGATCGGTCGAAGAAGTCGAGAGCTTCCCGGACATCCCGAGGTGGACTTCGAGATGAAGCTTCGGCGCGAAGGTGAAGAGCATACGCTTGCCGTGAGCTTTTGAGGAGAGGAGCTTCTTCCCTTTCAAAATGCGCAGCGCCGGAGCGGGGCAATCACGGTAAATGCGGGCTTTGGGATGAACGTCGACTCCGGAAATGGCTTCTCCGTGGTGTTTGGCCCATTGGCGGCGGGCAAGTTCGACTTCAGCAAGTTCGGGCATGGCGGAGACTTGTCGATTCAGGTTGATAGGTAAAATGATTTCTCAGGATGTCGGGCGTTCCGTTGGCAATTGGCACGGGATGCGCTAAGAAAGAAGCCGTGGCGGATAAATCAATGGCTTTGATGGTAGTGAGCGACCTCGATGGGACCTTACTGGATCACGGTGATTACTCCTTTGATCCGGTGCTGCCCATTCTGGACCGGATGGATGAAGCGGGGATTCCTCTGGTGGTGAATACCAGTAAAACAAGAGCCGAGTGGCTGGCGATGCGGGGAGATTTTGGAAATGAAGACCCGTTCATCGTCGAAAATGGCTCGGCGCTTTGTGATGGCGGAGACTGTGAGGTTTTCGGAACTCCGCGGGAGGAGATCTTGGAAACGCTGAAGCCTCTCCGGGCAAAGTATCGCTTCAAGGGGTATTCGGATGCTACGATTGCTGAAATCATGGAGTGGACCGGGCTGGGGCGACAGTCGGCGGAGAGATCTGCGGATCGGCACTACAGTGAACCACTGGTTTGGCAGGACAGTGAGGAGAATGAAGAAGAGTTTTGCCAGCTGCTGGAAGAGCGTGGTCTGACGACTTTGAGGGGAGGGCGCTTTCTGCATGTGCTGGGCCAGACCGATAAAGGGAAGCCGCTGGCGTATTTTCGAAAAGGCGAAGCGGCCATCATCGCGCTGGGGGATCGTCCCAATGATCTCGCGATGCTGAAGGCTGCCGATATCGGAGTGGTAATTGCCTCGCCCGATGGCTTTGTCCTCGAAGCAGAGGATGTTCTGCGAAGCACCGAAACCGGCCCGCGCGGTTGGGCCGAAGTGATGACCCAAATCTTAGATCAACTCAACATACCACAATCTACCAATGGCTGATTTTCACCAGGGCGGCGCCGTCGCGACACTTCATAATTTAACCAATCGAGGCATCGAGGAACTCGAGAGCGAGTTGGTGAAATTTTCAAAACGACGCCCCATGGGGTTGCTCTTGCCTTCGCTCTTCTCGGAGCTGGAGACTGATGCCATGCCTCAAATTATTTCCGAGGTGAAGCAGGTTCCCTATCTCAATGAAATTGTCATTGGCTTGGATCGCGCGACCGAGGATCAATACCGGGAAGCGTTAAAGTTTTTCAGTGTCCTGCCGCAGCATCATCGGGTCTTGTGGAACGATGGACCAAGGCTGCGCCAATTGGATGCCGAGTTGTCGGAAAAGGGGCTTGCTCCAAGTGAAGAAGGGAAAGGGCGCAACGTTTGGTATTGCCTCGGTTATATGTTGGCCAGCAATCGCGCGGAAGCGATCGCGCTTCATGATTGCGATATCACTACTTATGATCGCTCTCTATTGGCTCGCTTGATTTACCCGATGGCAAATCCGCAGTTCAGCTATCAATTTGCGAAAGGATACTATCCCCGGGTTGCGAATGGCAGTTTGAATGGCCGGGTGACCCGCTTGTTGGTGACGCCGCTTCTTCGCTCCCTGGAGCAGGTGATTGGGGCCTCCGATTACCTTCGATATATGGACGGCTATCGATACCCTCTCGCCGGAGAATTTTCCTTCAGAAAAGACGTCATTCAAGACATTCGGATGCCCAGTGATTGGGGGTTGGAAGTGGGAACGCTTTCAGAGATGTATCGGAATTACTCCAACAACAAGCTGTGCCAGGTTGATATTGCCGATCGCTATGATCACAAACATCAGGACATTTCTAGTGACGATCAGGAGAAGGGGCTTTCGAAAATGTCGATTGATATCTGTAAATTGTTCTTCCGGAAACTGGCGACAATGGGAGTGGTTTTCGAGAAGGGAACTTTCCGTTCCTTGAAGGCAGCCTATTACCGCAACGCCCTCGATTTTGTGGAGCGCTACAAGAATGATGCGTTAATCAATGGTCTCGAATTTGATGTCCATAAAGAGGAACAATCAGCCGAGCTGTTTGCTGAAAATATTATCGCTGCCGGGCAGGTCTTTTTGAAGTCACCCATGGAGACACCGTTCATTCCCAGCTGGAATCGGGTCGAGAGCGCCATGCCTGACGTCTTCGAGCGTTTTTTGAATGCGGTTGAAAAAGATAATAATGAGTTCTCCTAGATGATGAGTCCGTTGGATGCCCTCCTTGGGAGGATTGGAACCCACCTCACCAAGATTTATGGTAAGGGTGATCATTCGGTTTTGGTTAACCAGCTTGTGGAGGCAATGCGCTTGCGCGAGCATTTCTTCGAGCCCGCTCCATTTACGAACCATTGGTCGGAGAAGGACGTTGCGCTGATTACCTACGGCAACACCATTCAGAGGGGTGGATCCAAGCCCTTGGAGGAGTTGATAGAGTTTCTCGATTCGCGGCTGCAGGAGAGGCTTTCCATTGTCCATATTCTTCCCTACTTCCCGTGGACTTCCGATGATGGCTTTGCCGTGTCGGATTATAATTCCGTGAATCCTGAATTAGGTGACTGGTCTCATATCGAGGAAATCTCGACGAAGTATCGCGTTATGTCGGACCTCGTGGTCAATCATTGCTCGGCCTCGCACGAATGGTTTGTGCAATTCCAGAACGATGAGGAGCCGGGGATGAATTACTTTTTTCAGGCTGAACCTGAAGACGAACTAAGCGAAGTGGTTCGACCGAGAACTTCTCCCTTGTTGAGGCCGACAGAAACCCCGTCCGGAACCAAGCATGTCTGGTGCACTTTTGGGCACGATCAAGTCGACTTGGATTTTTCAAAACCCGACCTTCTCGTGGAGTTGGTTAAGATTATCCGTTCGCATTTGGATCACGGAGTCAGTGTCTTCCGTCTCGATGCCGTGGCCTTTATTTGGAAAGAGATCGGCACACGATCCATCAACCTTCCGCAGACTCATGAACTCGTTCGGTTGTTCCGCACCTTGATCGAGCACGTAAAGCCGGATGCCGTGATCATCACAGAGACCAATATTCCCAATCAGGAGAATCTCGCTTATTTCGGAAACTGCAACGAGGCACACAGCATCTACAATTTCTCGCTTCCGCCTTTGCTGCTTCATGCCATCACCACCGGGAATTCCTTTCATCTCAAACAATGGATGATGCGTATGCCTCCCGCGCAGCCCGGAACGACGTATTTTAATTTCATCGCATCCCATGATGGAATCGGTCTGCGCCCGGCAGAGGGCCTTCTCTCGGATGAAGAAATCGATAGTCTGGTCGATCTGATGCGCAAGCGCGGCGGATTAATTTCAGAAAGGGCATTGACTGGCGGTGAGAATCGCCCCTACGAGATCAATATCAGTCTCTTCGATGCGTTGGGCGGGGAAGATGAATTTTTCTGTGCTCATACGGTCTTGCTGGCGCTCGAAGGGATCCCGGCTTTTTACATCCACAGTCTGTTGGGAACCCGAAACGATTTTGAGCGCTACGGCCGGACGAAGCACAACCGTCATATTAATCGCCATCAGTGGGATGCGAACAAGTTGGATGCTTTCTTGAATGATGCGGATTCCCATCATGCGAAGATTCTTGGTGAACTCCTGCGCTTGATTGAGATTAGAAAATCACAGGCGGCGTTTCATCCCAATGCGACCCAGTTCACCTTGCATCTTGGGGAGCAGGTGTTCGCCTTTTGGCGTCAATCAATGGATCGCCGAAATAACGTCTTCTGCATTCATAATGTTTCCGGCGAGGAACAGCGTATTCCTGTCTCCAGCATCAATCTGATTGCAACGGAGGATTGGATTGATCTTTTGAGCGGAAAAGAGCTGGAAGCGGAAGCCAGTGAAATTGTCTTAAAGCCCTATCAATCGGTCTGGCTGGCCAATCGAAGAAAGCACCTTCCCTATTAACGTTGGTCCAGTTGCCATACTCCGCGGAAAAACTCCGCTTGTGATTCAATCTCAGGGAAGCTGACACGGATTGTGACTTGGGTTGTTCCTTCTGACGGATTGTTGTTGCGGGAAACTTCTTCAACTCCGACAGCAAGAGGTGAGAGAGGAGACCAATTCTCGAGGTCGCCGGAAAATTCAATCCTGGGAATCGCTTGACCGGACTGCAGGGGGACCGCCGAGGTGAATTCCAGTGTGTAGGGATCGGTGGATACGAGATCGGTATTGATCAGTGGAGTTGATTGGACGGAACGGGGATTGGTTTGGAAATTGAATTCTTTTTCATTGGTAAAACCATCTCCATCGGGATCGGCATCGTTTCCCGAGATGGCTTGATCCTGAAGTTCGGCGGTAGAGAAGTTGTTTCCCAGCCACACGGCCTTTGTGGGGAAAACTCTTACCGTTGTTTGCGCAGACAATGTGCCGTTCAGCGTCAAGGTGTATGTCGTGTCGCTCAATGGGGAAACCGCAACATGCCCAACTCCGTTGATGGAAAGGTTGGTGACTTGACCGATGCCGTTGTCGATCGTCAGGTTTGTGGCTCCTTCCACATTCCATTGTAGAACGGCTGCTTCTCCAGAAATGATGGAAGGTTGCAAGGCTGAGAAAGAATGAATCGCTGCAGGTCCTTCGCTGATGGGGGAAAGGGCTTCGAGCGATTCCACATTGGCATTGTTGCCATAGGAGATTTCCACCCGATAGCTGTCGCTGTTGTCATAGATCGGCAGGCGGACAAGATTCCCGGCAAAGCGCATCGCGTAGAGGAGCTCGCTGCTGGATTCACTATACACCGCAAGGACGGGATTACTCTTCCAGTGGGTTTCAATCACCGGGAGAAATCCGGTAGGGGAGCGGCCGTCGTTCTCAGCCTGGTGAATCGTGACCGGCCAGTCGGGAAACTGGCTGCCTGTTTGTGGAAACTCCGGATCTGCGTGAACCGGCCAGCATTCAAATGTGATCTGGCGCGTATCTTTTTTAATACGAATGATCCCGTATCCTGCACCGCGGTCGTGGAGATTGACGGGGTCGATGTTGCGGGTTTGGTCGTAGTATTCGAGTGGATTGGCCGCGCTGACTATGCGGATGTGACCAGGGTGATTGGAGGTAATGTTTGGTTGGCCAGTTGGAAGGGTGCCGTTGCCATCGAGATAGAAATCTCCTTTGTAAGGACTCACGGTGGCGGTCCGGCCACCGCTGTTGTGAACGGGATCCCAAACGTGAGGGAAGAAGTTTGAGACGGCAGGCGAAGTAAAGGAGTAGCCGGCATCGGCCGGTCCATCAACTCCGTGATGAACAAGCGTACTGAGATGTTGGTCACCTGCCAACTGGAAGCTCCGTGATTGTCTGAGAATTTCCCATACTTCCTCACGCCGATGCTGCGGCCACCCGTGGGCATCCCGATCATTGAGCCCGAAGTTGTATCCTGATGCGGCGTGGGTATGAAGCATTCCGAAGGGTGACTGTGAGACCACGCACTTGATTTCCTGTCCGTCCCAATCAGTGTTCCAGGCTTTGAGGAAGTCTTTCTGCCGATCTCCGAGAAGAAATTGTTGATTGAGATCAACCGGGAACCCGTTGGGGCCGGTCTTAAATTTGCGATCCTCCAAAATTGCGAAGCCGATCTCGCCGTAGGTCATGCCGGTGAAGTAGACTCCGATTCCTTGTTCGATCAATGGAGCAGGTTGAATGGCATTGTAGGGATCGGGAAGGGGCATGTGGCGGGTTTGGCAGCGCTCTACAAGACGGACCCAGGAAGGTGGTTGTTCATAGCCGCCGGTCGTTTGGTTATTTGTAGCGATACCTCCCTCACCCCAGAGGTTACCCTGATAAACGTCGTGATCGTCGGGGATGGCAATGGTGGGCATGTCTTTCGCCAGATCGCGGGTTTGCAACATCCAGAAGAACCATTTGTAGAGGTAGTCGTAGTGACGATTGAAATTCGAGCTGGTGTCTTTGCTGGTGGGTTGGCCTTCGTAGATCTGGTCCCCGAGTGCAAGGAGCACGTCTCCGCCATGCTTGGCAATGTGATCGTATGTCTGGAGATGAGGATGCCAGATCTTGACCGGCGACCAGTCCATCGTGTCAGCCTCCACGCTGCCGTCGGAGATGCGTTGGCAGGAGGTGTTGATGACCACGATTTCGTTTTTATCGACCGGGTCTTTTCGTATGGTTCCCTCCCAGTAGTAGGTTTCTCCATCGACCTGAACTCCCACACGGTAGTCAGTGTTGCGGGTGTCGTTCCACGAGGGGATTTCGAAAGTAGCGGTGTAGGAAGAGAGACTGTCGGTGTTGTCGATGGGAGCATTGGCGATCTCGTTCCAGTTCGTTCCGTTGAATATTTCCAGCGTGGGGTTCGGTGTGGTCGCGAGATCGACGGGAGCGAGTTGAGCAGTCAGTCTCAAGGTCCGGTCATGCAGAGTGTGCATTGTTCCAATGATGGCGAGGTTGCGATCGGGTTCGGGCTGCAAGGCGTCTCCGGCTCCGGTGAAGTTATCAAACCAGAAACTGGTGCCGCTCGTGCTGCGATTGGACATGAGTCCGAACGATCCGAGGACGCGGTCGGAGGGGACCTCGGTGGAGGCCTGGGAAATGAGGTTTCCAGTGACGCCGAGGGAGCTGACGGTGAGAGTGTAGGTTCCGGTTCCGGGATTGTAGTTACCGATCAGGGTGATTTTGGCAGCGGATGGGAATCCTCCGCTTTGATTGGCTCCGGAGGCGACGAGAGTAGTTGCGCCTTCTGACATGTCTTCAATGATGGCGGCGCCATTGTTGTTGATGCCAAGGAAGGTTCCGAAGTCGCGGCCGAGGCCGTCGTGGACCAGGAGAGAGCCTTTCCAATCGAGGTTGGGGCCGGCGCCGATGAGAAAGCCGGAGCGGGCATTAGTTCCAATCGTTCCGGAGTGAATTCCAGTGCGAACGGACAGCGCAAACGCGCCGCCGTTGCCGCGGATGGATGTGCCCACACGATGAAGGGCGCGGCGGGGTTTGGAGGTGTGAATGCAATTCACGCGGCCGTTTCGGACTTCCCAATCCTGAAGTCGGTTTCCCCAGTATCCGGGCCCGGGCCAGACGCGGTCGGGCGAGCTGTCCCAGTCGGAGGCAAACGAACCGTCAGGCAGATTGGCGGGATAGTGATCGAGGCGAACGTTATCGACGTAGCGCGAAAGCCTATCCCCGCCCCCCGGTCCGCGAAACCGGACGCCGATCTCTTTCCCGGCGTGGGCGTCAAGCGTGGCGGCAGGAATGGCGAGATGGTAGTGATTCCATTTGGTGACGCGTTCGGAAGTGAGGGTGTAGGATTGGCTGGCGATGACCTGAGGTGTGCCGCCATTGTCGACGTAGGCTTCGGCGATGAGGTCGCCGGATGAGGGTTCCGGAGGAGCGGGGGGAATGGCGGGGTCGTTGTCATTGACCGAGAGGCGGAAGTCGGCAACGCGACCGAAGCCGGTTGCGCCATCTCCATTGTCAGCGCGGAAGGCGACGAAGAGACGTTTGCCGGCGGCGGAGGCCGGAATGGGATTGAAATCGGCCGTGAACTCTTCCCACGTGTTGTTTCTGGTCGAAAGTGGAGCGAGGATGGTTTGCAGGATGGTCCGGGATCCGAGGATATCGTCGTTGGAAGTGGTGTAGAGGAAGGTGGCGACCCGGTCTGCGGAATCATTCCAGTTCGAGGCATCACGCCAGACGAATTTTATGGTCAGGACATCGCCGGTGACGAGGGTGTGCCCGCTGTCGTTGGCGAAAACTGTTTGAGTAGCGGTTTGGTTGAGGACGGTGGTGCGGGTGCCGTTGTAGCGAAGATTGGTGCGGGTTGCTTGTGCGCCCTGGCCAGCACCGAGATTGGTCCAGTGGGGAGTTTCCTCGAATGTCCGCGAGTCGGCGAGGGAGGTGTCTTCGGTAAAGTCACCATTCCGCAGACCGGGGCCGATGAGAAGAGGATTGAAGAGTGAGAGCACGAAGTCATCGACCTCAGCCTGACCGTCAGGGGAGGCATTGCCATCGATGCCTTCGAGCAGGACGAACAACTTTTTTCCATCGGCAGAGGCGGGAATGGGAGCGAAGGTGGTTTTGAAACTTTCAAAAGCGGCATCGGTCGACGATGTTCCCGACAAAACGGATTGGATATCGCTGCGAGTGCCCGAGGGGGTATCGTCCGAAGTGGTGAAGAGAGTGACTTGAATTTGGTCATCTGCTTCGCTCCAATTCTCTCCATCCCGCCACTGATATGAGAGTTCGAGTTTTTGGTCGGCGGTCAGGGTGTAGCCCGTTTCGATGGCGAACAGGCGGTTACCATCGTCGGTGAGCGCGGCATTACGTGAATTGTCTGGCGCGGGAAGGCTGCCGTTGAGAGTGGTGGCGGTCGTGTTTTGATTGCCGGAAAGATTGAACCAGCCCGGGGTGTCGTCGAAGGAACGAAGATCGGTATCGGAATTGTCGGCGTTGAAGTCTCCGTTGAGAAGCGCCCCGCCGATGATGGCGTTGGGTGGAATCACCGAGGTGTCGGGGCCGAGGGCGGCGTCGAAACGTATGGAATAGGCCGCCCCGGTTTCGACTTTGTGAGTGCTTAGCTGACGGGTGGCCCCGGAGTCATCAAAGAGAATTTTCCAACGCCCATTTCCGTAGTCGGTATCTCCTTCGGAAAGATAGGCGTCGCCCTCCCAGCCCATCAAGGAAGGGTCGGAGATTGGGATGCTGTCGGCCCCGCTATTGAGTTCGACTCCGGGGTTTTGAAGAGGGATGGGCGTGGAGGCAGCCCAGAGGGTTGAGAGAAATAAGATTGGAAGGTGGAATTTCACGGGTCCGCTCTTCTAGTCCACAGAGGGGAGCAAGTAGACGATATTTTTATGGGATTATTGTGGCTCTCTATTTTTTGGCCCATTTGTCGGGATTCTTGGATGCTGTCTCCCTTGTTTTGTTGGCTACGCCAGAAGTTCCTTGATGATCTTACCTCCGAATTGGGAGAGTTGTTTGTAGCGGCCGGCGTGGAAGTAGGTAAGCTTGTTGTCGTCGAGGCCCATGAGGTGGAGGAGGGTGCAGTGGAAGTCGCGAATGGGGTGGACGCAGTCGACGGCTTGGGCACCAATGGCATCGGTCGCACCAACGATGCCGGGCTTCACGCCGCCACCGGCCATGAGCATGGTCATGGCGTCGGCATTATGGCCGCGGCCGATGGCGTAAACACCGCCACGTCTGTTGTTGTCGGGCGTGCGGCCGAATTCGCCGCTCCAGATGACGAGAGTGTCGTCGAGCATGCCGCGTTGTTTGAGATCGCGGATCAGGGCCGCAACGGGTTTGTCTACAGCGGCGATGCGTGAGGAATGACCGCGCTCGAGGTAGTCGTGGCTGTCCCAACCACCGGCGAAGATTTGGACAAAGCGGACGCCTTTTTCGACGAGGCGGCGGGCCATGAGGCATTGGCGCCCGAAGTCGTGGGTGGTCTTGTTATCCATGCCATACATGTTGCGGACGTGCTCGGGTTCGCCGTCGAGATCGACGACTTCTGGGACTTCCATTTGCATGCGGTAAGCGAGTTCATACGACTCCATACGCGCGGCAAGGTCGGCATGTTCGGGATGCTTGCGGGCGTGTTCGTCATTGAGGCTGGCGAGCGCATCGAGCGCGGCGCGTTGGTGGTCGCGCGATTTGAAAGGCTGTGACTCGAGATCGAGAAGCGGGGAGCCGGTGGGGCGAAGAGCGGTGCCTTGATAGAAGGCGGGGAGAAAGCCGTTGGACCAGTTTTTGGAGCCGCCCTGAGGGAGGGCCATTTCGGTCATGACGACGTAGCCGGGGAGGTTTTGGTTTTCGGAGCCAAGTCCGTAGGTGGCCCAGGCACCGAGAGCGGGATCAGCACCGAGCCGGCTGCCGGTGTTCATGTGGAAGAGGGCTTCGGGGTGGTTGAGGGACTCGGCCTGGCAGCCGCGGTAGTTGCAGAGTTCGTCGGCGACGTAGGGATCGGCGAGGTGTTGCCACTGGTCGCACATATCGATGCCGTTGGCTCCGACCTTGCGGAATTTGAAAGGGCTACCGACGTAGAATTGGTATTGCCCTGCGGCGAGGCCGCGGTCGTTCTTGGATTCTGTTTTGTGGAGCTCGGTAAGCTTTGGCTTTGGGTCGAAGGTGTCCATGTGCCCGGGGCCGCCTTCCATGAAGAGCATGATGACGTTTTTGGCCTTGGGTTCGCCCATGGGTGGCTTGGGTGACATGGGTCCAGCTTCCTTGGCAAGGAGGTCGGTCATCGCGACGGATCCGATGGAGGCGCCGAGGCCGTAAAGGAACTCACGACGTGAGTGCGCGTCGGAGAAGGGACGGGAGCAGAGTGGTGATTTCATGGCGTCAGAGAGATAAGGGTTGATCTAGTAGCT